>NZ_JBHYJX010000076.1:0-23738 GCF_042740985.1 Streptomyces sp. NPDC058985 | reverse complement strand
GTTCCCCGCGCCCCTTTTAGGGGCGCGGGGAACTGCGCGAGATCGGGGGGTCTGGGGGCGCAGCTCCCAGGGGTGGTCAGGCGCGGGGGGCGCAGCCCAGGACGTGGGACTTGACGATCTCCGGGATGCGGGGGTCCCGGCGACGGAACGCCGCGACCAGTTCCTCGTGCTCCTCCGCGTACGACTGCTGCACCGTGCCCAGCCACCGTATCGACAGGGCCGTGAAGACCTCGATGCCCAGCCCCTCCCACGTGTGCAGCAGCACCGAGTTGCCCGCCGCGCGGACCAGCTCGCGGTGGAAGCCCACCGTGTGCCGCACCTGGCCCGTCCCGTCGGAGACCCGGTCGGCCTCGTACAGCGCCGCGACGTGCGGCTCCAGGGCCGAGCAGTCCAGGGCGAGCCGGTCCGCCGCCAGTTCGGCCGCGATGGCCTCCAGGCCGGCCCGGACGGGGTAGCTCTCCTCCAGGTCGGCGGCGGTCAGGTTCCGCACCCGCACGCCCTTGTTCGGCGCCGACTCGATCAGCCGCAGCGACTCCAGCTCCCGCAGCGCCTCCCGCACCGGCGTCTGGCTGACCTCCAGCTCGGTGGCGATCCGGCGCTCCACGATCCGCTCGCCCGGCTGCCAGCGCCCGCTGATGATCCCTTCCAGGATGTGCTCGCGGATCTGTTCGCGCAGCGAGTGGACGACGGGCGCGGTCATGGGAGCTCCTTCGGGAGGGGTCTGTTCGGCCCCCTGGGGCGTTTGACGTTGAGTAACAATACGGCCGTCGCGGCGGGCGGGAAGGGCGCACGGGGGCGCTTCGGCGCAGGTGAGACGAGACTTACACAGCGTTCCCCGCCCGGAACACGGCGATGCCCCCGCCCGGAGGATTCCGGGCGGGGGCACCGTACAGGCCCACTGGCGAGGGACTACAGGCCGAGCTCGACCTCGAACTCGCCGGCCTCCAGGATCGCCTTGACCGCCGTCAGGTAGCGGGCGGCGTCGGCGCCGTCCACCAGGCGGTGGTCGTAGGACAGGGTCAGGAACGTCATGTCGCGGATGCCGATGACGGGACCCTCCTCCGTCTCGACGACGGCCGGACGCTTGACCGTGGCGCCGATGCCGAGGATGGCGACCTGGCCCGGCGGCACGATGATCGTGTCGAAGAGCGCGCCGCGCGAACCGGTGTTGCTGATGGTGAAGGTCGCACCGGCCAGCTCGTCCGGGCTGATCTTGCTGGCCCGCACCTTGCCCGCCAGGTCGGCGGTCGCCTTCGCGATACCGGCCAGGTTGAGGTCGCCGGCGTTCTTGATGACCGGGGTCATCAGGCCCTTCTCGGAGTCCACCGCGATACCGATGTTCTCGGTGTCGAAGTAGGTGATGGTCCCCTCGGCCTCGTTGATCTTGGCGTTGATCGGCGCGTGCGCCTTCAGCGCCTGGGCGGCGGCCCGCACGAAGAACGGCATCGGCGAGAGCTTGACGCCCTCACGGGCCGCGAACGCGTCCTTGGCCCGGCCGCGCAGCTTCATCAGACGGGTGACGTCGACCTCGACGACCGACGACAGCTGCGCCTGCTCGTGCAGCGCCTTGACCATGTTGTCGCCGATGACCTTGCGGATGCGGGGCATCTTGACGGTCTGGCCGCGCAGCGGGGAGGCCTCCAGGGTGGGAGCCTTCTTCGCGGCGGTGGCCGTGCCCCCGGTCGCGGCGGCGGGCGCCGGAGCGGCGGCCTTCGCGGCCTCGGCGGCGGCGATGACGTCCTGCTTGCGGATGCGGCCGCCGACGCCGGTGCCCTTGACGGTGGACAGGTCCACGCCGTTCTCGGAGGCGAGCTTGCGCACCAGCGGGGTGACGTAGGCGCCGTCGTCCGCCGGCTGGGCGGCGGCCGGAGCGGGCTGCGCCGGGGCGGGCTTGGGCGCCGGGGCGGCGGGCTGCGGGGCGGGAGCCGGGGCCGCCTGCGGGGCCGGGGCGGCCTGCGCGGGAGCCGGAGCCGGAGCCGGCTCCGGAGCCGGGGTGGGCTCGGGCTTGGCCGGGGCCTCCTGGGCCGGGGCTTCCTGAGCCGGCGCCTCCTGGGCGGGGGCGGCGGCCGGAGCGGCACCCGCCTCGCCGATGACGGCGAGCTTGGCGCCGACCTCGGCGGTCTCGTCCTCGCCGACCACGATCTCCAGCAGGGTGCCGGAGGCGGGGGCGGGGATCTCGGTGTCGACCTTGTCGGTGGACACCTCGAGCAGCGGCTCGTCGGCCTCGACACTGTCGCCGACCGACTTCAGCCAGCGGGTGACGGTGCCCTCGGTGACGGACTCGCCGAGCGCGGGCAGGACGACGTCCGTGCCCTCGGCGGAACCGCCGCCGGACTGCTCGGCGCTCGGCGCGGGCGCCGGGGCGGCCTGCTCGGTGGACGGGGCGGCAGCGGCGGGCTCGGGAGCGGGCTCGGCGGCCTGCTCGGCCTGCGGGGCCTGCTCGGCGGCCGGGGCGCCGGTGCCGTCGTCGATCAGCGCCAGCTCGGCGCCGACCTCGACGGTCTCGTCCTCGGCGACCTTGATGGAGGACAGCACGCCCGACGCGGGCGCCGGGATCTCGGTGTCGACCTTGTCGGTCGAGACCTCGAGCAACGGCTCGTCGGCCTCGACGCGCTCACCCTCGGCCTTCAGCCAACGGGTGACGGTGCCCTCGGTGACGCTCTCGCCGAGCGCCGGAAGGGTTACGGAAACCGCCATGGTTTCGGTTGCTCCTTACGAAATTGCGGAAGTCTGTGTCGTCGCGCCCAATGACCGAGGGAGGTCAGTCGTGGGAGTGCAGCGGCTTGCCGGCCAGCGCCAGGTGCGCCTCGCCCATCGCCTCGTTCTGCGTCGGGTGGGCGTGGACGAGCTGGGCCACCTCGGCCGGCAGCGCCTCCCAGTTGTAGATCAGCTGGGCTTCGCCGACCTGCTCGCCCATGCGGTCGCCGACCATGTGGACGCCGACCACGGCACCGTCCTTGACCTGCACGAGCTTGATCTCGCCGGCGGTCTTGAGGATCTTGCTCTTGCCGTTGCCGGCCAGGTTGTACTTCAGGGCGACGACCTTGTCCGCGCCGTAGATCTCCTTGGCCTTGGCCTCGGTGATGCCGACGGAGGCGACCTCGGGGTGGCAGTACGTCACCCGCGGCACGCCGTCGTAGTCGACCGGGACGGTCTTCAGGCCGGCGAGCCGCTCCGCCACCAGGATGCCCTCGGCGAAGCCGACGTGCGCGAGCTGGAGGGTGGGGGCGAGGTCACCGACGGCGGAGATCGTCGGGACGTTGGTCCGCATGTACTCGTCGACGAGGACGAAGCCGCGGTCCATGGCGACCCCGGCCTCCTCGTAGCCCAGGCCCTGGGAGACCGGGCCGCGGCCGATGGCGACGAGCAGGACCTCGGCCTCGAACTCCTTGCCGTCGGCGAGGGTGACCTTGACGCCGTCCTGGGTGTACTCGGCCTTCTCGAAGAAGGTGCCCAGGTTGAACTTGATGCCGCGCTTGCGGAAGGCGCGCTCCAGCAGCTTGGAGCTGTTCTCGTCCTCGACCGGGACGAGGTGCTTGAGGCCCTCGATGATCGTGACGTCGGCGCCGAAGGACTTCCACGCGGAGGCGAACTCGACGCCGATGACGCCGCCGCCCAGCACGATCGCGGACTTCGGCACGCGGTCGAGCTTGAGGGCGTGGTCGGAGGAGATGATCCGGTCGCCGTCGATGTCCAGGCCGGGCAGCGACTTCGGCACGGAGCCGGTGGCCAGCAGCACGTGCCGGCCCTGGACCCGCTGACCGTTCACATCCACGGAGGTCGGCGAGGACAGCCGGCCCTCGCCCTCGATGTAGGTCACCTTGCGCGAGGCGATCAGACCCTGCAGGCCCTTGTAGAGGCCCGAGATCACGTCGTCCTTGTACTTGTGGACGGCCGCCATGTCGATGCCCTCGAAGGTGGCCTTCACACCGAACTGCTCGCTCTCGCGGGCCTGGTCGGCGATCTCGCCCGCGTGCAGCAGGGCCTTCGTAGGAATGCAGCCGTTGTGCAGGCAGGTACCGCCGACCTTGCCCTTCTCGATCAGGGCGACGTCCAGGCCCAGCTGCGCCCCGCGCAGGGCCGCGGCGTAACCACCGCTGCCACCGCCGAGGATCACTAGGTCGAAAACGGTGCTGGCGTCGTTCGCCACGTCACGTCCTCCATGCATGTGCGCCACGCCGGTCTCCAGTGACCGGTCGGCGGCTGGTGTCCGGCCGCTCATTGTTCTCGGCCCTTGGGTGGGCCCTGTCCTGCCGGGCTCCATCTTCGCACTTGTGAGAGGCGAACGAGACGTGGGGCCGGGGTGTGAGACGCCCCACGTTCACCGGACACCGACGGCGGCGCATCGCCGCCAGGGGCGCGGGGCCGTGTCTGATCTGCGGCTCCGCCGCGTGGGCGCGACCGTTCTGCCCTACGGCACCGCAACGCCGCCAGGGGCGCGGGGAACTGCGCGACCAGCCACGACGGACTCGCAGCCGCAAGATCACCCGCACCCCCGACTCCTTGGGCGCCCCTAGCCCAGGTCACCCGCAGCCGTCAGCTCGGCAACCCGCACGAGCGTCCGCACCGCCGTACCCGTACCACCCTTCGGCGTGTACCCGAAGGGACCGCTCTCGTTGAAGGCCGGGCCCGCGATGTCCAGGTGCGCCCAGGCGATGCCCTCGCCCACGAACTCGCGAAGGAAGAGACCGGCGACCAGGCCGCCGCCCATCCGCTCACCCATGTTCGCGATGTCCGCGGTCGCCGAGTCCATGCCCTTGCGCAGGTGCTCCGGCAGCGGCATCGGCCAGGCCGGCTCGCCGACCTCCTCCGCCGCCTCGTGCACCGCGGCGCGGAACGCGTCGTCGTTCGCCATGACCCCGTACGTCCGGCTGCCCAGCGCCAGCATCATCGCGCCGGTCAGCGTCGCCACGTCGATGATCGCGTCCGGCTTCTCCTGCGAGGCCGCCCACAGCGCGTCCGCGAGCACGAGCCGGCCCTCGGCGTCGGTGTTGAGCACCTCCACCGTCTTGCCGCTGTACATCCGCAGCACGTCACCCGGGCGCGTCGCCGAGCCCGAGGGCATGTTCTCGGCCAGCGCCAGCCAGCCGGTCACGTTGACCTCCAGGCCCAGACGCGCGGCGGCGACGACCGCGGCGAACACGGCGGCGGCACCGGCCATGTCGCACTTCATCGTCTCGTTGTGCCCGGCCGGCTTCAGCGAGATGCCGCCCGAGTCGTAGGTGATGCCCTTGCCGACGAACGCCAGGGACTTCGTCGCCTTGGACGACGTGTACGACAGCTTCACCAGCCGCGGACCCGCCGCCGAACCGGCACCGACGCCGAGGATGCCGCCGTAGCCGCCCTTGGTGAGCGCCTTCTCGTCGAGCACCTGCACCTTGATGCCGTGCTCCTTGGCCGCGGCCTGCGCGACCGCCGCGAAGGCCTCCGGGTTCAGGTCGTTCGGCGGGGTGTTGACCAGGTCGCGGGCGCGGTTCAGCTCCTCGGCCACCGCCGCGGCACGCTCGACCGCCGCCTTGTACGCCTTGTCGCGGGGCTTGCCGCCGAGCAGCGTGGCCTCCGCCAGCGGGGCCTTGCCGTTCTTGGCCTTGGCGGCGCCCTGCTCCTTGTAGGCGTCGAAGGTGTACGCGCCGAGCAGCACCCCCTCACCGACGGCGCCGGCGTCGGCGGCCTCGGTGAGCGGGAGGGCGAAGGCGGCCTTCTTGGCGCCGGCCAGGGTGCGGGCCGCGACACCGGCCGCCCGGCGCAGCGCCTCGGCGTCGAAGGAGGCGTCCTTCTCGGGCTGGGCGCCGAGACCCACCGCCACCACGATGGGTGCCTTGAAGCCGGACGGAGCGGGCAGCTTCGTCACCTCGCCCTCGGCGCCGGAGGCACCGAGGGTCTCCAGGACGCCGGCGAGCCGGCCGTCGTACGCCTTGTCCACGGCCTCGGCGCCCGGTGCGACGACCAGACCCCCGGACCTGGATGCCGTGTCCTTGGCGACACCGATCACGATCGCGTCGGCCCGGAGGCCGGGCGCCGCTGCGGTGCTGAGAGTGAGAGCAGTCACGGTGGTGAATTCTCGCTTCCGTATGAAGTCTGGTGTGGCCGAATGCGGGTGGGTCGACCGGGCCCGACATCCGACCCTAGATCCCTCCTGCGACGCGGTCCTCGCCCGGGCGGGCGAACACCCGGGACGAGCCTACGCTCGCGCCCGCGCGCGTCCGCTCCCGCGGGGCCGCGGTTTCCCGCCGGACACCCGGGATGAGAGATCATTCCTGGGGTACGCCACCGCGCCACCCCACACCCTGGAGCACCCCCGTGAGACGCCCGGTCCTGTCGATAGCCCTCCTCCTGCTGCTCGCGGGCTGCACCTCGTCTCCCGTTGACGGCGGAGGCGGCCGGGACGGCGGGGACGCCGCGGACCACTGGCAGCCGAGGCCCGGCACCGCCTGGCAGTGGCAGCTCAGCGGGAAGCTCGACACCTCCGTGGACGTGCCCGTCTACGACATCGACGGCTTCGACCACACGAAAGCCACGGTCACCGGTCTGCACGACGACGGCCGCAAGGTCATCTGCTACCTCTCCACCGGCGCCTGGGAGGACTTCCGGCCCGACGCGGCGAAGTTCCCCAAGTCCGTGCTGGGCAAGGGCAACGGGTGGGAGGGCGAGCGGTGGCTGGACATCCGCGCGACGGACGTCCTGGAGCCGCTGATGGCCGAACGCCTCGACATGTGCCGGGAGAAGGGCTTCGACGCCGTCGAGCCGGACAACATGGACGGCTACCGGAACGAGACCGGCTTCCCCCTCACCGCGGACGACCAGCTCCGCTACAACCGGCTCATCGCCGAACTCGCCCACGAACGCGGAATGGCCGTCGGGCTCAAGAACGACCTCGACCAGATCCCCGAACTGGTCGACGACTTCGACTTCGCGGTCAACGAGCAGTGCGCGCAGTACGGCGAGTGCGCCGACAACCAGCCGTTCATCGAGGCGGACAAGGCGGTCTTCCACGTCGAGTACGAGCTGCCCACCGAGCGGTTCTGTGCCGAGTCCCGGGAGATGCGGCTCAGTTCGATGCTGAAGAAGTACGAGCTGGGAGCCGAGCGCGAGGCCTGCTGAGGCCGGTGCCCTCCCGGCTCCCGCTCCGGGATCAGCCGAGGACCGAGACCACCAGTGCCGTGGTGGCCGCCGTCTCCGCGACGCCGCCGAAGACGTCGCCCGTGACGCCGCCGAAGCGGCGGACGCAGTGCCGCAGGAGCAGTTCGGCCGCGGCCACGGCGCACAGGACGGCGAGGGCCGTGCGTACGACGTCGTCCGGCCCCAGGAGCGCGCCCGCGCCCGCGGCCCCAAGGGTGACGGCGGCGGCCGCGCCCAGCGCCGCGGCGACCGGGACCACCCCCGCGACCGCCGCGCCGAGTCCCTCCGGGCGGGCGGCGGGCACGCCCGTGCGGGCGGCCAGGGTGAGCGCCAGCCGGGCGGCGGTCGCCGAGACCACGGCGGCGAGCGCGCCCCGGGCCCAGGAGCCGTCGTAGGCCTGCGCCAGCGCGGCGACCTGGGCGAGGAGCGTGAACAGCAGGGCGAGTACGCCGAACGGCCCGATGTCCGACTGCTTCATGATCCGCAGGGCGTCCTCGGCGGGCTTGCCGCTGCCCAGCCCGTCCGCGGTGTCGGCCAGGCCGTCCAGGTGCAGTCCCCGCGTGAGGACGGCGGGTACGGCGGCGGTGGCGACGGCGGCGAGGAGGCTGCCGGCGCCCAGGAACAGCAGCAGGAGCCCGGTGCCCGCGGACGCGGCGCCGACGGCCAGCCCGGCCAGTGGCGCGCACAGCATGCCGGCGCGTGCCGCCTCCCTGTCCCAGCGGGTCACCTCGACCGGGAACACGGTGAGGGTGCCGAAGGCGAAGCGGAGGCCGTCGGGGGAGGGGGTCCTGGACACCGGCGCAGAGTACCCGGAGGTGGTGGGCAGGGTGTTGACGAGGGGCGGGGATAAAGTGCGTATATGGGAGATTGGTGGCAGCGGAACATCGTGGAACCCGGCAAGCTGCCGCTGCTGCTCGCCCTGGGGTCCTTCGTGCTGACGTTCGTGATCACCCGGGTCATCACTCGTCTGATCCGGGCGGGCAAGGGGCCGTTCGGGAACGTCCAGGCGGGCGGGGTGCACATCCACCACGTGGTGCCCGGGGTTCTCCTGACCGTCATCGGGGGGTTCGCGGCGGTGGCGGGGGGACGGCACGGGTTCGGGTCCGCCGTCGCGGCCGTGGTCTTCGGTATCGGGGCGGGGCTGGTCCTGGACGAGTTCGCGCTGATCCTGCACCTCGACGACGTGTACTGGACCGAGGAGGGGCGCCAGAGCGTGGAGGTCGTGGTGGTCACGGCGGCCCTGGTGGGGCTGGTCCTCGCCGGGTTCACGCCGTTCGGGGTCGACGGGGTGGACCAGGAGGAGTTGCAGGGCCGCGCGGGCGTCGTCACGACCGTCGCGGGCAACTTCCTGTTCTCGCTCCTCGCCCTGGCCAAGGGCAAGACGCGGCTCGCGCTCTTCGGGGTGATCGTGCCCGTGATCGCGCTGATCGGCGCGGTCCGGCTGGCCCGGCCCGGCTCGCCCTGGGCCCGCCGTCTCTACGCCGGCCGCCCGCGTGCCCGCGCTCGCGCCCGCTTGCGGGCCTACCACCACGACCGCCGCTGGTCCGGCCCACGCCGCGCCTTCCAGGACTGGATCGGCGGCCGCCCGGACCCACGGGGCTGAGGCCGGCGGCGCCTGTGCGGGTTGGGTGCGCGCAGCGCGGTGCGTTGCGTTGAAGGTCGGGATCGCGCCGTACGCGGCTCTCCCCCCAACCGCGGGCAAGTCGTGCCTCCCCCAGTGCCTGAACGGCCTGGGAGGTACCCCCAGGGGCGGCACGGGTGGGCGCGGCAGCACCCGGCAAGCGCCGGCCCGCGACACCCACCCCCGGCCCGCACCCACGCCCGGGTGCGAATCACTCGGCGGCGGTGACGGCCTTCTCGGCGGACGACCTTTCCGGCAGCTCCGCCGCCAGCGCCGCCGCGGCCTGGACCAGGGGCAGGGCCAGGAGACCCCCCGCGCCCTCACCCACCGTCACGCCCTGGGACAGCAGCGGCTCCAGGGCCATCCGGTCCAGCGCCTTGGCCTGGCCCGGCTCGCCGCTGTCGTGCGACGCCAGCCACCAGTCCGGCGCCCGAAAGGCGACCCGCTGTCCGACCAGCGCGCACGCGGCCGACACGACGCCGTCCAGGATCACCGGCATCTTCCGCACCGCGGCCTGGAGCAGGAAGCCCGTCATGGCGGTGAGGTCCGCGCCGCCCACCGTGGCGAGAAGCTGCAACTGGTCGCCGAGGACCGGCCGGGCGCGGCGCAACGCGTCCCGGATCGCCGCGCACTTCCGCATCCAGGCCAGGTCGTCGATGGGCAGCCCGCCCCGCCCGGTGACGACGGAGGCGTCGGTCCCGCACAACGCCGCGACCAGCACGCCCGCCGCCGTCGTCCCGCCCACGCTCACATCGCCGAGCACCACCAGGTCCGTGCCCGAGTCGGCCTCCTCGTCGGCCACCGCCATCCCGGCCCGGAAGGCGGCCTCCGCCTCCTCGGGGGTCAGCGCGTCCTCGATGTCGATGCGCCCGCCGCCACGCCGCACCCGGTGGCCGGAGACCTCGGCCGGCAGCGTCTCGGGGTCGCAGTCCAGCGACATGTCGACGACGCGGACCGGTACGCCGAGCCGCCGGGCGAGCACCGACACCGGCCGGCCGCCCTCCAGCACCTCGCGCACCAACTCGCCCGCACCGCCCGCGGGCCGCGCCGAGACACCCAGCTCGGCGATCTTGTGATCGCCGGCGAAGAGCACCGCCCGGGGCCGTTCGACGGGCCGCACCGGCACCGCGGACTGTGCCGCGGCCAGCCACTCGCCCAGTTCGTCCAGGCGGCCCAGCGCTCCGGGCGGCACGACCTGACGCTCCCGGCGCGCCTCCGCGTCGCGACGTACGCCGCCGTCCGGGCGCTCGATCAGGTCGGTGAAGTCGTCGAGATTCAGCGAGCTCATTCGCCGAACAGTACCGGCCCCGGTCGAACAGAAAGGAGGGCCCGTGGGCAGCACGCCCGGACGGCGTCGTTGCACCCCGGAACGCGATCACCTACGTAACGTTTTGCCTGGATTGTCGTTCGTACTCGTCTCGGGAGCCGCCCATGTCCGCACCCCCCGCCCCCTCGGTGCCTCCCGTCCCCCGCTACGGGCCCTCCCGCGCGGACTGCCCCTGGTGCGGCTCGCGCCGGCTGCGGGCACGGCCGCGACGCGAGGAGCCGAGGCAGGGCGAACCGGGCCGGTCCGTCTTCGAGAGGTGCGCGGACTGCCGGCTGGGGTTCAGGAACCCGCCGGTCCCGGCGGAGACCGGGCACCCGGCGCTGCGGGCAGGGGTGCGGCTGAGACACGCGCGCGCCGCCCGCGCGATGCTCCGCCACTGCCCCGACCCCGAGAGCTGGCTGGACGTCGGCACCGGCGACGCCGACTTCCCGCACGCCGCCCGCGCGTACTTCCCGTACACCTCGTTCGACGGCCTGGACGCCACCCACCGCGTGCTGCGGGCCCGTGCGGTGGAGCGGGTCGAGGAGGCGTTCATGGGGCGGCTGACGGACCCGCACATCGCGTCCCGGCTGCGCGCCCGCTACGACGTCGTGAGTCTCTTCCAGTACCTGGAGAGCGTCTCCGACCCCCGGGCCGAACTGCGGGCGGCGGTGCGGGTGCTGCGGCCCGGTGGGCATCTGCTCGTCGGTGTGGCGGATCCGCGCCGGATCCTTCCCGCGCATCCCGTGGGCCTGGCCGCCGAGTTGGTGGCCCAGGGCTGCACCGTGCTCGGAGGGGCCCGGGGGCAACGGGTCGTCGCCCGCCGGGACGGGTCAGCCGCGTAGCACCAGGGCCTGGCCCGCCACCACCAGCAGCACCTGCTCGCACTCGTTCGCGAACGCCGTGTTCAGCCGCCCGAGTTCGTCCCGGTAGCGGCGGCCGGACGCGGTGGCCGGGACGATGCCCGAGCCCACCTCGTTCGACACCGCGACGACCGTGCGCCGGGTGGCGCGGACCGCCTCCGTCAGCTCCCGTACCCGGTCCCTGAGGGCCCGTTCGCCCCCGCCGGACCACTCCGCGTCGTCCCACGCGCCGACCGCGTCCATCGCGTCCGTCAGCCACAGCGACAGGCAGTCGACCAGGAGGGGCGGGCCGTCGTCCTTCAGCAGCGGCACCAGGTCGCAGGTCTCGGCGGTGCGCCACGAACCAGGGCGCCGTTCCCGGTGGGCGCAGACCCGGGCCGCCCACTCGGTGTCGCCGCCCCGGGAGCCGCCGGTGGCCACGTAGAGCACGTCCGGGAAGGACTCCAGGCGGCGTTCGGCCTCCACCGACTTGCCCGACCGGGCGCCGCCCAGGACGAGGGTGCGCCGGGGTACGTCGGGTACGTCCTCGTAGGCGCCCACCGTCAGGGTCGTGCCGTCGGGTACGGCCCTCGCCCCGGCCGCCGCGAGCCGCCGCGCCAGTTCCGGGCCGGGCGCCACGTCGTGGTCCAGGTGGACGGCGACGACGTCCGTCGTCGGGCCCGCCGCGCCGACCGACCGCAGCTTCGCCAGCGCGTCCGGCCGCCCCACCACGTCCGCGACGATCAGGTCGTACGGCTCCGCGGGCTCCTCCAGACCGGCCGGGGCGCCGCCCGGCGGCACGTAGAGGAGCCGCCGGCCGTCCGGCCCCGTCACGGCGTAACCCGTGCCCGGCGCGTCCAGCGCCACCGCCCGCACCCGGTGCCCGGTCAGCACCGCCAGCTCCCGCCCGTCCGGCACCCGCCCCGGCTGCGGCAGCCCGGCCGGCACCTCCACCGCGGGCCCGTCGTGCGGATGGGAGAGCAGCACCTGCCGCACCCCGGCCAGGGACCGCCCGGCGCGGGCCGCGGCGAACGCGGCGCCCGGCGTCAGGTCGAGCAGCAGCGCACCGTCGACCAGCAACGCGGTCGCCGCGCGCGCCTGCTCGCCCTGCGCGGCGGCACAGGCCGCGCAGGGACAGTCGGGGCGGGGGAGTCCCGCGGGGGCACCGGTGCCGAGCAGAGTCACGTCCACGCACCCGATTTTCGCCGGTCGTCCGGCGACGTGCGCGCCCGAGGCCCCCCAAGGAGCACGCAGCGCCTTGTACGGCGCACCCCGCTCAGCGCATAGGCTGCGGTCGGAGGCCGGACCAAGATCCGGCTTCCGCTCTGCATGTGCTCACATCTTGGAGGCGTACATGGCGGCATGGACGTGGCGGTTCGAGACGGCCGGCGGGACGGAGGTCCAGCCCGCGGTGGAGCCCGAGGAGTTCACCACGCAAGGGGACGCCGAGTCCTGGATCGGGGAGTACTGGCAGCAGCTCAAGGAGGGCGGCGCGGACCAGGTGCGGCTCTTCGAGGACGCCACCGAGATCTACGGCCCGATGAGCCTGCACGCCGAGGGTGCCGAGAGCGCCGAGGCGTCGGAGGCCTCGGAGGCGTAGGCACGGGGAGCGGACGGGGGCGGCCGCGTCCCCGTCACTGCTCCCCCAGCGTCACCTCGGCGGTGCGCTCGTCGCCGTCCCGGGTGTAGGTCACCTTCGCCCGGTCGCCCGGCGCCATCGACGCCAGGGCCTCGGCCAGGGAGGTGATGGTGGTGATGTCGGTGTCCCCGACCCCGACGATGACGTCGCCGGGACGCAATCCCGCGTCGTCCGCGGCCCCGCCGTCGCTCACCTCGACGACGGCCACTCCGGCGGGCCGGTAGTCGTCGTCGACGACCGTACGCGCGGTGATGCCCAGCGCCGCCCGGCCCGAGTCGGTGACCCGGCCGTCCTGGACGATCTGGTCGGCGACCGTCCGCACCATCGACGCCGGGATCGCGAAGCCGATGCCCGGTGCCGCGCTGTCGCCCATGCCCGGGTCGGTCGCCGCCAGCGTCGGGATGCCGATGACCTGGCCGTCCAGGTTCACCAGGGCGCCCCCGCTGTTGCCGGGGTTGATGGCCGCGGACGTCTGCACCATGTTGGCGATGGTCGCGCCCGTGCCGCCCCCGCTGCTGCCCTCCGTGACGGTCCGCCCGGTCGCCGACACGATGCCCTGCGTCACGCTGGAGGACAGGCCGAGCGGCGAGCCCATCGCCAGCACGAGCTGCCCGACCGCGACCTTCGCGGAGTCACCGAAACGGGCCGCCCTCAGCCCGTCCGGCAGCCGGTCCAGCTTGATGACCGCCAGGTCCTGCTCGGGGTACGAGGAGACGAGCCGCGCGCCCAGGGCGCCCTCGCTGCGGGCCGTCGTCACCCGGAAGGACTCGCGGTCCCCGACGACGTGCGCGTTGGTGACGACGTGCCCCTTGTCGTCGTACACGACGCCCGACCCCAGCGAGTCGCCCGCCTGGATCTGCACGACCGACGGCAGTACGTCCTTGATCACCCGCTCGTAGTCGGCCTGGAGGTCGTTGGCCGCGTGCGGCGCGGCGGCCTGCGCCGTGTCACCCTCCCGTGCGCCGTCGGAGCCCCGGTCGGCTCCGGAACAGCCGGTCACCAGCAGCAGGGCGCAGGCCCACGCGGCGACGGAACCGGGCCGACGTGGCACACGGGTACGGGAAGCGTCCATGCCCCGAGTCTCACCGCGCACCCCGGCGGCGGCTTCCGGTGAACACCCGAACGGGCGCCGGGCAGGTGCGCCGGTGCTAGCCGCGCACCCCGCACAGATGCAGCAGCGCCGCCGTGCCGCGGTACGGATCCGTCCGTCCGGCCCGCTCCTCGGCGGCCAGCAGGGGTTCGAGATCGGCCGGGGGAGCGGTCTCGTCGGCCGCCGTGTCCGTGAAGATCCGGACGCCGTACCAGACGTGCAGCGGGGCGCCGATGCTCGCGAGTCTCGCCGTCAGCGTCGCCAGCCGGTCCGCGCGCACGTCGACGCCGAGGCGGTTCCGGTAGGTCGTGGTGTCGAAGGCGGCCAGTGCGCCGGCCCAGTCGCCGTGCAGTCCCGGGCGCATGGCGAGCGCGTCGCCGTTGCGCACCAGGAGCGACAGCAGACCGCCCGGCGCGAGCATCCGGGCCAGCCCCGCGAGCAGCGGATCGGGTTCCTCGACGTACATCAGCACGCCGTGGCAGAGCACCACGTCGAAGCTGCCGGGCAGGAAGTGCACGCCGGTGTCCCGGCCGTCGCCCTCGACGATCCGCATCCGCTCCCGGATGCCCTCCGGCTGCCCGGCCAGCGCGTCCCGCGCCGCGGCGATCATCGTGGCGTCCCGCTCCACGCCGGTCACCTGGTGCCCGGCGCGTGCCAGCCGCAGCGCCTGGGTGCCCTGGCCCATGCCGACGTCGAGTACCCGCAGGCGCCTGCCCACGGCGAAACGGCCGGCTATCTGCTCGTCCAGCTGTCGCGCCACCATCTCCTGCCGTACGACGTCGCGCAGACCCGGCAGTCCCGCTGTCCAGGTCTGGGCCGCGTCACCGGCGAAGGGCGTCGTGCTCAGGGCCGCTCTCCGCGCTTGACCTGGGGCTTGGGCAGCCGCAGGCGACGCATCTGGAGCGACCGCATCAGGGCGTAGGCGACGGCGCCGCGCCGGCGCTCGTCGGGGAAGCGCTCGGCGAGGCGCTTCCTCAGCCGGACGCCGGTGACGATCGAGTCCAGCACGATCAGCACGATCACGACCAGCCACAGCAGCAGCGCGACGTTCTGCAGCGAGGCGACGCGGACCATGCTCAGCACGAGAATGATCACGGCCATCGGCAGGAAGTACTCCGCGATGTTGAACCGCGAGTCGACGAAGTCGCGCGCGAACTTGCGGACCGGGCCCTTGTCGCGGGCCGGCAGGTACCGCTCGTCGCCCTTCGCCAGCGCCTCGCGCTGGCGCGCCATCGCGGTCCGCCGCTCCTCGCGCTGCCGCTTGGCGGCGTCCTTGCGCGTCAACGGCGTACTGGCGACGCTGCGGCGCTGGGACTGGGCCACGCTGCGCTTGGGCGTGGGCCTGCCCTTGGGGGCCTGCGGGTCACGGGGCTGAGTGGAGTCGGTCACCGGCGCGCTGGCGCTCTGGGCCTTCTCATCCTTGGCACGGCTACGGAACACAAAACCCAAGGGTACGGGGTGCCGGGGTGTGGACCCCAGTCCGGTGGGGAACGATCCGGCAACGCCGGTCGTCAGTAAATGGACAGAGGGGACGTTGCGTACGCCCTCGGACAGCGGTCATTCCGGACATCCCCGGGGAGCACCTACTCCTTGCGCCGGATCGGGAGCGTACGCAGTCGTCCTTGGGGATGAGCGCATCCGTCCCCGAACAGTGCGGTAATGGATGCAGGGCCCGTACTGTGGGTTCTGTTGCAGTCGCTGGATCCGGAGTCGGCCAGAAGGGGGCGCGCGAAGCCCATGAGCGGTGTCATGAAGCGTATGGGGATGATCTTCCGCGCGAAGGCCAACAAGGCCCTGGACCGGGCCGAGGACCCGCGCGAGACCCTCGATTACTCGTACCAGAAGCAGCTGGAGCTGCTGCAGAAGGTGCGCCGCGGGGTCGCCGACGTGGCGACCAGCCGCAAGCGCCTGGAGCTGCAGCTCAACCAGCTCCAGTCCCAGTCGGGCAAGCTGGAGGACCAGGGCCGCAAGGCGCTGGCGCTGGGCCGTGAGGACCTCGCCCGCGAGGCGCTCTCCCGCCGGGCCGCCCTCCAGCAGCAGGTCACCGACCTGGAGACCCAGCACGCCACCCTCCAGGGCGAGGAGGAGAAGCTCACCCTGGCGGCCCAGCGGCTCCAGGCCAAGGTGGACGCCTTCCGCACGAAGAAGGAGACCATCAAGGCCACCTACACGGCGGCCCAGGCGCAGACCCGCATCGGCGAGGCGTTCTCCGGTATCTCCGAGGAGATGGGCGACGTCGGCCTGGCCATCCAGCGGGCGGAGGACAAGACCGCCCAGCTCCAGGCCCGGGCCGGCGCCATCGACGAGCTGCTCGCCTCCGGTGCCCTCGACGACCAGTCCGGCATGCACAAGGACGACATCCAGGCCGAGCTGGACCGGCTCTCCGGTGGTACGGATGTAGAGCTGGAGCTCCAGCGCATGAAGGCCGAGCTGGCCGGTGGCAGCACCGCCGACCGGCAGGCCATCGAGGGCGGCGAGGGACAGGGCACGCAGCAGTCCCAGCAGCAGCCGCAGGACACTCCGCGCTTCGACAAGCAGTAGCCCACGCGCCTAGGAGGGCCGACATGATCGTACGGATCATGGGGGAGGGACAGCTGACGCTGGCCGACGACCGGCTCGCGGAGCTGGACAAGCTGGACGACGAACTCCAGGCCGAAATGGAGAACGGCGACGGCCCCGGCTTCCGCGCCACCCTCCAGGCCCTCCTCGCCAAGGTCCGCGACCTCGGCGAGCCCCTCCCCGAGGACTCCCTGGAGCCGTCGGACCTCATCCTCCCCTCCCCGGACGCCACCCTGGAGGAGGTCCAGGAACTGCTGAGCGACGACGGCCTCATTCCGGGCGGGGCGTGAAGTTCTGTTTTTCAGCCCGTCCGGCGTTTGAGGACGAGGCCGTCAGGCCGAAAGCGGGGGTCTGGGGGCGCAGCCCCCAGCAGACGCCCACTGCACGCGGGCCCGCTCAAGAGCCACGCCCACTCCAGCTACCGTAAACAGCCGTGAGCACCCTCGCCCGCGCCCGCTGCACCCTCGGCGCCCACCCCTCCGCACTGGACACCGCCCTCGCCGCGGCGGTCCTGGTCTGCATGGTCGCGGGCTCCTTCGCGGACCCGCACGGCCCGGAGGGCGTCACCTGGAGCCTGCGCACGCCCGCCGTGCTCAGCCTGGTCCTGATGGCCGTCGGCGCCGCCGCCCTCGCCTTCCGCCGCCGCGCCCCACTGGTGGTCCTCGGCGTCACCGGCTGCGTCTCCGTCGTCGAAAGCGTCACCGGCGACCCCCGCGCACCCGTGGTGATGTCCGCCGTCATCGCCCTGTACACCGTCGCCGCCTCCACCGACCGCCCCACCACCTGGCGGGTCGGCCTGCTCACCATGACGGTGCTGACCGGCGCCGCCATGCTGTTCGGGCCGCTGCCCTGGTACGCGCAGGAGAACCTCGCCGTCTTCGCCTGGACCGGCATCGGTGCCAGCGCCGGGGACGCCGTCCGCAGCCGCCGCGCCTTCGTGCAGGCCATCCGGGACCGGGCCGAGAAGGCCGAGCGCACCCGTGAGGAGGAGGCCCGCCGCCGGGTCGCCGAGGAGCGGCTGCGCATCGCCCGCGACCTGCACGACGTGGTCGCCCACCACATCGCCCTGGTCAACGTCCAGGCCGGGGTCGCCTCGCACGTCATGGACAAGCGGCCCGACCAGGCCAAGGAGGCCCTCGCCCACGTACGGGAGGCCAGCCGCAGCGCGCTGGACGAACTGCGGGCCACCGTCGGGCTGCTCCGCCAGTCCGGCGACCCGGAGGCGCCGACCGAGCCCGCTCCCGGCCTCGACCGGCTGGACGAACTCGTCGGCACCTTCCACCACGCCGGGCTGTCCGTCGAGGTCGCCCGCGCCGACCAGGGCGCCGAACTGCCCGCCGCCGTCGACCTGGCCGCCTACCGGATCATCCAGGAGGCCCTGACCAACGTCCGCAAGCACGCGGGAGAGCGGGCGAAGGCCGAGGTCAGCGTCGTACGGGTGGGGCCGAACATCGAGGTGACCGTCCTCGACGACGGAACCGGCGACGGTGACGGGGGCGGGGACGGCACGGCCCCGGACGGCGGCGGCCACGGACTCCTCGGGATGCGCGAGCGCGTCACCGCCGTGCGCGGCACCCTCACCACCGGTCCCCGCTACGGGGGCGGCTTCCGGGTCCATGCGATCCTTCCGGTCAGAAGCCGCACCGATGCCGCGGAGGACCCCGTATGACGATCCGTGTCCTGCTCGCCGACGACCAGGCGCTGCTGCGCAGCGCCTTCCGGGTGCTGGTCGACTCCGAGCCCGACATGGAGGTGGTGGGGGAGGCGTCCGACGGCGCGGAGGCGGCCCGGCTGGCCGCCGAACGGCGGGCCGACGTGGTGCTGATGGACATCCGGATGCCCGGCACCGACGGCCTCGCGGCCACCCGCCTGATCAGCGCCGACCCCGCCCTCGCCCACGTCCGTGTGGTCATACTGACGACCTTCGAGGTCGACGACTACGTGGTGCAGTCGCTGCGCGCGGGCGCCTCGGGCTTCCTCGGCAAGGGGTCCGAACCGGACGAGCTGCTGAGCGCGATCCGTGTCGCGGCCGGCGGGGAGGCGCTGCTGTCGCCGACCGCCACCAAGGGTCTGATCGCCCGCTTCCTCGCCCAGGACGGCACGGCCGGGGAGGACGGCGACCCCGCCCGCGCCGAACGGCTGGAGACGCTGACCGGACGGGAGCGCGAGGTACTGGTCCAGGTCGCCGGCGGCCACTCCAACGACGAGATCGCCGAGCGCCTCGAGGTCAGCCCGCTCACCGTGAAGACCCACGTGAACCGGGCCATGGCCAAGCTGGGCGCCCGCGACCGCGCCCAGCTGGTCGTGATCGCGTACGAATCCGGGCTGGTACGTCCAAGGGTGGAGTGACCTCTGCCCGCGTGTACTGCGGCGGCAGTAGGCGCCGGATAAGGAAATGGACCTGTGGGCTGGGGAACCGGGGCCGCCCATGGCCCAGGGTGTTGGAGTGGGCGTACAGATGTGCCCCGTCCCCTCCGCTCGGCCACAGAAGAGAGACCCTGACCCATGTCCTGGCTGTCGAGATTCAGCCTCGCGCAACGGGCCCTGATCGGGCTGATGTCGATCGTCGCGCTCGTCTTCGGGGCGATCGCGATCCCCCAGCTCAAGCAGCAGCTGCTGCCCACCATCGAACTGCCCATGGTGTCCGTGCTCGCGCCGTACCAGGGTGCCTCCCCGGACGTGGTCGAGAAGCAGGTCGTCGAGCCGATCGAGGACAGCCTCGAAGCCGTCGACGGGATATCCGGTGTCACCGCCACCGCCAGTGAGGGCAACGCCGTCATCATGGCGTCCTTCGACTACGGCCCGAACACCCAGCAGCTGGTCGCCGACGTCCAGCAGGCCGTCAACCGGGCCCGCGCGCAGCTCCCCGACGACGTCGACCCGCAGGTCATCTCCGGCTCGACGGACGACATCCCGACCGTCGTCCTCGCCGTCACCTCGGACGAGGACCAGCAGGCGCTGGCCGACCGGCTCGACAAGACGGTCGTCTCCGAGCTGAAGGACGTCGACGGCGTCGCCCAGGTCACCGTCGACGGCGTGCGCGACGTCGAGGTCACCGTCACGCCGAACCCGGCGAAGCTGGCCGCGGCCGGGGTCAGCCCGCAGGTGCTCGCCCAGTCCCTCCAGGCCGGTGGCGCCACCGTGCCCGCCGGCTCCTTCGACGAGGGCGGCGCCAACCGCACCGTCCAGGTCGGCGGCGGCTTCACCTCCCTCAAGCAGATCCAGGACCTCATGGTCACCGGGGAGGGCGTCGACAAGCCCGTCCGCCTCGGTGACGTCGCCACCGTCAAGGAGGAGGAGGCCAAGGCCGACTCCCTCACCCGCACCGACGGCAAGCCGTCCCTCGCCGTCGCCGTGACGATGGACCACGACGGCAGCGCGGTCGCCATCTCGAACGCCGTCGAGGACAAGCTTCCCGACCTGCGTGAGCAGCTCGGCTCCGGCGCGGACCTCACCGTCGTCAGCGACCAGGGCCCGGCGGTCTCCAAGGCCATCTCCGGTCTGACCACGGAGGGCGGGCTCGGTCTGCTCTTCGCCGTCCTGATCATCCTGGTCTTCCTGGCGTCGGTCCGCTCCACCCTGGTCACCGCGGTCTCCATCCCGCTGTCGGTGGTGCTGGCGCTGATCGTCCTGTGGACGCGCGACCTGTCGCTGAACATGCTGACGCTGGGCGCGCTGACCATCGCCATCGGCCGGGTCGTCGACGACTCGATCGTGGTCCTGGAGAACATCAAGCGCCACCTCGGCTACGGCGAGGAGCGCCGGGAGGCCATCCTCCAGGCCGTCCGCGAGGTCGCCGGAGCGGTCACCTCCTCGACCCTCACGACGGTCGCCGTGTTCCTGCCGATCGGTCTGGTCGGCGGCATGGTCGGCGAGCTGTTCGGCTCCTTCAGCCTCACCGTCACCGCCGCGCTGCTGGCGTCCCTGCTGGTGTCGCTGACGGTCGTCCCGGTGCTGTCGTACTGGTTCCTGCGCCCCCCGAAGGGCACCCCCGAGGACGCCGCCGAGGCCCGCAGGCTGGCCGAGGAGAAGGAGGCCAAGAGCCGCCTCCAGCGCTTCTACGTCCCCGTCCTGCGCTTCGCCACCCGGCGCAGGCTGACCAGCGTGGCCATCGCGGTCGTCGTGCTGATCGGCACGTTCGGCATGGCGCCGCTGCTGAAGACGAACTTCTTCGACCAGGGCGAGCAGGAAGTCCTCAGCATCAAGCAGGAGCTGAAGCCGGGCACCAGCCTCGGCGCGACCGACGCCCAGGCGAAGAAGGTCGAGAAGCTTCTCGGCGACACCGAGGGCGTCAAGGACTACCAGGTCACCATCGGCTCGTCCGGTTTCATGGCCGCCTTCGGCGGCGGCACGGACACCAACCAGGCGTCGTACCAGATCATGCTGGAGGACTCGGCGTCCTCCGAGGACGTCCAGGACCACATCGAGGACGGCCTCGCGAAGCTGGACGGCATCGGCACCACCACGGTCGCCGCCGGTGACGGCTTCGGCAGCCAGGACCTGAGCGTCGTCGTCAAGGCGGCCGACGCGACGGTGCTGCGGGACGCCTCCGAGCAGGTCCGCAAGACGGTCGCCGGCCTCGACGACGTCACCGACGTCACCAGCGACCTGGCGCAGAGCGTGCCGCGCATCTCCGTCAAGGCCAACGCCCGTGCCGCCGAGGCCGGTTTCACCGACCAGACGCTCGGTGCCGCCGTCGGCCAGGCCGTGCGCGGCACGCCCGCGGCCAAGGCGACCCTGGAGGACACCGAGCGCGATGTCGTGATCCGGTCGGCGCGGCCCGCCGAGACGCTCGCCGAACTGAAGGCCCTGAACCTCGGTCCGGCCAAGCTCGGTGACATCGCCACCGTCGAGGTGGTGGACGGTCCGGTCTCGATGACCCGGATCGACGGCCAGCGCGCGGCGACCATCACCGCCAAGCCGACCGGCGACAACACCGGCGCGGTCAGCACCGACCTCCAGTCGAAGATCAACGCGCTGGACCTGCCGGCCGGTGCCACCGCCGAGATCGGCGGCGTCACCGCGGACCAGGACGAGGCCTTCGTCAACCTCGGCCTAGCCATGCTGGCCGCGATCGCGATCGTGTTCATGCTGCTGGTCGGCACCTTCCGGTCGCTGGCCCAGCCGCTGATCCTGCTGGTGTCCATCCCGTTCGCGGCGACCGGCGCGATCGGCCTGCTGATCGCCACGGGCACCCCGATGGGCGTCCCGGCGATGATCGGCATGCTGATGCTGATCGGCATCGTGGTCACCAACGCGATCGTGCTGATCGACCTGATCAACCAGTACCGCAAGCAGGGCTACGGCGTGGTCGAAGCGGTCGTCGAGGGCGGCAGGCACCGGCTGCGGCCCATCCTGATGACGGCCCTCGCGACGATCTTCGCCCTGCTCCCGATGGCGCTGGGCGTCACCGGCGAGGGCGGTTTCATCGCCCAGCCGCTCGCGGTGGTCGTGATCGGCGGCCTGGTCACCTCGACCCTGCTGACCCTCCTGCTGGTCCCGACGCTGTACGCGATGCTGGAACTCCGCAAGGAGCGGCGCGCGAAGAAGCGGGCGGCGAAGAAGGGCGGCGGCGACGTGCCGCCGCAGGCGGCGGCTTCGGACGAGCCGGAGCCGGCGAAGGTCTGAGACAGCAGGCAGCGGCTGAGGCCCTGCCCGACACGGAAGGTGTCCGGGCAGGGCCTCAGCCGTGAGCAACAGGGTGGGACACCCGCTACGGCAGCGCCAGCATCCGCTCGAGCGCCAGCTTCGCGAACGCCTCCGTCTCCGTGTCCACCTCGATGCGATTGACCAGCGTGCCCTCGGCCAGTGACTCCAGCGTCCAGACCAGGTGCGGCAGGTCGATGCGGTTCATCGTCGAGCAGAAGCAGACCGTCTTGTCGAGGAAGACGATCTCCTTGTCCTCCGCAGCGAAACGGTTCGCCAGCCGCCGGACCAGGTTCAGCTCGGTCCCGATGGCCCACTTGGAACCGGCCGGGGCCGCCTCCAGGGCCTTGATGATGTACTCGGTCGAGCCGACGTAGTCCGCGGCCGCGACGACCTCGTGCTTGCACTCGGGGTGCACGAGGACGTTCACCCCGGGTATGCGCTCGCGCACGTCGTTCACCGAGTCGAGGCTGAAGCGGCCGTGCACCGAGCAGTGCCCCCGCCAGAGGATCATCTTGGCGCCGCGCAGCTCCTCGGCGGTCAGCCCGCCGTTCGGCTTGTGCGGGTTGTAGACGACGCAGTCCTCCAGGGTCATGCCCATGTCCCGCACCGCGGTGTTGCGGCCCAGGTGCTGGTCGGGCAGGAACAGCACCTTCTCGCCCTGCTCGAAGGCCCAGTCCAGGGCACGCTTGGCGTTGGACGAGGTGCAGATGGTGCCGCCGTGCTTGCCGGTGAACGCCTTGATGTCCGCCGACGAGTTCATGTACGAGACGGGCACGACCTGCTCGGCGATCCCGGCCTCGGTCAGCGCGTCCCAGCACTCGGCGACCTGCTCGGCGGTGGCCATGTCCGCCATCGAGCACCCGGCGGCCAGGTCGGGCAGGACCACCTTCTGGTCGTCGGAGGTCAGGATGTCGGCCGACTCCGCCATGAAGTGCACACCGCAGAAGACGATGTACTCGGCCTCCGGGCGCGCGGCCGCGTCCCGGGCCAGCTTGAAGGAGTCACCCGTGACGTCGGCGAACTGGATGACCTCGTCGCGCTGGTAGTGGTGACCGAGGACGAAGACCTTGTCCCCGAGCTTCTCCTTGGCCGCGCGGGCGCGTGCGACCAGGTCCGGGTCGGAGGGCGAGGGCAGGTCGCCCGGGCACTCCACGCCGCGCTCGCTCCTCGGGTCGGCCTCACGGCCGAGCAGCAGCAGGGCGAGGGGCGACGGCTGTACGTCGAGCTCCTGGGTTTGGGCGGTGGTCACGACACGCACCCTTTCTACTTTTCGTCTAACTGACGCTATATATCATAACCGCTTCACGTCAGTTTGACGATGCCCATTGTGTCGGTGTGACGTGAATCCCGGTGCCGCTTACCGTGGGCGGGGGCGTGTGCGAGCATGAAGGGAACACCGAGGGCAAAGACTCGGGCCCGCCCGGAATGAATCCGCGGCTCCGCCGGTTGAAACCGTCGGCAAGCAGTCTCCGTACAACCCGGGAGAGATGTAGATGTCCGTATCGGACGAGTCCACCACCGTCACCGACGGCATCATCGTGACCGACGCCGCCGCGGCCAAGGTCAAGGCCCTGCTCGACCAGGAAGGCCGTGACGACCTCGCGCTGCGCGTCGCCGTCCAGCCCGGTGGCTGTTCCGGCCTGCGCTACCAGCTCTTCTTCGACGAGCGCTCGCTCGACGGCGACGTGGTGAAGGACTTCGACGGAGTCAAGGTCACCACCGACCGCATGAGCGCCCCGTACCTGGGCGGCGCCACCATCGACTTCGTGGACACGATCGAGAAGCAGGGCTTCACGATCGACAACCCGAACGCGACGGGTTCCTGCGCCTGCGGCGACTCCTTCAGCTGAGCCGCGCGGCACACGCGCACGCGACACGAAGAGGGCGGCGGCCCGGGGCGAGAGCCCCGGGCC
>NZ_JBHYJX010000075.1:14973-24292 GCF_042740985.1 Streptomyces sp. NPDC058985 | reverse complement strand
TCGGGGGGGGGTTTTGGGTGGCGGTGCGGGTGGTGTGGGGGGGGGTGCGGGCGTCGGGTTGGTGGCACTTCGGGGCGGGGGGGGCGCGGGGGGGGGCGGGGGGGGTGGGGCGCTGGGGGGTGCGGCGCGGCGCCGGTAATTTGTGAGCGGGGCGGGGCGGGGGGGGGGGTCCGCCCGCGGCCCGGCCGTCGTCGCGGTCCCGCCGCTCAGCCCAGCCAGCGGCCCAGCCGCAGCCGTGTCCACAGCAGGGCGGCGGCGAAGGACAGCGCGACCGTCGCGACCGTCAGCCCGGCGAGAGTGCCCACGGCGGCCGCCCAGCCCGCGTCCGCCGAGACCACGCGCGGGGCGAGTGCCTCCAGGAACAGCAGGTGGACCAGGTAGGCCCCGAAGGAGGCACCGGCGAGCCGGGCGAGGAGCGGGCGGAAGCGCTCCGGCACCCTGATCCGGTCGAGGGCCATCAGCAGGGTCCCCGCCAGCAGCGCCACCACGAGCGAGCCGTACGGGCCGGGGAAGTGCACCCGGTGCTCGTAGACGGCCACCGCGGCCCACGCGCACAGCCCGCCGGCCAGCCACAGCAGCCGTCGTCCCCGGCCGCCGACGGCGGAACCCGGCAACGAGAGCAGGACGGCCCCGGCGACGGCGTACACGATCTGGTAGACGCCGAACTGCCAGGCGAAGGGCGGGACCCGGACGTCGAGGAGGCGCCCGAGGTCGCCGAGCACGGTCGGCGCGAGGGCGATGCCGAGCAGCGCGGCACCCGCGCCCCAGGGCCGTCTGCCGCCCCGGACCAGGACGGCCACCGAGAGCAGCAGGATCACGGGGACGTAGGCGTACAGGTACCAGAGGTGGAAGGCGGGCCGGACGGAGCCGAACACCGCGTCCAGGGCGAGGTCGCGCACGGGGTCGGTGTGGGCGTCCCGCGCCCAGTCCCAGAGGAGGTAGGCGACGGTCCACACGGCCATCGGGACGACGATGCGGGTCAGCCGCTTGCGGACCTGGCCGTCGTCACGGGGCGGTGCGCCGCTGAGCACGACCCACCCGGCGATGGCGAAGAAGAGCGGGACGGCGCAGCGGCTCAGCGCGTCCCCGGTGAGGGCGGTCCAGTAGACGGGCCCGCCGCCCGCGGGGGTGCGGTCCACGGCCTTCATGAGTTCGCCCGCGGCGTGGCAGACGATGACCCCCACCGAGGCCAGGACGCGGACGAGGTCGATGTCGTACCGGTGCTCCCCCCGGACGTGCGGGGGCGAGGGCGCCGCGGCGGGGGCGGCGGGCCGCACGGAGTCGGCGGCGGTCAGGGGCTCGGCGGCGATGGGTGGTCACTCCCGGGTAGGACGCGCGGGGACATCGGTGCAGGCTATGAGGGCGCCGTGAGCGGCGGGAAGCCGTGCCGGATGAACATCGGCCACCTGTGCGTGACCTTCGGGTGAACGGCGGGAGACGTCATCCGGCGGCCGCCCGGAGTTCCGCAGAAGTTCTCCCGGCGGCCCGTCCGGAGGGAGCGCGTCCGGCCGGGGATCTCCCTAGTCTGGCCGCACCCACCCCACTGGCGTTCCACGTACCCACCTGCACCTGAGTGACGGATTGAGGTCGTTCGCCCATGAACAGCCGTTCCCTGCTCCGCAGTCCGGTCTCCCGGCGTCTGCTGCGTCCCGTGGCGGATCTGATCGACCAGCGCATCGACCGCCGGGTGCGCTCGGCGGTCCGGGAGGCCACTCCCCACCGGCTGACCTGCGACGTGCTGCTCGGCGCGGACGGCCGGGGCCTGTCCCGGGTGCTGGCCGAGGGTCCGCTGGAGCGGCTGCGCGCCGAGGTCGCGGCGCTGTCCGGCGACCGTGCCGCGGCCACCCGCAACGTCACGACGGCCTACCGTCTCCTGATCGCGCTGGAGTCACTGGGCGTGGGCCGGATCGCGGGCGGCACCATGAACATCTGCGGCAAGCTCGCCACCGTCCCGCTGCTCGACCCGCCGAACGACGAGATCCTGGAGATAGGGACGCTGTACGGCATGTTCTCCACCGGGCTGGTCCGGATGCTGGAGCGCGACGGCCGCGGCCCGAGTCTGACCATCGTGGACCCCTTCGCCGGTGTGCAGCTCCAGCCCGGCACCACCGTGCGGCCCGACCCGACGGGCACCCCGGTCGACGAGCACGCCGTGCGCACCAACCTGGCCCTCGCCGGACGGGCGGGCGCGGAGGCCCGGATCCGGCGCGGCTACTCCGAGGACCCCGAGACCCGGGCGGCCGTCTCGGACCGCGCCTACGGCGTGATCGTCGTCGACGGCGACCACTCGGCGAAGGGGGTCCGCCAGGACCTCCAGTGGGCCGAGGAGATCGCCGCGCCCGGTGGGATCGTCGTCCTGGACGACTACGGCGACCCGAGCTGGCCGGGCATCAAGGAGGCCCTGGACGACCACCTGCGGGACGGCACACGCTTCACCTACCTGGGCAAGGCGGCCCACTCCGCCTTCCTGCGGGCGTCCTGAGCGGCCACCGACGCCTGGGTCGCGGACGGTGCCTGCCCGGACGCGTTGCGCAATTCGTGCGATTTTCCTTCCATCGGATCGCGCGCGCCGACCCCATTTCCGGCCCGGAGGAGGCATCCTCCCCTCATGGCCACTGCGCAAGAGACGCACAAGTACCCCGGTGAGCTGAACGACGTCCCCGGCTGGTTCTGGCCGCTCGACCAGGTGCTGTTCTCCTGGTTCCTGGAGCGCCAGGAGACCATGGGCACCCGCGGCGACCTGCTGGAACTCGGTGCCTACCTGGGCAAGAGCGCGATCCTCCTCGGGCACCGGCTGCGGGACGGCGAGACGCTCACCGTCTGCGACCTGTTCGGGGCCGAGCCGCCGGACGCGGCCAACCGGGCGGAGGCGGCGAAGTCGTACTCCTCCCTGACCCGGCAAGCCTTCGAACGGAACTACCTCTCGTTCCACACGACCCTGCCCACCATCGTCCAGGCGCCCAGCTCCGCGATCGTCGACGAGGTCGCGCCGGGCAGCTGCCGCTTCGTCCACATCGACGCCTCGCACCTGTACGAACACGTCGAGGGCGACATCGGCGCGGCCCGCGATCTGCTGGGGCCCGACGGGATCGTCGTCCTCGACGACTTCCGCAGCGAGCACACCCCGGGCGTCGCCGTCGCCGCCTGGGAGGCGGTGCTCAACCGCGGGCTGCGCCCGGTCTGCCTGAGCAGCCAGAAGCTGTACGGCACCTGGGGCGACCCGGAGCCGGTGCAGGAGGCCCTGCTGGCCGCGCTGCGCGGGCGCGACGACATCGCCGTGACGGTGGAGCGGGCCGCGGGACAGCGGCTGGTGCGGACCCGCGCCAAGAGCAAGCGGCTGAGCCCGCCCCCGCTGCCGGTCTCCCGGTACCCGGCGCCGGCCGAGCCGGAGGCAGCGCCGCCGGCGGACACCGCGCCCGTGCCGGGCCAGACCACCCAGCCGCGCCCGGCGGACCGCACGGCCCGGACCACCCGGCCGCCGAGCCCGCGCGCCCGGGCCCGCCGACTGGCCCTGGACCTGCTCCCGCCGATCGTCACCCGCGCCGTGCGCAGGTACCTGGCCGCACAGCGGGCGAAGGCGGGCGGGAGGGGTCAGTCCAGGCCGTAGGCCGTGCCGATGCCCGTGATCACCAGGGCGAGCGCTTCCTCGAAGTGCCGCTCGTAGTCCGTGAAGATCTCCGCGCCCGCCGCGGCCGTCAGGGGGTAGGCGGCCAGCAGGCGGGCGCGTTCGTCCACGTCGAAGCCCTCCCGGCGCTCGTCGGGCAGCGGCTGGACGCCCTGTTCCTCGGTGACGAAACCGAGCGTGAACAGGTACGCCGTCGTACTGGCCCGCACCGCCTGGGCGAGGGTGAGCCCGGCGGCCGTGAACAGGCGCAGGCTGTCCTCCATCTGCTCGGCGTGCTCCGCACCGGTGAAGCGTGAGCCGCTGAACACCCTGGCGCCGTCCCGGTAGCCGAGCAGGCTCGCGCGCAGGCCGCGGTTGGTCTTGAGCAGTCGCTCCCGCCAGGTGTCGCCCGGGTCGAGCGGGGTCCCCGCCACCATCCGCCGGTACATCTCGGTGGCCATCTCGTCGAGCAGGGCCTGCTTGTCCTTGAAGTGCCAGTACAGGGCGGGCGCCTTGACGTCCAGCTCCCTGGCGATGGCGCGCAGGGTCAGGCCCTCCAGACCCACCTCGTTCAGCAGTCTCAGCGCCGTGTCCGCGACCCGTCGGCGGTCCAGGGGGGTGCGTCGTTCGGTACTCACGCTTGACAGCTTAACGGCGTTAAGTCCATTCTCGGAACCACAGAGCACTTAACAACGTTAAGGAGAGTGGCCGTGGACACGGACGTTCTGGTCGTCGGCGCGGGTCCCACCGGTCTCGCCCTCGGCATCGACCTGGCCAGGCGCGGGGTGGACGCGCTGGTCGTGGAGCGCGCCGGGGCGCTGTTCCCCGGCTCGCGGGGCAAGGGAATCCAGCCGCGCACGATGGAGGTCTTCGACGACCTCGGAGTCCTCGACGCCATCCACGCGGCGGGCGGCACCTATCCGGTCGGCATGATCTGGCGGGACGGCGAGCGGGTCGGCGAGCACCGGATGTTCGACCCGGCCGAGGCGAGCGAGGACGCGCCGTACGACGCGCCGTGGATGGTCCCGCAGTGGCGCACGCAGGAGATCCTGGCCCGGCGGCTGGCGGAGCTGGGCGGCGAGGTCGCTTTCGGCCGGGAGGTCACCGGGGTCGCACAGGACGCGGACGGCGTCACCGCGCGCCTCGCCTCGGGCCGCGCCGTACGGGCCCGCTACCTGGTCGCGGCGGACGGCGGCCGGTCGGCCGTGCGCCGCGCGGTGGGCATCGGCATGACCGGGGAGGCCGTCGACCCGCACCCGACGCTGGTCGCGGACGTCCGGATCACCAGCCTGGACCGCGACAACTGGCACATCTTCCCGCCCCGCGACGGCGACGAGGGCGTCGGCTTCCTCGCCGTCTGCCCGCTGGCCGGCACCGAGGACTTCCAGGTGGTCGCCCGGTTCCCGGAGGGCACGGCGGTCGACCTCACCCTGGACGGGATCCGCACGGTCGTCGCCGCCCGCTCGCACCTCGCCCCCGAGGCCGTCACCGAGGTGCGCTGGGCCTCCGACTTCCGGCCCCGCGCCGCCCTGGCCGACCGCTTCCGGGCGGGAAGGGTCTTCCTCGCCGGGGACGCGGCGCACGTGCACTCACCGGCGGGCGGCCAGGGCCTGAACACCAGCGTCCAGGACGCCTACAACCTCGGCTGGAAGCTGGGCGCCGTCCTGCGCGACGGAGCCCCGGGGGCGCTGCTGGACAGTTACGAGGCGGAACGGCGCCCGGTCGCCGACCGGATGCTCGGCCTGTCCACCGGCGTCCACCGCGGTGAGGTGCGGCGCGGGCACGCGACCCGCCAGCTGGGGCTGGGCTACCGGGACTCGGCCCTGACCGTGGAGGCGCGGGCGGCGGTCCCGGAGGACGCGCTGCGGGCGGGCGACCGCGCTCCCGACGGGAAGGTGGACGGCGTGCGGCTCTTCGACGCGTTCCGGGGACCGCACTGGACCCTGCTGGCGCTGGGCGCGGAGGCCCCCGCGGCGCCCGGCGGTGCGGACGGGGCGGTGCGGGTGGTGCGCGGGGAGCCGCACCCGGCGTACGGCACGGGCCTCTTCCTCGTACGCCCGGACGGGTACGTCGGCTGGGCGGGCGACTCCCCGGCCGGCCTCGACGCCCACCTCGCGCGCTTCGGCCGGGCCTGAGGGAGCGCGGCAGCTACGCGCTCGCGACCGAGAGCTTCACGGCGAAGCCCAGGAACAGCGCGCCCGCCGCCGAGGTCGCCCCCGCCGAGAGCCGCCTGCGGCGCCGGAAGGCGGCGGCCAGCCGGGTGCCGCTGAAGATCAGCGCGCTGAGGTACAGGAAGCTGGCCACCTGCGCGAAGACGCCCAGGACGACGAAGGACAGGGCGGGATAGGCGTAGCCCGGGTCGACGAACTGCACGAAGAAGGCGACGAAGAACAGGATCGCCTTGGGGTTGACCAGGCTGACCACCAGGGCCCGGCGGAAGGGCCGCTCGTCGCCGCCGGCGGCGGGGACACCGGTGTCCCGCGCGGCCTCTTCCCGGCGCGTGCGCCACATCCCCCACGCGGCGCGCAGCATGCCGAACGCCATCCAGGTGAGGTACCCGGCACCGGCGTACTTCACGATGCCGAACAGCACCGCGTTGGCCTGGAGCAGCGAGGCGACCCCGGCGGCCGACAGCGCCATCAGCACCGTGTCCCCGCACCAGACACCGGCGGCGGCCGTGTACCCGGCGCGCACGCCGCGACGGGCGGCGACGGAGAGGACGTAGAGCGAGTTGGGACCGGGGAGCAGGATGATCAGAGCGAGACCTGCGAGGTAGGTGGGGAGATCGATGACGCCGAACATGGGCGGAGTGTCGCACGACGTCACGAAACTCCGCCCATGTGTTCCACTGTTCGAGAACGGCCCCTACGGCGTCAGAAGACGTCCGAGGGCACGTACGTCCCCCAGACCTCCCGCAGGGCGTTGCACACCTCGCCCACGGTGGCACGGGCCCTGAGCGCGTCCTTCATCGGGTAGAGGACGTTGTCCTCGCCCTCGGCGGCCTTCTTCAGTGCCGCCAGCGCCGCGCCGACCGCCTCCCGGTCGCGTTCGGCACGCAGCCGGGCGAGGCGTTCGGCCTGCTGGGCCTCGATGGCCGGGTCGACCCGGAGGGGCTCGTACGGCTCCTCCTCGTCGAGCTGGAAGCGGTTGACTCCGACGACCACGCGCTCGCCGGAGTCGGTCTCCTGGGCGATCCGGTACGCGCTGCGCTCGATCTCGCTCTTCTGGAAGCCGTGCTCGATGGCGTTGACCGCGCCACCGAGATCCTCGACCTTCCGCATCAGCTCCCGTGCCGCGGCCTCCACGTCGTCGGTCATCTTCTCCACGGCGTAGGAACCGGCGAAGGGGTCCACGGTGGCGGTCACGTCGGTCTCGTGGGCGAGGACCTGCTGGGTGCGCAGGGCCAGGCGGGCCGACGTGTCGGTGGGCAGCGCGATGGCCTCGTCGAAGGAGTTGGTGTGCAGCGACTGGGTGCCGCCGAGGACCGCGGCGAGGCCCTGCACCGCGACGCGGACCAGGTTGACCTCGGGCTGCTGGGCGGTCAGCTGCACGCCGGCGGTCTGGGTGTGGAAGCGGAGCATCAGCGACTTGGGGTTCCGCGCGCCGAACTCCTCCCGCATCACCCGCGCCCAGATCCGGCGGGCCGCGCGGAACTTGGCGACCTCCTCCAGGATCGTCGTACGCGCCACGAAGAAGAACGACAGGCGGGGCGCGAAGTCGTCCACGTCCATCCCGGCCGCGACCGCCGTGCGCACGTACTCGATACCGTCCGCCAGCGTGAACGCGATCTCCTGCGCGGGAGAGGCACCCGCCTCGGCCATGTGGTAGCCGGAGATCGAGATCGTGTTCCACTTCGGGATCTCGGCCCGGCAGTACTTGAAGATGTCCGCGATCAGCCGCAGCGAGGGCTTGGGCGGGAAGATGTACGTGCCCCGCGCGATGTACTCCTTCAGCACGTCGTTCTGGATCGTGCCGGTCAGCTGGTCCGCGCGCACCCCCTGCTCCTCGGCGACCAGTTGGTAGAGCAGGAGCAGCAGGGCTGCCGGGGCGTTGATCGTCATCGACGTCGAGACCTTGTCCAGCGGGATGCCGCCGAACAGGACCCGCATGTCGTCGACCGAGTCGATCGCCACACCGACCTTGCCGACCTCACCGCTCGCGATCGGCGCGTCGGAGTCGTGGCCCATCTGGGTGGGCAGGTCGAAGGCGACCGACAGACCCATGGTGCCGTTGGCGATCAGCCGCTGGTAGCGGGCGTTGGACTCCATGGCCGTACCGAAGCCCGCGTACTGGCGCATCGTCCACGGCCGGCCGGTGTACATCGACGGGTACACACCCCGGGTGAAGGGGTACTTCCCCGGCTCGCCCAGCCGCTCGGCCGGGTCCCAGCCCGCAAGGGCGTCGGGCCCGTAGACCGGTTCGATGGGCAGTCCGCTCTCGGTGGACCGCGCACTGCCCGACTCACGCGCCATGGTGTGTCGCCTCCCGCTGAGCTCCTGTTCGAACCGATCGGGCCACCGACTCCCACTCCGGGCGGTCCCGGTCACCACAATGCCGCTCCGTTCAGGCGGCGTCATCCGCGGGGAACATCTCAGGGGACATCCGTGCGGAGCCGTGGGACGACGGGGGGCCGTGATGCGTGAGGCGAGCATGGGGAACGCGGGGAGGGCGGTCGCCCTCGCCCTGGGGGCCGCGCTGGTGGCGGCCGGTTGCACCGTGCAGGGCACGGGCCCGGACGGCAAGCGGCACTCACCGGTGCGCATTGACGTCACCGGCGGCCCGCCCAAGCACACGCCGGCCGAGGACCGGCCGTCGAGCGGGCCGCCGTCGGGTGAACCCCGTACGGACGAGCCTCGTTCGGACGAGCCTCGTTCGGAGCAGCCGCGTACGGACCGGCCGCGTTCCGACCCCGACCCACTCCCGGCCCGGGTGCTGTGGACGCACGGCGACTCCGGCCGGGACGTGCGCGAACTCCAGGCCCGGCTGCGTCAGGTCGAGTGGCTGGTCGACGGGCCCACCGGCACGTACGACGACCCGACCGAGCGCGCGGTGAGCGGCTTCCAGGGCAAGCGGGGGCTGCCGAGGACGGGCAGGACGGACACCGTGACCTGGCAGCGGCTGCTGGCCATGACGCGCGAGCCCGGCAAGTGGGACCTGTACCTGATGGGCGGGCAGCCGGCCGCCGCGCCGGACCCCCGCTGCACGACCGGCCGGGTGCTGTGCGTCAGCAAGTCGAGCCGGACGTTGCGCTGGATGGTCGACGGCCGGACCGTCTCGACGATGGCGGTGCGCTTCGGCTCGCAGCGCACACCGACCCGCGAGGGCGTCTTCAAGGTGTACTGGAAGTCCCGCGAGCACTGGTCGACGCTCTACGACACGGCCATGCCCTACGCGCTGTTCTTCAGCGGGGGCCAGGCCGTGCACTACTCGTACGACTTCGCGGCCCGCGGCTACGCGGGGGCCTCGCACGGCTGCGTCAACGTACGGGACGAAGCGGCGGTCAAGGATCTGTTCGCGCAGGTGAGGAACGGCGACAAGGTCGTCGTGTACCGGTGAGGCGGTGAGGCGCGGGGTGAATGGGGCGCGGGCGGGACCGGGGGAACGTGTCCCGCCCGCCCCCGGTGGGCGCGCCGGTGGGGAGGGGGGGACCCCCGCGCGGGGGGGGAACCGCTGAACCATAGGGGAACAAAATAAATCGCCCCGGGGGCCGAAAAT
>NZ_JBHYJX010000075.1:0-14963 GCF_042740985.1 Streptomyces sp. NPDC058985 | reverse complement strand
CATCCCCACCTCCAGAGCCTCCGACTTATCCTTACGGGTGCTGGGTTCTGCTATTTGTTACTTGTGGGGGGGCGCGGGGGGGGGGGGGGGGCTGCGCGGCCACCCCCCCCCCCCCGCGCCAGGTGCACGAGCCGTAGGTACGGGGGGAACCCCGGCTCGGTGCGGAAGCCGATGACCAGTCGGCTCACTCATTACTGCGCCCGGGTGGCCGAAAGTGTCACACCCGTCGGGCACGGATCCCTGCCGTCGGTGAAAGCGCAGGTCAGGGAGCGGAGGGCGGGCGGGGCTTGCCGCTGGTGAGGGCGGGCGACGTCGGGGCCGGACGGAGCGGGGCGGCGGTCGTCGTCGTCCTCGTCCTCGTCCTTGCCGTCGTCGCCGTCGTCGCTCTTCTTGCCGCCCCTCTCCTTGCCTTTACCCTCGCCACCCTTGTTGCCCTTGTTGCCCTTGTTGCCCTTGTCGCCCTTGCCGTCTTTGTTGTTCTTGCCGTTCTTGTCGCGGTGGTCGGTCCTGTCGTCACCGTCGCCCTCGCCGCCACCCATCCGGAGTTCGCCGTCCCGGCCGTCGGCTCCGGTGACGGCGAGGAGGTGTCTGCAGTACTTCCCGACCCGCGACGAGCCGCCGGCCGCCTCCTTCAGGGCGCGCCGGTGGGCGCCGTCGACGTCCTTGCCGGCCCGCACCTTGCGGCACACCGCGACGTGGCCGGAACGCCGACTGTCGGCGCCGTCGGTTCCGCGGTCCTCCGACTCCCGGCTCTCCGGGTCCCGGGTCTCCGGGGGCCGGTTCGCCGCGGTGCCGCCGTCGCCCGGGGTGACCGCGCCGGGCGTGCCCGAGGGGGTGCCGTCGGGCACCGCCCCGCCCTGCGCGCCGTCCATCGGGGAGGGCGAGAGGAGCGGACGGTCGGGGGACACGGCGGCCGAGGCGCTGGCGCCGGGTTCCGGTTGGCTGCGGTCGAAGGGCGTGGGCAGCACTCCGGTTCCGGCCGCCACGGCGACCCCGCCGATCATTCCGACGGTCAGCGCGGCGACCAGGCCGAGCCGCAGGGGCCGGCTCCGGCGGGGGTGCCGGGGGCTGTCGCCGCGCGGGCCGATCCGTACCAGACCGGCGTCGGAGGGCCGGGTCGCGGTGCCGGTCGCGAGCGCGCCCGGGGCCCCCGCGGAGAGGTCGGTTCGTTCGGCGTACGCTTTGCGGAAAGCGGCCAACGCGGCTGCCTCGCCGGGGAGTTCGTCGGCGGCCAGCGGGGGTGGGGTGGAGAGCGCGCCCAGGGCCAGGGCGAGTCGTTCGGCGCGTTCGCGGTCCGTGGGGCGGACAGCGTCCGGTGACTCTCCGCGCAGCAAGAGCTCCGCTGTTTCGCGGTCCAGCCACTTGTCCTGCTCGTCGGCCATCACATGTCCTTCTGCGTCCGCGCACGCGTATGCGTCACACTGGCGGACGTCACCGCACGACCGCGCGGTTCTCGCTGCGGCGGCAGGGCGTCGAGCCCGCCGCCGGATTCCGGATCGCAGGAGAGCAGTTCGGCCAGCCGCTTCAGGCCGCGGTGCGCGGCGGTGCGGACGGCTCCGGGCCGCTTGCCGAGCGTCTCGGCGGCGCTCTTGGCGTCGAGGCCCACCACCACGCGCAGGACGACGGCCTCGGCCTGGTCCTGGGGCAGCCGGGCGATGAGCGAGAGGGTGCTGTCGGTGGCCAGGGCCTCCATGGCCTCGCCCGCGGTGTCGGACTCGGCGGGCCGGCCGGCCAGCTCCGTCTCGTCACCGCCGATCGCGGGCCGGCGACCGCGCATCCGGATGTGGTCCAGGGCCCGGTTGCGGGCTATCCGGGCGGCCCAGCCGCGGAACCGGTCGGCGTCCCCGTCGAACCGCTCCAGGTCGCGGGCGATCTGCAGCCAGGCCTCGGACGCCACGTCCTCGGCGTCGTGATCGCCGACGAGCGTCCTCACGTACCCGAGCAGCCGCGGATGCACGGCGCGGTACACAGTCCGGAAGGCGCTCTCGCTCCCGTCCTGTGCCGCACGCAGCGCGGCGGTCAACTCCGCGTCGTCCCCCAGCACCGAGAAGCCTTTCTGCGCCTAAACCGGCACCGCTCTCGCGGACGTGGTCCTCGCCGTCGTGGTTTCGCCATGGATGGTCGCGGTGGTCTCCCGCAACCCGTCGCGGGAGCGAGCCCCCCGCTGGTCGGCACGAATGGCACGTTACGTCTTGAAACCGCCACCGTCCATGTCCTGATCGCATTGCCGTACAAGATGCAACTAACCCGTGACGCGGTGAGGTGTGACAGAAAACGCACTCCCGGCGCTGAAGGGAGTACGGGCCGCCGCGCGGCCCGTGCCGCGCGACGGCCGGGGCCTCTCCTGTGGGGGGTGGCGGCCCCGGCCGTTGCCTTGGCGGCCGGACCGCGCCGCCCTCACCGGTCCGCCGTCGCGTCCCGGCACAGCAGCCGGAGCGAACCGTCACCCGCGAAGCAGCGACGGGCCTCGTCGACCGGGTCCCACAGCCGGCCGTCGGGGGTGCGGACCCAGTGATCACCCCCGGTCGCCCACCACTCGCCGCCGGACTCCCGCGCGATCACTTCACCGGCGTAGGCTCCCAGGCCGCGCAGCGCGGTCTCCACGGCGGCGTACGGTGCCCCCTCGCGGCGGATGCCGTCGATCACGCGGTCGACGCGCCACAGGCTCTGCGCCGAGTAGTCGAGGCGCAGCCGGGCGCCCTCGCGCATCGTGGCCACCGCGTCCGCCGCCCACCGCACCGGCTTCGCGGCGGCCGACGGCCGGTTCTCCTGCTGAGTCGTCAATCCGCTGGTCACAGTCGTCATATGGGCTAGAGCGCCGCCGGGCGGAGTTTCGTCACAGGCTCGCGGGGGCCGTCCCGCAACCGGCGCAGGACCGCCCCACCTCCGCCACGTCCGCCGCACCGCCGCCGCGCGTTCGACGCACGACCGTCACAGGCGGGCGTCCCGCCCGCGGGCCCGGCGGGACACCACGGCGCGCAGGACCCGTCGGCCCTCCGTGGAGACCTCCAGGGCGGGTCGCAGCCCGGCCGGGCCGTGCGCGGCGAGCAGGTCCAGGACGGTGACCTGGCGGCGCAGTTCGCCCGCGACGAGCGGGGCCGGCCCGTTCGTGTCCGCCGCCGGGTCCAGGAGCCGGTGGACGCGCAGCGCGGCGGCGGAACAGGCGTCGGCCCAGGTCCGCAGCGCCGGTCCTGAGCACGCGTCCGGTGCGTCGGCCAGCATCACGCGGGCCAGCAGCACGGCCTCGTCCTCGCCCTCCCCACCGGTTCCCGCGAGTGTGGCGCGCACCTGCGCCAACTCCCCCGCCCAGTCGGGTTCGGCGTCGTCGGCGAGGGTGGCCCACAGGGGTCTGAGGACCTCGTCGTCGCCGTCGAGGAGCGGCAGACAGCGATCCAAACAAGCCAGTCCGCTCGCGGCGAGTCCGCGTGTGTCGGCCTGCGCGATCAGTTCCACCAGGCTCATCGGTTGCCTCCCTGTTCCCGCCGATTCGCCCCGCTCACCACCACGGAGCCCGCACTGACCCTTACAGCGTGCGACGACCCGGGAGTGTCACAGCGGGACGACGCCCAGCCGGTCGAGGAACCGGAAGAAGAGTTTTTCGGCCACCGGACCGGAGTCGTCGCCCCCGGCGTCCGCACCGGCGGCCGGTTCCGCCGCGAGCACCTCCGCCAGGTCCACGGCGCTCGCGGCACGCCCCGCCTCGGCGGCCCAGGCGACGGCGCGTTCGGCGGCGTCCCGGGGCTCCAGGAAGTAGTCCTCCAGCGTGAGCCCGTCCCGTTCGGCGCCGAGGTACCCCGCCATCGCGGACCGCGCCAGACAGGTCGTCCACGCCCCGCTCTCGGGCGCCGCGGCCTCCACGACCACGCAGTCGCTGTCCATGACGTACCCGAACAGGGCGGGCGCGCCGGTCTGTCCGGCCAGGTCGTTCATGTTGCCGACGTCTCCGTCGCCGCCCGGGAACTCCCACACCTGCCAGCCGTCCGGCGCGGACTGACGCAGCGCCATGTCCGCGGCGCCCGCCAGCGCGTCCAGTTCGGACAGCGGCCGCGCGCCGCGTCCCACGACGAAATAGCCCCAGTACCCCATGTCCCGGTTCCCCCCGGTGTCGGTTCGGCTGTCCACAGACCACCACAGCCGTACGGGAGTTCGCAGCCGGACAGGACAATCTCGTACCAGTCGAGGAGATCAGCAGAGGAGATCAGCCGAGGAGATCGGTCGGGGATCAGCCGGGGCGATCAGTCAAGCCGGTTCGCCAGTGAGCGGAAGTCGGCCCAGGACAGCTCGGGGTCGCCGGGGTCCCAGAGCTTCTGGACCGTCGCCGCCAGCGGCAGCTTGATGCCCTCGGCAACCTGCGTCTGCGTCTGCGCGCTCGGGATGTCGCCCCAGACCGCGAAGCTGCCGCCGAGTATCTGGTCGTCGTACTTGGCGTCGACGGCCGTGGTGCCGCGGATGACGCGCGGGGTCCACTGCTCGTAGATGCGCTCGCCGGTCGGGTAGACGAAGGTCTGCGGCTCGCCGAGGACGTAGTAGAGGAACTCGTCGTTGTAGTTGAGGACCTGGCGCCCATCGGCGAGGTACTCGGTGGGCGGCCGGGCGCCGATCTCCTTGCCGGTCCAGTAGGCGACCTTGATGTCCTTCGACGGTTCGACGGACGTGCCCTTGAAGAAGCCGTCGTTCCAGGCGCGCGGGACGCGGTCGTGGGCCTGCACCGTCTTGGCGCGGTCGTTGAGCCACTGGGTGGTGAGGTCGGCGACGGTGCCGCCGGAGCCGTAGGCGTCGCGTGCGGCGGCGGCGAGCGTCGGGTAGGACGCCTCGGGGTCGGGCACCACGAGCGCCTGGTACTCGTCGGCGCCCAGGTGGAACTGGGAGCCGGGGAAGAGGTCGGCGTACTCGTTCAGCAGGTCGTCGACGATCTCGGCGGACTCGGGCTTGGAGATGTCGATGGCGCCGCGCGTCGGCGCGCCCTGCGCGTTGCGCAGCTGGAGGTCGGGGTGGGCGGCGAGCACGGCGCCGAGGTGGCCGGGCGAGTCGATCTCGGGGACGACGGTGATGTGGCGCGAGGCGGCGAGATCGATGATCTCCGTCATCTCCGCCTTGGTCAGGTGGTCGTCCGAGACGATCTCGGGGTGCGAGTCGGACTCGATGCGGAAGGCCTGGTCGTCGGAGAAGTGCAGGCCCAGTTCGTTGAACTTGAGGTCGCCCAGCTCGCGTATCCGGTCCTTGATCCAGTCGGCGTCGTAGTGCTTGCGGGCGATATCGAGCGAGAAGCCGCGCTTCGGCTTGGCGGGCTCGTCCTCCACCACGCCCTCCGGCGCGGTGCCGCCGCCGTCCACGGCCTGCTTCAGGGTGCGGGTGCCGTAGTAGACGCCCGCCTCGGCCGGCCCGCTGACGGTGACCCGGCCGTCCCGCACGGTCATGGTGTACGACTCGGGGTTCGCGCCGTTGTCGGCCTTGACGTCGAGCAGCACGTCCCCGGCGCGTTCGTCGTCCTTCTCCCCCGCGTACGTCAGCCCGAGGTCACCGGCGATCTGCCGTCCCTCGTCGGCGAGGGCGGCGTCGGCGACGACGACGCGGTGCTCCTTCTCCGGCTGCCAGCCGGGGCCGCGGGCCGCGGTGTGCTCGCGTACGCCGGGTATGGTGCGCGGTTCCTCGGACAGCGGGTAGGAACGGCTCGGGCTGGGCGCAGCCGCCTCCGCGGGGGACCGCGCGGCCTGGCCCCCCGGCCCGCCGTCACCGTCTCCGTCGGTGGCCCACAGGCCGACTCCCACACCGAGCGAGGCGACCACCGCACCGGCGATCACGGCCCGCTGCCTCACCTTGTTCGCCGGTGTCCGGCGTCCGTGCTCGCTCACAGCGCCAACCTAAGGGCGCCACTGCCGCAATGCGTCCACCACATGTTCTGAAACTCTCCCGTTCGGGTGAAATTCGGGCATCGGTCGGACACGTCATGCCGTCACTCGATAACGTGACGCCACATCTTTCGCACACGAGGACCACGCTGCCCGTGCACCGTCTCCCAGATCTCTCCGGCCGAGTGGCCATACCGGTACCGGTGCAAACACGTGCCACTCCGGCAACGCCCTCGGCACTGGACCGCTTCAACACGGCCCCCGCCGACGAAGCCGCCCGGACCCTCCTGACCTGCCTGGGAAGCCACGACTGGGCCCACCGCCTGACGGCCCACCGCCCGTACCCGGACCTCCCCGCCCTCCTCGCGGCGGCGGACGAGGCGGCCTACGACCTGACGCCGACCGCCCTGACGGAGGCCCTGTCGGCGGAGACCCAGCCCGCCCTCCCGGCCGACACCTACGCGGCGGCCCACACGGCCCTGAGCGCGGCCCACGCGGCCTACGAGTCCCGCTTCGGACACGTGTTCGTCATCTGCCTGGACGGTTTGAAGGCGGACGAGGCCCTGGACCACGTACTCGCGGGCATCCGGTCACGTTTGTCCAACGATCCGGAGGAGGAGCGCTTGGTCGCGTCCGAGGAACTGCGCCGCCTGGCACGAGGCCGGCTGAGCCGGCTTTCAGGGGCGCGGGGAACTGCGCGACCAGCCACCACCGACCCGCACCCGGCAAACCACCCAAACCCCCCACCCCCGTAGCCGCCCCGCCCCCATCCCACTGCTCCTTTGAGTGCAACTTTGATCACACAGGCAGGCCCCCCGTAAGCGCCGCAGGCAACCGTCGCTACCATGCTGGGGGCCGGTGGACCGTACCCGGCCGGGCCCGACCGACAAGGAAAGCCGGCGCGGCCCCAATCCCCGCTCCCGGAGGAAATTTCCGTGCCGGCTGGAACGCTGTACCGCGGCCGGGAAGGAATGTGGTCCTGGGTGGCTCATCGAGTCACCGGCGTCCTCATTTTCTTCTTCCTGTTCGTTCACGTGCTGGACACCGCTCTCGTGCGGGTGTCCCCCGAGGCCTACGACACCGTCGTGGCCACGTACAAGACGCCGATCGTCGCGCTGCTGGAGTACGGCCTCGTGGCCGCCATCCTCTTCCACGCGCTCAACGGCCTGCGTGTCATCGCCGTCGACTTCTGGGTGAAGGGCGCCCGCTACCAGAAGCAGATGCTCTGGACCGTCGTCGCCCTGTGGGTCGTGCTGATGATCGGGGCGATCTACCCCGTCCTCGGCCACGCCGCTCGTGAACTGTTCGGGAGCTGACGCCAATGTCCACGACTGAATCCACCGCATCCGGGATCGGCCCCGTCGAGGGCGCCTCCCTCTACACGGTCGACAACCCGGCGCCGCTGATCGAAGCACCCCGCGCGCGGACCAAGAAGACCCCGAAGTCCACCCGTGGCAACTTCGAGATGGTCGCCTGGCTCTTCATGCGCCTGTCCGGCGTGGTGCTGGTCGTCCTGGTCATCGGGCACCTGCTCATCCAGCTGGTGCTGGACGGCGGTGTCTCGAAGATCGGCTTCGCCTTCGTGGCCGGCCGCTGGGCCTCGCCGTTCTGGCAGGTCTGGGACCTGGCGATGCTGTGGCTCGCGATGCTGCACGGCGGCAACGGCCTGCGCACGGTCATCAACGACTACGCGGAGCGCCCCAACACCCGGCTGTGGCTCAAGGGCCTGCTCTACACCGCCACGGTGTTCACCATCCTGCTGGGCACGCTGGTGATCTTCACCTTCGACCCGAACATCCGCTAGGCACGGGGCTGCGAAAATCATGAAGGTACACAAGTACGACACCGTCATCGTCGGCGCCGGTGGCGCCGGCATGCGCGCGGCCATCGAGTCGACGAAGCGCAGCCGCACCGCCGTCCTGACGAAGCTCTACCCCACCCGCTCCCACACGGGCGCCGCGCAGGGCGGCATGGCCGCCGCGCTGGCCAACGTGGAGGAGGACAACTGGGAGTGGCACACCTTCGACACGGTCAAGGGCGGTGACTACCTGGTCGACCAGGACGCCGCCGAGATCCTGGCGAAGGAGGCCATCGACTCGGTCCTCGACCTGGAGAAGATGGGCCTGCCGTTCAACCGGACGCCCGACGGGACGATCGACCAGCGCCGCTTCGGCGGGCACAGCCGGAACCACGGCGAGGCTCCCGTCCGCCGCTCCTGCTACGCGGCCGACCGCACCGGCCACATGATCCTCCAGACGCTGTACCAGAACTGCGTGAAGGAGGGCGTGGAGTTCTTCAACGAGTTCTACGTCCTGGACCAGCTGATCACCGAGGTCGACGGCGTCAAGAAGTCGTCCGGTGTGGTCGCCTACGAGCTGGCGACCGGCGAGATCCACGTCTTCCAGGCGAAGTCCGTGATCTACGCCTCCGGCGGCACCGGCAAGTTCTTCAAGGTGACCTCCAACGCGCACACGCTCACCGGTGACGGCCAGGCGGCCGTGTACCGGCGCGGACTGCCGCTGGAGGACATGGAGTTCTTCCAGTTCCACCCGACCGGCATCTGGCGCATGGGCATCCTGCTGACGGAGGGCGCCCGCGGTGAGGGCGGCATCCTGCGCAACAAGGACGGCGAGCGCTTCATGGAGAAGTACGCGCCGGTCATGAAGGACCTCGCGTCCCGTGACGTCGTCTCCCGCTCCATCTACACCGAGATCCGCGAGGGCCGCGGCTGCGGTCCCGAGGGCGACCATGTCTACCTGGACCTCACCCACCTCCCGCCGGAGCAGCTGGACGCCAAGCTCCCGGACATCACTGAGTTCGCGCGGACCTACCTCGGCATCGAGCCCTACACGGACCCGATCCCGATCCAGCCCACCGCGCACTACGCCATGGGCGGCATCCCGACCAACGTCGAGGGTGAGGTCCTGGCGGACAACACCACCGTCGTCCCGGGCCTGTACGCGGCCGGCGAGGTGGCCTGCGTCTCGGTGCACGGCGCCAACCGCCTGGGCACCAACTCGCTGCTCGACATCAACGTCTTCGGCCGCCGGGCCGGCATCGCCGCCGCGGAGTACGCCCAGAAGGCGGACTTCGTCGAGCTGCCCGCCGACCCGGAGTCCCTGGTCGTCGAGCAGATCGAGCGGCTGCGCTCGTCCACCGGCACCGAGCGGGTGGCGACGCTCCGCCGGGAGCTGCAGGAGTGCATGGACGCCAACGTCATGGTGTTCCGCACCGAGCAGACGATCAAGACGGCCGTCGAGAAGATCGCCGAGCTGCGCGGCCGCTACAAGAACGTGTCGATCCAGGACAAGGGCCGGCGCTTCAACACCGACCTGCTGGAGGCCGTCGAGCTGGGCAACCTGCTCGACCTGGCCGAGGTGATGGCGGTCTCCGCCCTCGCCCGCAAGGAGTCGCGCGGCGGTCACTACCGCGAGGACTACCCCAACCGCGACGACGTCAACTTCATGCGCCACACCATGGCGTACCGCGAGGTGGGCGACGACGGCGCCGAGTCCATCCGGCTCGACTACAAGCCGGTCGTCCAGACCCGCTACCAGCCGATGGAGCGTAAGTACTGATGGCTACCCCTGTCATGGAGAAGAGCGACTCGGCCCCCGAGCCCGGCTTCGCCGACTCCCCCTACATCACGGTCACCTTCCGCGTCCGCCGGTTCAACCCGGAGGTCGCCGCCGAGGCCGCCTGGGAAGACTTCCAGCTGGAGATCGACCCCAAGGAGCGTGTCCTCGACGCGCTGCACAAGATCAAGTGGGACCTCGACGGAAGCCTGACCTTCCGCCGCTCCTGCGCGCACGGCATCTGCGGGTCGGACGCCATGCGGATCAACGGCAAGAACCGGCTGGCCTGCAAGACGCTGATCAAGGACCTCAGCCCCGAGAAGCCGATCACGGTCGAGCCCATAAAGGGCCTGACGGTCCTCAAGGACCTGGTCGTCGACATGGAGCCGTTCTTCCAGGCGTACCGGGACGTGATGCCCTTCCTGATCACGAAGGACACCAACGAGCCGACGCGTGAGCGCCTGCAGTCCGCCGAGGACCGCGAGCGCTTCGACGACACGACCAAGTGCATCCTGTGCGCCGCCTGCACGTCCTCGTGCCCGGTGTTCTGGAACGACGGGCAGTACTTCGGCCCCGCCGCGATCGTGAACGCCCACCGCTTCATCTTCGACTCGCGCGACGAGGCCGGGGAGCAGCGGCTGGAGGTCCTCAACGACCGCGACGGCGTCTGGCGCTGCCGCACGACCTTCAACTGCACGGACGCCTGCCCGCGCGGCATCGAGGTCACCAAGGCGATCGCGGAGGTGAAGCGGGCGCTGATCACGCGCCGCTTCTGACCCGCGGGACGACCGCCACGGCCGAGGGCCCCGATCCACGTGATCGGGGCCCTCGGCCGTACTCCGGGCGGTTCAGCCGCGCAGCGGGCGGCCTTCCTTGTCCGTGCGGTCGTTGCTGACCAGGAAGATGATGCCGTCGATCAGCGCCCAGAAGCCGAGACCGCCGCAGGTGAGCAGCTGGGCCACACCGACACCGACGGAACCGACGTAGAAGCGGCCGATGCCCAGCGTGCCCAGGAAGAGCTGGAGGATACCGGCGACGATCTTCGACTTGTCGGAGTACGGGCGGCCCTGCGGGTCGACGCCGTAGGGCGCGGTGGGGTTCGGGGGAACGGTCATGGTGTGGTGCTCCTGGGGAGATGTGGGACGGACCGGGGCCAGACGGCCCCGGCGGCCCAGGAGGGGACACCGCTGATCGCACGCTCGACGCACGGCGGCTCACGTCAGTGACGTGGCCGTCCCCCCGCTGTGCGTGACGAAGCGTAGGAGACGCGTGGGTCAGTTGGGAAATATTATGATCCAACGTTCCCGTTTCGTGATCATTGCTCACACGACGTTGCGCACGACCGTCCAGGCCACCGCCGTCAGCAGGATCAGTGCCTGACCCCACGGAGCGATCCGGGGCCGGTAGGAACGGCCGCGCAGGCCCTCCACCGTCCAACGGGCCCACAGCGCCAGCGCGAACGGCGCGGCGAGCAGCAGGGCACGGTTGTCCAGCCAGGCCGCGGCGAGGTGACCGTGCATCAGGTCGAAGACCATGCGCGTGGCACCGCAGGCCGGACAGAGCAGCCCGGTGACGAAGCGGAACGGGCACTGGGGCAGCGGATGGCCGCCCTCGTGCGGATCGGTGCCCCAGAGGTACCCGGCACCCGCGGCGCCCGCGGCGAGCACCCCGAGGGGTGCGGCCGCGGGATGCCACTGCCGCCGTCGCCGGCCGGGGGGTGCGCAGGGGGCGGTGTCAGCCACGCAGGACGCGGCCCTGGTCGTCCGTGCGGTCGTTGCTGACCAGGTACATGATGCCGTCGATCAGCGCCCAGAAGCCGAGGCCGCCACAGGTGAGCAGCTGGGCCACGCCTATGCCGACGGAGCCGACGTAGAAGCGGCCTATGCCGAAGCTGCCGAGGAAGAGCTGGAGGACACCGGCGACGATCTTCGACTTGTCGGAGTACGGGCGGCCGTAGGGGTCGTAGCCGTAGGGGGCGCTCGGGTCGGTGGCGTAGTAGCCCGGCGCCGGCGGGGGGTACCCGGGGGTCTGGTAGCCGGGAGCGCCCTGTGGGTAGCCGGGGGTCTGGTAGCCGCCGGGCGGGGGCTGCTGGCCCCCCTGGGGGTAGCCGTAGGGGCCGGGCTGTCCGGCGGGGCCCGAGCCCTGGTTCGGGTAGCCGTAGCCGGGCGGCTGGGAAGGCTGGGGCGGCTGTTCGCTCACAGTGGGGTCACTCCTGGTCGACTTCGGAAACTGCCGGTCATATTGCAGGACTGAAGCGGCACAAGAGAAGTCGGGGCCGGGGAACGGCCGTCCGCCCGGGCGAGTGACGGCGCCGCTGCGTCGCCGCCCGGTCCGTCCGTACGGCGCCCGCACACACCTAATCTGACGTCATGTCAGATCATGAGTCGTACGAACTGCTCGGGTTCGACAACGTGCTGCTGCCCGTCGGGAACCTCGGCGAGGCCGTCGACTTCTACGAGCGGGCCGGTTTCACGGTCGCCTACCGGCTCGACGAGGCCGGGATCGCGCTGCTGAAGGTGGGGGGCGAGACACCCGGGCTGCTGCTGCGGGTGGAGGAGGAGTTCTGGCGGCAGCCGCCGCTGTGGCCCTCCGCGCGGGTGTGGCTGGAGACGACGGACGCCCGCACGGCGGCCACGGCGCTGCGGGAGGCCGGGGTGCCGCCGCTCGACGAGCCGTTCCCCGTGGCCACCGGCTGGACCGTCGAGTTCGCCGACCCGTGGGGCAACGTCATCGGCCTGACGGACTACTCCAAGCGTCCGGAACTGGGCCGTCGCCCCTGAGCGACTTTCGGCTTGAACGTGTTCAAAAACAGGTCTACAGTCAGCCCCGTCAGCGTTTTGAACGCGTTCAAGAGGGAGTGGGGCATGGACCGCACCGTCATCGCCTACGTCATCTACCTGACCGTCAGCATCGGACTGACCGTCTGGGTGGCCCGCACGCTCAGCCGCAACGGACGGGTCTTCCTCTCCGACGTCCTGCACGGCAACGAGAAGCTGGCCGACGCCGTCAACCACCTCTTGGTGGTCGGCTTCTACCTGGTCAACCTCGGCTTCGTCGCGCTCTACCTGAGCGACGACGCGACCATCACCGACACCCGCGGCATCTTCGAGGCGCTCTCGACCAAGCTCGGCGTGGTGCTGCTGGTCCTCGGCGTGATGCACCTGGGCAACGTCTACGTGCTCAACAAGATCCGGCGGCGCGGCATGATGGAGCGGGAGCAGGTGCCGCCGGTCCCGCCGCAGGGCTGGGTGGCCCCGACGGCCGGAGCCTGAGTCATGGCTCCCGCCACCGGGACGGCCGGCGCCCCCGTGCGCCGGCTCACCGTCCTCTACGACGCCGAGTGCTCCCTGTGCACCCACGTACGGGACTGGCTGCTGCGACAGCCCCGCCTGGTGGAGCTGGACCTGGTCCCGGCAGGGTCGGACCAGGCGCGCGGGCGCCTGCCCGGCCTCGACCACGCGGCCACCCTCGACGAGGTCACCGTCGTGGGTGACGCCGGGCAGGTCTACCGGGGCGCCGCCGCCTGGATCGTCGTCCTGTGGGCCCTGCGCGAGCACCGCGCCCTCGCCCACCGGCTCAGCACGCCCGCCGGCGCCCGGCTGGCCCGCGGGGCGGTGCTGGCCGCCGCGAAGTGGCGGGGCGGGCAGCGGCAGTGGGGCGGAAACGGATACCGCAGGGCCGACGGCTGGGTGTACGAGCCGGGGCTCGGCTGGATGTACGCCGGACCCGGGTGTGCCGACGGCACCTGCGCCACTGGATAGGCTCTGTACCCGTGCCTGCGACCAACGACGGCCCCGACGACGGCGCCCACCTCACCAAGTCCGAGCAGACCCGCGCGCTGATCCTGGAGACGGCCATGCGGCTGTTCCAGGAACGCGGCTACGACCGGACGACGATGCGGGCCATCGCCCAGGAGGCCGGGGTCTCCGTCGGCAACGCGTACTACTACTTCGCCGGCAAGGAACACCTGATCCAGGGCTTCTACGACCGGATCGCCGCCGAGCACCAGGCGGCGGTCCGCGAGGTCCTGGCCAAGGAGACCGACCTGGAGGCGCGGCTGGCGGGCGTGCTGAAGGTCTGGCTGGACATCGCCACGCCGTACCACGAGTTCGCGGTGCAGTTCTTCAAGAACGCCGCCGACCCGGACAGCCCGCTCAGCCCCTTCTCCCCCGAGTCGGAGCACGCGCGCAAGGAGGCCATCAGCATCCACCGCGCGGTGCTGGCGGGCGCGAAGACCAAGGTGCCGGAGGAGCTGCGGGACATCCTGCCGGAGCTGATGTGGCTCTCCCAGATGGGCCTCGTCCTGTACTGGATCTTCGACCGGACGGAGGGCCGCGAGCGCAGCTACCGGCTCGCCGAACGCGGCGCCCGGCTCACCGCGCGGGGCGTCGTGCTGGCCCGCTTCCGGGTCCTGCGCCCCCTGGTGCGCGAGGTGCACGAGCTGTTCACGGACTTCCTGCCGGGCATGACGCGGGCACTGCCGGACCCCGGCCGCAAGGCCGACCGGAAGGCCGACCGGAAGGCCGACGGTAAGGCCGACGGGCAGACCAGGGGTCAGGCCTGACGGGAGGCCAGCTCGATCACCGTGATGTCCGACTCCGCTCCCACGCGCGTGGGCGGTCCCCAGGCGCCCGCGCCGCGGCTGACGTAGAGCTGGGTGTCGCCGTAGCGCTCCAGTCCCGCCAGGGTGGGGTTGGCGGCCCCCGCGACGAGGTTGCCGGGCCAGAGCTGGCCCCCGTGGGTGTGGCCGGAGAGCTGGAGGTCGACGCCGTGGTCGACGGCGTCGTGGATCTGCACCGGCTGGTGGGCGAGCAGCACGCACGCCCGCGCCCGGTCCCGGTCGCCGAGGGCCTTGGCGTAGTCGGGGCCCTGGCCCTCGTCCTCGCCCGCCACGTCGTTGACGCCGGCGAGGTCGAAGTGGCGCAGTTCGGTGCGGGCGTTCTCCAGCGGGAGCAGACCCAGCCGCCGCACCTCCTCGACCCACTGCTCGGCACCGGAGAAGTACTCGTGGTTGCCGGTGACGAAGTACGCGCCGTCCCGCGCCCTCAGCCCGGCCAGCGGGGCCGCCGCCGGGCCCAGGTCCTTCACGCTGCCGTCGACCAGGTCGCCGACGACGGCGATGAGGTCGGGCTGCGTGGAGTTGATCGTGTCGACGACCTTCTGCGCAAAGCCCCGGCCGAGCACCGGGCCGAGGTGGATGTCGCTGACCACGGCGATGCGGTAGCCGTGCGCCGCGCGCGGGAGCTTGGCCAGCGGCACGGTGACCCGCTTGACCGAGGGACCGTTCAGCACGCCGTACGTGCCGTAGCCGACCGTCCCGACGGCCGCCGCGGCGGCGGCACCGGCGACGACGCGCGAGACGAAGAGGCGGCGGGAGGGGAGCGCGAGGGATCCGGAGGGCGCCTCGTCCGACGGCGGCGCGTCGGCCGACGGCGGCAGGTCGGCGGGCCCGTCCGTGGCGGTGGGCCCGCCCGTGGCGACGGGGCCGTCCGTGGCGGTGGGGCCGCCCGTGGCAGCGGCTTCGTCCGTGGCGGTGCGC
>NZ_JBHYJX010000074.1:0-27088 GCF_042740985.1 Streptomyces sp. NPDC058985 | reverse complement strand
CGAACCCGGCGCCATCCGCAAAATGACCGGCCTCGGCGTCGACGGCATCATCACCGACTACCCCCAGACCCTCACCCAGCGCTGAGTCAGGGCCGGGTCGCCCGGTCCAGTTCGATCAGGACCGAGTGGTACGCGCGTCCCGTCGCCCGGTCCATGCCGATCTCGCACATCCGGTTGGCGGACAGGTGGGCGTCGTAGGCGCGCGAGGTGACCTCGGCGGCCTCCTTCTCCGTCGCGGACGCCGTCAGCTCCTTGTGCAGCATGCCCCGGTCACCGGCGAAGGCGCAGCATCCGGCGTCGTCGGGGACGACCACCTCGTCGGCGACCGCCTCGGCGACCTCGCGCAGTCGATCGACGTCGCCGAGGTGCTGCATCGAGCAGGTGGGGTGCAGTACCGCCGAGCGGGCGGTGCGCCGGATCGTAAGCCCTGGCAGGAGTTCCTCGGCGGCCCAGACGACGGAGTCGACCACCGTGAGGTGCCGGTGCAGTTCGCGGTTGGCCTCGGTGAGGTAGGGGACGACCTCGTCGGCGATGCCCAGGGTGCAGGAGGAGGCGTCGACGACCAGCGGGAGCCTTCCGCCGTCGGTCCAGGCCCAGGCGGCCTCGACGACGCGGTTGGCCATCACGGTGGTGGCGTCTTCGTAGCCCTTGGAGTGCCAGATCGTCGAGCAGCAGGTGCCGGCGACGTCGTCCGGGATCCAGACCGGTTTGCCGGCGCGGGCCGAGACGTCGACCACGGCCTGCTGGAGCGAGGGGGTGTCATCGCTCCCGGGCCCGCCGAAGATGCGGTTGACGCAGGCGGGGTAGTACACGGCCCGGGCGTCCGCCTTCGCGGTGCGGGGCACGGCGCGCGTGGCGGCGCCGGGGATCTCCGGCAGCCATTCGGGCACGAGGTCGGGGCGCACGGCCTTGCGGGCGAGGCCGGTGGCGGCCGTCAGCAGCCGGTCGGCGACCCGGTCGGCCGCGCCCACCGCCAGGCGCGCCGACGCCTCGACGGCCTTGAACCGCCTCGCGGTGAGCGCGGCGATCCGCTCCTCGCGCGGGGAGTGCCGCCGGTGTCGGAAGTCCTTCATCATGGCGCCGGTGTCGATGCCGACGGGGCAGGCGATCCGGCAGGTGGAGTCGCCCGCGCAGGTGTCGACGGCGTCGTAGCCGTAGGAGGCGAGGAGCTGCTCCTCCACCGGTGAGCCGTCCGGCTGGCGCATCATCTCCCGGCGCAGCACGATCCGCTGGCGCGGCGTGGTCGTCAGGTCGTGGCTGGGGCAGGTGGGTTCGCAGAAGCCGCACTCGATGCAGGGGTCGGCGACGGCCTCGATGCCGGGGATCGTCTTGAGGCCGCGCAGGTGGGCCCTGGGGTCCCGGTCCAGGACGATCCGGGGCGCCAGGACGCCGTCGGGGTCGACGAGTTGCTTCGTGCGCCACATCAGCTCGGTCGCCCTCGGGCCCCACTCCAGCTCCAGGAACGGGGCGATGTTGCGTCCGGTGGCGTGTTCGGCCTTCAGCGACCCGTCGAAGCGCTCCACGGTCATCCGGCAGAAGTCGTCCATGAAGGCGGCGTACCGGTCGACGTCGGACGCCTTCGACGCGTCGAAGGCGAGCAGGAAGTGCAGGTTGCCGTGGGCGGCGTGACCGGCGACGGCCGCGTCGAAACCATGGCCGGCCTGGAGCCGGAGCAGGGCCTCGCAGGCGTCGGCCAGCCGGGACGGCGGGACCGCGAAGTCCTCCGTGATCAGTGTGGTGCCCGCCGGCCGGGAACCGCCGACCGCGGTGACGAATGCCTTACGGGCCTTCCAGTACCCCGAGATGGTCTTGGCGTCACGGGTGAACTCGTTGGTCACGGAGGGGGCGGGGGCGACGAGGCTCAGCCGCTTCAGGACGTCGGCCGCCGCCCGTTCGTACGCCTCCTGGCCCGCTTCGTCCGCTGCCCGGAACTCCACCAGCAGCGCGGCGGTCTCGCGCGGCAGTCCCGCCCAGTCCGCCGGCACGCCCCGCACGCTGACCGAGGCACGCAGGGTGTTGCCGTCCATCAGCTCGACGGCCAGGGCCCCGGCCTCGTTGAAGAGGGGCACGGCCGCCGCCGCGGCGGTCAGTGAGGGGAAGAAGAGCAGGCCGCTGGTGACGCGGCGGTCCAGCGGCAGGGTGTCGAAGACGACGTCGGAGATGAACCCGAAGGTGCCCTGGGAGCCGACCATCAGTCCGCGCAGGATCTCCACGGGTGTGGTGCCGTCCAGGAAGGCGTCGAGCCGGTAGCCGTTGGTGTTCTTGATCTCGTACTTGGCCCGGATGCGGTGGGTGAGTGCCGTGTCCGCCTCGATCTCCGCCTTGAGGGCCAGCAGGCCCGCGCACAGCTCCGGCTCAGTGCGGGCCAGCTTGTCGTCCGCGTCCGGGGCGGCGGTGTCGACGACGGTGCCGCTCGGCAGCACGAAGGTCAGCGAGGCGAGGGTGCGGTACGAGTTGCGGGTGGTGCCCGCGGTCATGCCGGAGGCGTTGTTGGCGACGACCCCGCCGACGGTGCAGGCGATGGCGCTGGCCGGGTCGGGGCCCAGGACCCTGCCGTACCGGGCGAGGGTGGCGTTGGCCCGCATGACGGTGGTGCCGGGGCGGATGCGGGCCCGCGCGCCGTCGTCCAGGACCTGCACGCCGGTGAAGTGGCGGCGGACGTCGATGAGGATGTCCTCGCCCTGGGCCTGGCCGTTCAGGCTGGTGCCGGCGGCGCGGAAGACGAGGTCGCGGCCGTGGGAGCGCGCGTACCCCATGATCGCGGAGATGTCCCCGGTGGTCTCGGGCAGGACGACGACCTGCGGGACGAACCGGTAGGGGCTGGCGTCGGAGGCGTACTTGACCAGGTCGGAGACCTTCCAGCGGACCTTCTCCGGACCGAGGAGTGCAGTCAGTTCCGCGCGGAGCCGCTCGGGTGTGCCCGAGGCGCCCCGGTCGGGGACCCGGTCGGCCGCGGCGGCGCGGGCCGTTCCCGGGCGGAGGCTGTCCGGCTTGGGCTCCAGCAGGGGCATGACGTTCGTCTCCCACACGGTCTCGGTCGGTGCTGATCAGCGTACGACTGCGAAGGGCTCGCGTGCCCCGGGGTGCGCCGGGGCACGCGAACGCGGAAGGGCGGAAGGGCGGTCACCCGGGTGTGGGAGGGCCGGGCAGGACGGCCACCACGTCGATCTCCACGAGGATGTCCATGAGGTCCGACCCGACGGTGGTGCGCACCGGGCACGGCTCGTCGAAGAACGCGCGGTAGGCGGCGTCGTACGCGGCGAAGTCCCGTTCGAGGTGTTGCAGGTGCGTGGTCACCTTCACGACGTCCCGCAGGGAGAGCCCCTCCTCGGCGAGGACCGCGCGGACGTTGCGCAGCACCTGCGCGGTCTGCGCGCCGACGCCTTCGGGCACCTCGCCGGTGGCCGGGTCCTGCGGGCCGAACCCGGCCGTGAACAGGAGTCCGCCCGCCACCACGCCCTGCGCGTACGCGCCCGCCGGCCGGGGAGCCCCGGTCGTGCGCACGGCTCGTTTCCCGGTCCGCCCGCTCATCCGGTGAGGTCTCCGTCCCGCTCGTTGACCCCGGCGTAGTGGCGGAGCTTGTCCTCGTCCACCCGCACGCCAAGGCCCGGTCCTGACGGCACCCGCAGCCTGCCGTTCTCCAGGTGCAGCGGCTCGATGATGTCGTCCGCGTGCAGGTAGTACATGCTGTCGATCGCCCGGGAGAGGACGGGTGTGCTCGACACGACGGCCAGGTGCGCGGCCGTGGCGATGCCGAGTTCCCCGCCGCTGTGCAGGTTCATGCCGAGGCCGAAGGTGTCGCAGTGCGCGGCCAGCGCCTTGGTCGCGGCGATGCCGCCCCACTTGTAGACGTCACCGTGGATGACGTCCACGGCGTTCAGCCGCATGGCGGGCGCGAAGTCCTCGAAGCGGACGACGCACATGTTGGTGCACAGGGGGATGCGGACCTTCGCCTTCACCTGGCTCATGCCCTCGATGCCGGCGCACGGGTCCTCCAGGTACTCCAGGTCGAGTTCCTCCAGCGCGATCCCCGCGCGCACCGAGTCGGGGACGGACCAGGCGGCGTTCGGGTCGACGCGCAGGTTCACCCCGGGCAGCGCCTCGCGGACCGCGCGCAGGATGGCGACGTCGCCGGCGCAGTCCTTGGTGCCCTTGAGCTTGACGGCGTCGAATCCGCCCTCGGCGACGACGCGCACGGTGTGCTCCGCCAGGGCCCTGGGCAGGTCCACCGGTGTGGCGCCCGGCGCGTCGGCGCGGGTGACGAGCGCGGTGATCGGGACCTCGTCCCGCACGGGGCCGCCCAGCAGGTCGGTGAGGGACTGGCCGGTCGCCTTGCCCATCGCGTCCCAGCAGGCGACGTCGACGGCGGCGATCGCCGCGTAGCCGAGGTAGCCGTAGAAGAACGGCACCATGTGCTGCTTGCGGTGGAAGCTCTCCAGGGCGAAGGGGCTGGTCCCGATCAGGTCGGGGGCCAGTTGCCGGACGATCGCGGCGACCGGGGCGCCCCACATCGTCTCGCCCCAGCCCTCGACGCCGTCGTCGGTGCGGATGCGGACGACGGTGCGGGTCTCGCCGGTCTTGGTCTCGAACGAACTCGTGAAGGGGTTGATGAGCGGGAGGTTGACGACCCACACGTCCACGTCGGTGATCTTCATTGCTTCTCCTTGTCGCATCGCTTCATCAGGACGGCCGGCTCGCCGTGTCGAACGCCCGGATCGCGTCGGCGAGGCCGCGCGCCCGGTCGTCCAGCAGCAGGCCGCCCCGGACGGCGTCGGCGCCGGACGCGTCGTCCGTGGCGCCGTCGACCCGCTCCCACTCGCCGTGGCGTTCCACGGTCAGGCCGGGGTGCGGCGGGTGGTCGAACAGGGGCGGCGGCTCCACCGGGGCGCGGGCGGGCACGGGTGTGCGCACCAGACGGGGGTGGGCCGCGAGCATCAGTGAGGTCTCGAACCATCCGGCGTGCCCCGGGGTGACGTCCGGCCGCCCCGCCTCGTCCTCGCCCGCGGTGAGGGTCCAGTACGAGCAGGCGGCCACGGTCACCCGGGCGCGCAGCGCGAAACGCTTCACGGCGAGCCGCATGATCTCGTCGTTGCCGCCGTGGCCGTTCACGACCAGCACCCGGTGGTGTCCGCTGGTCACGAGCGAGTCGAGGACGTCGTCGAGGACCGCGCCCAGGGTGGCCGCGGAGAGCGAGACGGCGGCGGCGAACAGGTGGTGCGGGCTGTGGCCGAAGGGCAGCGCCGGCAGGCGTACGACCTCGGGTGCGGCCGCCTCCCGGGCGAGGAGGTCCAGCGCCCGGTCCACGACCTCCTCGACCAGGAGGGTGTCGGTGCCCATGGGCAGGTGCCCGGCGTGCTGCTCCTGCGAGCCGATGGGCAGCAGGGCGATGCCCCGCTCACCGGCCCGGCGGACCTCGCGCCAGGTGAGGTCGGTCAGTCTCGATTGGCTCACGGTGCTACCTCTCCGAAACGGGGCCGTGGCAGAGTCGGCGCATGGTCCACAAGAGTTCTCCGCTGCGACTGGTCCCCGCGGCCGTGCCGCGACCGGCCGCGCCGCCCGCGCCGCGGCGGCTGGGCGCCGTCGAGCTGGTGCCAGGCCGGGTCAGGGCCGCCGTGCTGTCCGTCGCGGGCCAGGTCCTGGACCGTGCCGAGGCGTCGTACGACGCGGCCGGCGCGACGCCCGCGGACATCGACGCCGCGCTGGAGGAGGCCGCCGGTGTCTTCGCCGCGCACGACCTCCAGGGGATCGGCGTGGCCGCGGCAGGGCTGGTGGACCCCCACGCGGGGCTGATCCTGGAGGTGAACGACGTGCCCGCCCTGCACGGCTATCCGGTGACGGAGCGGCTCGGCGCGCTCACCGGCGCCGGGGTGCGGGTGGAGCACCGGGCGCGGCTCCAGGTGCTCGGCGACCGCTGGTTCGGCGCGGGCCGCGGGCGGCGCACCTTCGCCTCGGTGTCGACGGGCGAGGTGCTCGGGGTCGGTGTCCTGTATGACGGCGAGGTGATGGCCCCGCCCGGTGGGCGCAGCGGCGCGCACATGACCGTGTCGGCCAGCGGTGAGCGCTGCACGTGCGGCAGCCGGGGCTGCTGGAAGACGGTGGCCACGACCGGCTGGCTGCGCGCCCGGGCGCGGGATGCGGGCCTGGGCCCGAAGGTGTCGCTGGAGGCCCTGGTGAACGGCGGGGACGCGCTCGCCGGACGGGTGGTGGAGGAGTACGCGCACAACCTCGCGCTGGGTCTGGTGAACGTGCAGCAGTTGTTCGCGCCCGGTCTCTTCATCCTGCACGGTGAGGCGCGTGAGGGCGGTGAGCGCTTCCGGACCGTGGTGGAGGAGCGGCTGCGCGAGGCCGTCGCCTTCACCGGGGCCGAGCAGCCCCGGGTGCTGGTGGGAACCGCCGCCGTCGACGACGTCGCGCTGCTCGGCGGTGCGGGTCTGGTGCTGTCGCACTTGTAGGGCAGTGCGGGTCATCGGCTCGCCTCGGCCGTCGGCGAGGCGGCGCCGCGCTGTGCCGCGCGGCGCCCCTTGCGCGGGTCGAGGACGGGTACGGCGTCCAGGAGTTGCCGCGTGTAGGGGTGTCGCGGTGAGCGCAGTACCTCCGCCGTGCCGCCGACCTCGACCAGGCGGCCCCGGCGCATCACGGCGACCCGGTCGGCGACCTGTCCGACGACGGCGAGGTTGTGGGAGACGAACACGTAGGTCAGCCCGAGCCGTTGCTGGAGGTCGGCCAGCAGGTCGAGGACCGTCGCCTGCACGGAGACGTCCAGGGCGCTGGTCGGTTCGTCCAGGACGAGGAGGCGGGGGCGCAGGGCCAGGGCCCGCGCTATCGAGACGCGCTGGCGCTGACCGCCGGAGAACTCGTGCGGGTAGCGGTCCTGGATACCGGCGTCCAGGCCCACCGCCTCCAGGAGTTCACCGACGCGTTCGCGGGTACGGGGCCGTGCGCGGCGTCCGCGCGCCTCGGGGTCGTGGGTGACGAGGGGTTCGGCGACGATGTCCGTGATGCGCATGCGCGGGTTCATGCTGGAGTGGGGGTCCTGGAGGACGACCTGCATCTGCCGTCGTACGGCGCGCAGTTCGGCCGCGGAGAGGGCGGCGAGGTCCTGTCCGTCGAAGCGGACGCTGCCGGCGGTGGGTTCGAGGAGCCGCAGCAGCAGCCGGGTCAGGGTGGTCTTGCCGCAGCCGGATTCACCGACCAGGGCGAGGGTCTCGCCCTCGTGGACTTCGAGCGACACGTCGTCGACGGCGGTGGTGGTGACGCGGGTGCCGAACTCCGCGCGCAGCCCGACGAGTTCCAGGAGGACCTTGGCGGACGCGGGTGCGGGTGCGTTGGCTTCGGTGGCTTCCGTGGTCATGCCGCCTCCAGTCGCGGGGTGGCCGCCAGCAGCTTGCGGGTGTAGTCGTCGGCCGGACGGTCGAAGACGTCGAGGACGTCGCCGGTCTCGACGACGCGGCCCTTGTTCATGACCACGACGCGGTCGGCGGTCTCGGCGACGACGGCGAGGTCGTGGGTGATCAGCACGACGGCCATGTCGTGCTTGTGCTGGAGGGTGACGAGCAGGTCGAGGATCTGGCGCTGCACGGTGACGTCCAGGGCCGTGGTCGGCTCGTCGGCGATGAGCACGCGGGGCCGCGCGACCAGCGCCGTCGCGATCATCACGCGCTGGCGCAGGCCTCCGGAGAGTTCGTGCGGGTACTGGCGGTAGCGCAGCGCCGGGTCGGGGATGCCGACCTCGTCCAGTGCCGCCAGCGCGGCCTCCTTCGCCTCGGCGCGGGAGATGCCGGTGTGGTGCCTGAGTACTTCGGCGACCTGGGCGCCGACCCGCTGGAGGGGGTCGAGGCAGGTCATCGGGTCCTGGAAGACCATGGCGATGTCGCGGCCGCGGACCCTTCCGAGGTCCTTCTCGGAGAGTTTCAGCAGGTCGCGTCCGTCGAAGCGGATCTCGCCGCTCGCGTAGACGCACGGCGGGCTCGGGTTGAGGCGCAGGACGGAGAGGGCGGTGGCGCTCTTGCCGCTGCCCGACTCCCCCACGACGGCGAGGGTTTCACCGGCGTGGACGTGCAGGGAGACGTCCTGGACGGCGCGGACGACGGAGGTCTCCAGGCGGAAGTCGACGCTGAGGCCGGCTATCTCCAGCAGCGGCGGTGGTGTGGTCGGTCGGTCGTGGGTCATCGGCGGTAGGCCTTCGGGTCCGCGACGTCCCTGAGGGCGTCGCCGGTGATGTTGATGGCGAGGGAGGTGAGCATCAGCGCGATGCCGGGGAAGACGGCGACCCACCAGGAGGTGCCCAGGTAGAGCTGGCCGTCGGAGAGCATGCCGCCCCAGGTGACCGTCTCCTTGGGCACGCCCAGCCCGAGGTAGCTCAGGGAGGCCTCGGCGACGATGGCGGCGGCGACGTGCAGGGTGCCGATGGTGGCCAGCGGGGCCATCACGTTGGGCAGCAGGTGGCGGCGCATGATGGTGACGTCGGTGACGCCGATCGCGCGGGCCTCGGTGACGAAGTCGCGGGTGCGCAGGGACATCACCTCGGAGCGCACGACGCGGGCGTAGGAGACCCAGCCGGTGAAGCCGAGCACCAGGATCACGTACCACAGGCCCGAGCCGAGGAAGCCGACGATGGCGAGGGCCAGCAGCAGCGACGGGAAAGCGAGCTGGACGTCGGCGAGGCGCATCAGGGTGCGGTCGGCCCAGCCGCCGAAGTACCCGGAGGACAGTCCCACGACGGTGCCGATGACTCCGGCGAGGAGGGCCGCGCCGGCGCCGACGAGCAGGGAGACCCGGGCGCCGTGGATGACGCGGGAGAGCGTGTCGCGCCCGAGCTGGTCGGTGCCCAGGAGGTGGGCGCCGCTGCCGCCGTCCTGCCAGGCGGGGGGCCGCAGCCTGAGGAGGAGGTTCTGCGCGTTGGGGTCGTAGGGGGCGATCAGGGGTGCGAACAGGGCGGCGAGCAGCAGCAGCGCGAGTACGGCCAGGGCCGCGACGGCGAGCTTGTTGCGCAGCAGGGCCCGCAGCACGGCGGAGCCCGAGCCGCCGGATGGTGGACCGGCCGGGGTCCGGTCGGTGGCGGCCGGTGACATGACGGTCATCGTGACGTCCTCACCCTCGGGTCGAGGAAGCTGTAGGAGAGGTCGACGAGCAGGTTCACCACGACGAAGGTGGCGGCGAAGAACAGGACGGTGGCCTGGACGAGCGGGAAGTCGCGGTTGGAGATCGCCTCGACGGTCAGCTGGCCGACTCCGGGCCAGGAGAAGACCCGTTCGGTGAGGATCGCCCCGCCGAGCAGGTTGCCGACCTCCAGGCCGACGACGGTCACCACCGGCAGTGAGGCGTTGCGCAGTCCGTGCCTGAGCACCACCTTCAGGGGGCCGAAGCCCTTGGCGCGGGCGCTGCGGATGTGGTCGGAGGACAGGACGTCGATCAGCGAGGAGCGCAGCAGGCGCGCGACGACGGCGACGGAGTAGACGGCGAGGGTGACGGCCGGCAGGACGAGGTTGGCGAAGGTGCCGTAGCCGGAGGCGGGCAGGGCGTGCAGCCAGACGGCGAAGACCAGGATGAGCAGGATGCCGACCCAGAACGGCGGGGTGGACTGGCCCAGCAGGACACCGGTCATCACGGTGTGGTCGGAGCCGCGCCCGCGGCGCATGGCGGCGAAGACGCCCGCCGGGACGGCGACGACGAGGGTCACCGCGAGGGCGGCGGCGGCCAGTTCGATGGTGGCGGGCAGCCGGTCGGCGAGGATCTCGCTCACGGGCTGTCCGTAGACCAGGGAGTCGCCGAAGTCGAGGCGGAGCAGTCCCCAGAGGTAGTCGAGGTACTGCGCGAACAGCGGCTGGTCCAGGCCGAGGGAGGCGCGCAGCACGTTCTCCTGCTCGGCGGTGGCGTCGGGCGGCAGCAGGATCTTCACGGGGTCGCCGGAGAGCCGTACCAGGAAGAAGGAGACCGTCGCGGTGCACAGCAGGACGAACAGCGCGGTGGCCAGGCGCCTGAGCACCGTGCGCAGCAGCCCGGTCCGGTCCGGGCGGCGGGGTGCCGGCTCCGCGGGGGCGGGTGGTTCGTCGAGGGTGAGGGCGCTCATCGGGACACCTCCGCGCTCTCCATGGCGAGGACGCCCGCGGAGCCGGGTGTCCAGCGGGGGCGGTCGTTGCGGGCGAAGATGTTGTCGGTCTGGTAGAGGAAGACGAAGGGCGCCTCCTCCCGCATCAGGCGTTGCAGGTCGGAGAAGGCCCGTTCGCGTTCGGCGGGGTCCTCGGAGAGTTCCTCGAGGTCGATGAGGCGGTCGGCCTCCGCGGAGTGCCAGCGGCTCTGGCGTCGGTCGCTGCGCACGTTGGACTGGACGATGCTCGCACCGTCCATCGTCCAGACGGTGCTGGCCGCGAGGTAGATCGGGCCGAGCGCTCCCCGGTTGTCGGAGGTGAGCCGTGCCGAGTAGGTGCCGGGGTCGATGAGGTTCACGCGTGCGTCCACCCCTGCCTCGGCCAGCAGTCCGGACAGGGCCTCGGCGACGTTGGCGTCGACGTTGGAGGCGGTGATCGTCGTGGCGAAACCGCGCGGGTGGCCGGCGTCGGCGAGGAGGGCGCGCGCGGTCGCGACGGACCGCTCGAACGGCTTGACGGTGGGGTCGAAGCCGAAGGCGCCGCGCGGGACGAGGGCGGGTGTCTCGGTCGCCTTGCCGCCCAGTACCGCCTTGATCAGCAGGGGTACGTCGATCGCGTGGTTGAGGGCCTGGCGGACCCGGCGGTCCTGGAGCGGGCCGCGCTCCAGGGTGTTCAGGGACAGGTAGGCGGTGCGGATGCCGGTGTGGCCGTCCAGCGAGACGCCGCCGTAGCCCTCCAACTGCTGGGCGGCGTCCGGGGTGAGTCCGGCGACGAGGTCGACGCCTCCGCTCTGGAGGGCGGCCAGGGAGGAGGAGGCGTTCGGCGCGGGGCTGAAGACGAGGCCGTCGACGGCGGGCCGTCCGTTCCAGTGGCCGTCGTAGGCCCGCATGCGCAGTTCGTGGTCGCGCCGCCAGCTGACGTAGGTGAAGGGGCCGGTGCCGACGGGGTGTTCGGCGAACTCGGCGTCGCCCGCCTCGGCCAGATGGCGGGGCGGCACGACCACGCCGCCGAAGAGGGAGAGCTTCGCGGGCAGGATCGGGTCGTGCACGGTGGTGTGGAAGTCCACGGTGAGGCGGTCGACCACGGTGACGCCCTTGACGAAGCGCAGTTCGACGATCGGCGACTTGGTGGCGGGGTCGAGCAGCCGCTCGATGCTGAAGGCGACGGCCCGCGCGTCGCACGCCTCACCGTTGTGGAAGGTCACGCCGGGGCGGAGGGTGAAGCGCCAGGTGCGCGCGTCGGTGGCCTTCCAGGAGAGGGCGAGCCTGGGGTGCAGCCGGTTGTCCCGGCCCCGGGTGGTGAGCGTGTCGAACATGTTGATCAGGACGTTCATCGACACCATGTCGCCCTGCTTCTGCGGGTCCAGCGTCTTGGGGTCCCCGGGCTGGGAGACCCGCAGGACGTTGCCGGCCCGGTCCGCGGCGGCCGTCGTGCCGCACGCGGTCAGGAGCGCCGGGGCGCCGAGGGCTCCGAGGAGCAGCCCGCCGGTCCGCAGGACGTGACGTCGGGTGGGACGGCTGTGGTCCATCGTGCGCCCCTGATGAATTCGTTCCATTGAACAACACCTCCGTTCCGTCAGATGGAATGCGGTTGGGTTAAGCTAAGCGACATGGTGAAAGCGGTCAACACCCGGTCGGTCGATCAGGAACTCGTGAAGGGCCCCGTCGACAAGGCGATGGAGGTCCTCGACGCGCTCGTGCAGCCCGGCGGTCCGCACCGGTTGGGTGAGATCGCGCGTCGCACGGGACTGACCAAGCCCACCGTCCACCGGCACCTGCGGACGATGGCGGAGTACGGCTTCGCGGAGGCGGCGGAGAACGGCAGCTACCGCCCGGGCCCGCGCCTGCTGGGCCTGGCCGCGGCGGCCCTGAACGACAGCCGCGTCCTCGAACTCACCCGCCCCGCCCTCGCCGACCTGCGGCGGCGCACCGGACACGTCGCGTTTTACGCGGTACGGCACGCGGCCGACGCGGTGTACCTGGAGGGGTCCGAGCCGGCCCGGGAGTACCGGATGAGCACGACGCCCGGCCGGCGCTCTCCGCTGTACGCGTGCGGTGTGGGGCTCGCCATGCTCTCGGCCCTGCCGGCGGAGGAGGTCGACGCCGTGCTGGACGTAAGCGACCTGGAGGCCCGCACACCGAGCACGCCCACCGAGCACGCCGCCGTCCGGGCGGTGCTGGCGCGGGCGGCGCTGTGCGGGTACGCCGTGGACGACGAGTACGACGAGCCGGACGTGCGCTCGGTGGCGGCCCCCGTCCTGGACGCGGAGGGCAGGGTCGTGGGCGCGATCGGCATCCTGGGCCTGACCTTCACCCTGGACGCCGACAGCGTGGAGGTGTTCGGGCCGATGGTGCGGGCCGCGGCGCGCACGGTGTCGGCCGGGCTCGGAGCGCGCACTCCGGTCCTCGGCGTGGTGGACGACGCCTCACGGGGTGAGCGGTCGTGAGCGCACTGGCCGACCTGCTCGCCGAGGGGCGGGAACGGCGGGTGTTCTCGGGGGCCGCCTGGTCCGTGGGAGACCCGGAGGGCCCGCTGGACCGCGGCTGGACCGGCACCCGGTCCTGGGACGGGCCGCCGCTGGACGGCGATGACCTGTGGGACCTCGCCTCGGTGACGAAACCGGTCGCGGGACTCGCGGTCATGGCCCTGGTCGAACGCGGCGTGCTGGGGCTCGACGCGACGGTGGGCACGTATCTGCCCGACTACCGAGGGGGCGACAAGGACGACGTGACGATACGTCAGCTTCTCGCGCACACCTCGGGGATCCCCGGTCAGGTACCGCTCTACCGCGACCATCCGACCCGTGCGTCCCTGCTGGAAGCGGTACGGCTGCTGCCGCTGACCGCGGCGCCCGGCACCCGGGTCCAGTACTCCTCGCAGGGCTTCATCGTCCTGGGTCTGATCGCCGAGGCGGTGACGGGGCGGCCGCTGGACGCGCTGGTGGGAGAGCTGGTGTGCGCGCCGGCCGGGATGCGGGACACCGTGTTCCGGCCGGGCGCCGGGCGCTGGGCGCGGGCGGTCGCCACCGAGGACTGCCCCTGGCGCGGGCACACCGTCGTGGGCGAGGTCCACGACGAGAACGCGGTGGTGCTCGACGGCGTCGGCGCTCACGCGGGCCTGTTCTCCACCCTGGCGGACATGGAACGCCTCGGCACCGCGCTCGCCGACGGTGGCCGGGGGCTCCTGCGCCCCGACACCTTCGCCGCCATGACGGCGGCCCACACCGACCACTTGGCGCTGCGCCGCGCTCTCGCCTGGCAGGGCCGCGATCCCGTCGGCTCCCCCGCCGGAGACGTGTTCGGCCCCGCCTCGTACGGCCACACGGGCTTCACCGGCACCAGCCTCTGGGTCGACCCGGACACGGGGCGCTATGCCGTGCTGCTCACCAACCGGGTGCACCCCACCAGGGCCGGGGACGGGATCGTCGCCCTGCGCCGGGCCTTCCACGACGCGGCCGCCGGACTGCCCCGCGATGGCGCGAGGCCGGCCCCACCGTGTGGAATGGCCGGATGAACCCTGCCGAGCCCGAGCACGATCCCGGACCCGCACCCCTACCCGCACCCGCACCCGCACCCGGCGACGAGCGCCCCGAACGCGCGCGCCCGGCCTCCCACAGCCTCACCGGAGTCGGTCTCGCCGTCCTCGATCCCACCGGACGGGTCCTGCTCGGCCTCGGCCATGACGGACGCTGGGAGCTGCCCGGCGGCAGGGTGGACCCGGGCGAGGACTTCGAGACGGCCGCCGCCCGGGAACTGGCGGAGGAGACCGGACTCACGGTTGCCGCCGAGGACGTACGGGTCCTGGCCCTGTTCGTCGACGGCCTGGCCGGACTGACCCGGGTGACGGCGGCGGCCGTCACCGAGCGGGCCTCGGGCGCGCCCCGGGTCACCGAGCCCGACAAGATCGAACGCTGGGAGTGGTTCGCCCGGGACGCGGTCCCGTCCGCTCTCTTCGCCCCGTCCGCGTCGGTACTGGACTGCCTGTGGCCCGAGGCGGAAGACCGGGGCGGCGCCGGGGTGCGCCACTACACGCTGGCCGGCTCGCCGTCCGCCCGGAGCGTCGTGAACGGCAGCACCAGCCGGGACGGGTGCGCGGCGTCGCGGTAGATCTTGTGGGTGACGGGGCGGCCCACCGGCAGGTGGAAGGCGTCCGGCGGCAGCAGCGCGTTGTGCTCGTCGGCCAGGGGTTGTGAACTGCTGGTCATTGACTGCGTATGAGTGTGCTCGGCGCGAATGACTGGTCCGCGCGGTCGCCACGGTTCCGGGCATGCGAAAGGCGCCGTCGTGGACGACGGCGCCTTCGGTCGGGAGGAGGGTCAGGTCAGCAGGGACACCCAGCCGGCGCTCAGCTCGTCGAGCATCTGCTCGTCGGTGAGTTTCCAGTCGGCCCGGTCCCAGTTCTGGGCGACGTAGTCGAGCTGGGCCATGGCGAGCACGCCGCGGAAGTGACGCTGGTGCGGTTCGAAGCGTCCGGCCAGCGTGAGGCCGTCCTCGATGTCGCCGACCGCCTCCTCCATCCACCGCTCGACCAGGTCGGTGAGGTCCGGTTCGATCACCGCGGCGTCGCGGCCGAGACGGATGACCGGCCGGATGGCCGGCCAGGCGTCGACGGTCCGGCGCAGCCACGCCGTGATCGCCTCCGGCGTGCCCTCGGCGACGGTGGCGACCAGGTCCCGCGCGGTGGAGCCGTGCTCGGGCGACCGGACGCGCTGCAGCTCCTCGTTGAGCTGCTCGTCGATGAGCGCCTTCATCAGTTCGCCGCGGGACGGGAAGTACGCGTAGAAGGTCACCCGCGTGGTGCCCGCGGCGGTCGCGATGTCGTCGACCGTGGTGGCGGCGTACCCCTTCGCCTTGAAGAGTTCGAGTCCCGACTCCAGCAGCAGGCGGCGGGTCATCCGCTTCTGCGCCTCACGAAGGTTCGCCATGGGCCGGATCCTATCGCGCGAGCGCATGTCCGGCGTACAGACCGACTTCACGCAAGACTCCCTGTACGCTGACTTGACGCATTGTAACGCGAGTGCCATTCTCCACGGGATCACGCCCGCCTCACGTCGTACCCCTCTCCCCCACCGCGCACGCCGGCCGGCAGCCTCGACGCCCTTTTCCGGGCCTCCCGCCTCAACTCATCTGTGCAGGGCTTCGAGATCACGCACTCAGGCCCGGGCGGCGGGGACGCCGACCGGGTTGTCCCCCAGGTCGGCCAGATTGATGCTGCGCATCGCGTTCCCAACAAGTTGAAGAGTCATCGGACTGATCGACGGGCCGACAGCCCACCGGTCGACCGGGCTCGGCCCACAGCTCCTGGGGCAGGTACTCCCACTGGATGCCGGTGTGCAGGACGAAGAGAATCCCGCACAGCGCCTGCCGGTCCGGCACCCGCGGCCGGTCCTCGGCCTTCTCCGGACCCGGCTTCGGCAACAACGGCTCGACCAGCGACCACAGTTCATCCGACACGACCAGCAGCTTTTGTCAGACCCAGTCAGCCGGGGAAGCCCGTGCTTCCCAGCCAGGGAGATCACGGCTCTGTGAGGGTTGAAATATTGTGGGACGTGATCAGACCGTGGTCTTAGGATGCGCGAGAACTGCATCCACCACCCACGGGGGACAAGTTGAGAGAGCTGGTCTGCGTCGCACCAGAGGTCCGGGACCGGCTCGTCGTTCGGTTCGGAGCTGAGGTGGTGGCCTGGTGTGATGAGTTGCCTGCTCTCGTGGACGAACTCGCTGCCCGCTGGAATCTGGAGCTTGTCGCTGCGGGCGGAGGAGGCACCTCACGGGTGTTCCGCTGCTTCGAGCGGGACACCGGCACCTCGGTATGGCTGAAACTCACGCCGGATCCCGGGATTGCCCGGGAGGAAGCCGAAGCTCTTCGGGCCTGGGCGAAGACTCCGTCGGTTGTCACGCTGCTGGCACAAGATCTGACCGCCGGGGCCCTGCTTCTGGAGGACGTGGAGCCGGGAGTGCAGGTGAGCCGGCGTGCATGGAATGTGGCCGAGGTCGCGGCGCTGCTGCGGGACCTGCGGGACTTTGCTCCCGCGCCGGGTGAGTACTCGGTACTGCGGCATCTCTCCCACCGCGTCGACTTCGTGTTCGACTTGACCGACCGCAGGCTGGCAGCGCGCGACGTGAACGATCCGGCTGTTTCGAAGGTCCTTCGGCAGGCGCGAGCGGCAGCCCTGGAACTTGCAGACAACGGGCCCGCGGGACTCGTGCATGGTGATCTCCACCCGGCCAACGTGCTGTCTGGTCCGGGAGACCGCATGGTGGCGATTGATCCGAGGCCGACGTGGGGCGACCCGGACTTCGACGCTGTGGACTGGGTGTTCGAAGGAGTTGCAGATCCAGTCGTGCTGGAACAGAGGGTCGAGGAGCTGGCGGCGCTGGTCCCTGGCATGTCTCCTCGTCGTGTGATGGGTTGGTGCCGAGCCCTGGCCGCCCTCAATGCGGTCCCCAGAATGTGTGCGGGGCGGGACGACACAGAGACTCGGTTCCTCATGGCTCTAGCCGCAAGCTGAGCGCTCCGTCGGCCTTCGCCACCGGCCTCGCGGGGCGGACCCGCCGGCCGGCGAGGAGGAGGCGGCGCGGACGATCGCCGAGTCCGCGGGCCATCGTCGTGAACGGCCTGCCGCCGGGCGCCCCGGGGTCCGCGGCACACGGTCTGGCGCTGGACGCCCTGGGCAGCAGCTTCGGTACGGCGTTCCTGGTGTGCGGGGTCGCGTGACCGGACTCCCTGTCCACCGCGCCACCACGGGCGAGGAGTCCGTCACGGCGCGCCCCCGCGACACGACGGCAGCCCGGAATCGGCGCTCGCCGAATGGCCACGAGGGCAGCGGGGGCCGCCCTCGTGTACGGGGCCGCGCAATCCCCACAGGGCACCGGTTCTCTACGGCCGACGCCCGCCGCACCCCCTCCCCACCGAGCCGCGCGACTTCGCGGCATCCCGCACCGCACATTGACATGCACGCGTCCCGGCGCAACGCTGAGAGCGCTCTCAGAATCGGTACGGACCAATTCCCCCACACCCGCACGGAGGTGGAGAGTGCTCTCAAGACTCAGACGCCGTCTGCTCGCCGTGGCCACGGCAGCGGGCCTGGCCGGCACCCTGCTCACGTTCGGCGCCTCACCGCCCGCGGACGCCGCGGTGCCCGCCACCATCCCCCTGAAGATCACCAACAACTCCAGCCGCGGCGAAGCCGTGCACATCTACAACCTCGGCACCTCGCTGACGACCGGTCAGCAGGGCTGGGCCGATGCCAACGGCACCTTCCACGCCTGGCCCGCCGGCGGCAATCCGCCCACCCCCGCACCGGACGCGTCCATCCCCGGACCGGCCGCCGGACAGACCAAGACGATCCGGATTCCCAAGCTGTCGGGGCGCATCTACTTCTCGTACGGCCAGAAGCTCGACTTCCGGCTGACCACGGGCGGCCTGGTGCAGCCGGCGGTGCAGAACCCGAGCGACCCCAACCGCAACATCCTCTTCAACTGGTCCGAGTACACGCTCAACGACTCCGGGCTGTGGCTCAACAGCACCCAGGTCGACATGTTCTCCGCGCCGTACACGGTCGGTGTGCAGCGCGGCGACGGGAGTGTGATCAGCGCCGGGAAGCTCAAGGCCGGCGGCTACAACGCGGTGTTCAACGCGCTGCGGGCGCAGCCCGGCTGGGGCGGACTGATCCAGACCCGGCCCGACGGCACCGTGCTGCGGGCGCTGGCGCCGCTGTACGGCGTGGAGACCGGGGCGCTGCCCGCTTCGGTGCTGAACGACTACATCAACCGGGTCTGGCAGAAGTACTCGACGAGCACGCTCACCGTCACGCCGTTCGGGAACCAGCCGAACACCAAGTACTTCGGGCGGGTCTCGGGCAACGTCATGAACTTCACCAACGGCTCGGGCGCGGTCGTCACGAGCTTCCAGAAGCCGGACGCCTCCAGCGTCTTCGGCTGCCACCGGCTCCTGGACGCCCCCAACGACCAGGTGCGCGGACCGATCTCGCGCACGCTGTGCGCCGGGTTCAACCGTTCGACGCTGCTGAGCAACCCCAACCAGCCCGACCCCTCGGCGGCGAACTTCTACAAGGACTCCGTGACCAACCACTACGCCCGGATCATCCACGACCGGATGGCGGACGGGAAGGCGTACGCCTTCGCCTTCGACGACGTCGGCAACCACGAGTCGCTGGTGCACGACGGCAATCCGGCCCAGGCCCAGCTCACCCTCGACCCGCTCAACTGACCCGGCACCCGAAACCGGCCCGCCCCCGTCCTCCGCTCGCGCGGCAGGGCGGGGGCGGCACGCGGTCAGGCGCCGGGCAGGACGCCGGTGCGGGCGACCTCGGAGTACCAGCGGGCGCTCGCCTTGGGGATGCGGGTGCCGGTCGGGTAGTCGACGTAGACGGCGCCGAAGCGCTTGCTGTAGCCGTGTGCCCACTCGAAGTTGTCCAGCAGCGACCACAGGAAGTAGCCGCGGACGTCCGCGCCGTCCAGGATGGCCTGGTGGACGGCGGCGAGGTGGCCCCGCACATAGGCGATCCGGGCGGGGTCGTTGACCCGGCCGGCGGGGTCGGCGTAGTCGTCGAACGCGGCGCCGTTCTCGGTGATGACCAGCGGCAGCGCCGGGAAGTCGGCGGCCAGCCGGCGCAGCAGGTCGTACAGGCCGGTGGGGTCGACGGCCCAGCCCATCGCGGTACGGTCGCCGGGCGGCTGGTGGAAGGCGACCCGGTCGGCTCCCGGCCAGGGGCTGTGGGAGCTGTTGCCGTGTCCGTCGGAGCTGTGGGTGCCGCTGGTGTCGGTCTCGGAGACGACGGTGGGCGTGTAGTAGTTGACGCCGAGGAAGTCCAGCGGCTGGTGGATGTGCCGCAGGTCGCCGTCCTGGACGAAGGACCAGTCGGTCAGCTCGGCGGTGTCCTTGAGCAGGTCCTCCGGGTAGGCGCCCTGCAGCATGGGGCCGGTGAAGACCCGGTTGGCGAGGGCGTCGATCCGGCGGACCGCGTCGGCGTCCCCCTCGGTGCCGGTGAGCGGGCGGACGTGGTGGATGTTGAGGGTGACCGAGCACCGGGCGTCGGCGCGGACGCGGTCGCGCAGCGCCTGGACGGCCAGGCCGTGCCCCAGGTTGAGGTGGTGGGCGGCGCGCAGGGCGGCCACGGGGTCGGTGCGGCCGGGGGCGTGCACGCCTGAGCCGTAGCCGAGGAAGGCACTGCACCAGGGTTCGTTGAGGGTGGTCCAGGTCTTCACCCGGTCGCCGAGGGCGTCCGCGGCGAGCGCCGCGTACTCGGCGAACCGCTCGGCGGTGGCACGCTCGGGCCAGCCGCCCGCGTCCTCCAGTTCCTGCGGCAGGTCCCAGTGGTAGAGGGTGGCGACGGGCTCGATGCCCTTTTCCAGGAGGTCGTCGACGAGTCGCCGGTAGAAGTCCAGGCCCTTCTGCACGGCCGGACCGCGCCCGGTGGGCTGGATCCGGGGCCAGGCGAGGGAGAACCGGTAGGCGCCCAGCCCGAGTTCGGCCATCAGGGCGACGTCCTCGCCGCTGCGGTGGTAGTGGTCGGTGGCGACGTCACCGGTGTCGCCGTTGCGGACGCGGCCGGGGGTGCGGGCGTAGGTGTCCCAGATGGACGGCGTGCGGCCGTCCTCCGCGGCGGCCCCCTCGACCTGGTAGGAGGCGGTGGCGGAACCCCAGAGGAAGCCCTTGGGGAAGGTACGGGCGGCGTCCGGGCCGGAACCGGTCTGGTGTGCTGCGGTGACCACGTAAGTCCTTTCGAATTGGGGGTGTTCGCGGGGCGACGGGTCAGCCCTTGACCGCGCCCGCCATAATGCCGCTGACGATCTGACGGCCGAAGACGATGAACATCACCAGCAGCGGCAGGGTGCCGAGCAGTGCGCCCGCCATGATCAGCGACTGGTCGCGGACGTAGCCGGCGCTGAGCTGGGTGAGCGCGACGGGCACCGTCGGATTGGTCATGTCGAGGACCACGAACGGCCAGAAGAAGTCGTTCCACGCGTGCACGAACGTGATCATGAACAGGACCGCCATCGCGGGCCGGGCGACCGGCAGCACGATGCTCCAGAAGATCCGCAGCGAGTGCGCCCCGTCCACGCGTCCGGCCTCGACGAGTTCGTCCGGCAGCGCCTCCGAGAGGTACTGCCGCATGAAGAAGACGCCGACCGCGCTGACCAGGGTGGGGAAGATGACCGCGGGCAGCTGCTGCGACCAGCCCAGCTCGGCCATCATCATGAACAGCGGTACGACGCCGAGCTGCGGCGGCACCAGCATGGTGCCGATCACCAGCATGAGCAGGGCGTTGCGCCCCTTGAACCGCAGTTTGGCGAAGGCGAACCCGGCGAGCGTCGCGAACATCACCGTGGACAGGGCGATCACCCCGGCCACGATCAGGCTGTTGACCATCGCCTTGCCCATCGCCGCCTCGTCCCAGGCGCGGGCGAGGTTGCTGAACAGGTTCGGGCCGGGCAGGAAGGGCGGCGGCGTCTGGCTGACCCGCGTGTTGTCGGTGGAGGCGGCGACCATCGTCCAGTACAGCGGGAAGATCGACAGCACCGCCATGACGGCGAGCAGAATGTAGGCGAGGGGCCCGGCGTGGTGCTGGCGGCCCGCCCGCTGGCGCAGCAGCCGGCGCCCGCCGGGTCGGCCCGCCCGGGCGGCGGGGGTACGGTCCGGATCCGGGCTGTCCGTCCGGGCCGGGAGGCTCTGTGTGGTCATGGCGACTCCAGGTCAGGACGTACGGGAGCGCAGGCGCTTGATCAGACGCTGCACGACGAAGACGAGGACGAGCAGCAGGAACATCGCCCAGGCGACGGTCGCCGAGCGGCCCATCTGGTAGTTCTTCCAGCCCTCCTCGTACAGCAGCAGGCCCAGCGTCTGGTACTGGTTGTCCGCGCCGCCGGTGACCCCGTTGGGCCCCTGCCCGAAGATGAGGGGCTCACCGAACAGTTGGGTGGCGCCGATCGTGGAGAGCACGATGGTGAAGACGATGGTGGAACGGATCCCGGGCACGGTGACGTGGGTGAACTGCTGCCAGCGCGAGGCCCCGTCGAGCGAGGCCGCCTCGTACCGGTCGGCGGGGATGGCCTGCATGGCGGCCAGGTAGAGCAGCGCGTTGTAGCCGGTCCAGCGCCAGATCACGATGGTGGAGATCGCGACCTGGGCGGGCCACTTGTCGGCCTCCCAGTCCACCGGGTCGATGCCGACCGAGCCAAGCGCCCAATTGATCATCCCGAAGTCGCGCTCGAAGATCATGGTGAAGACGAGGGCGGCCGCCGCGACCGAGGTGGCGTAGGGGACGAGCGAGGCAACCCGGAAGAACAGCGAGGCGCGCATGCGGTAGTTGAGCAGATGGGCCATGCCGAGCGCCATGAGCAGCTGCGGCACCGTGGAGATGACGCCGATGGTGATGGTGTTCTGGAGCGCGTTCCAGAACCTGGAATCGCCCCACAGCTCCACGTAGTTGTCGAACGCCACCCACTCCATCACGTCGAGGGTGGCCAGTTCCACGTCGTGCAGCGAGATCCACGAGGTGTAGATCAGGGGGTAGAAGCTGAACGCGGCGAAGATCACGAAGAACGGCGCGACGAAGACGTACGGGGCGCCCTTGATGTCCAGCCGGTGCAGGAGCGCGCCGCGCCGCGCCGGGGCCTTGGTGGTGGAGGTGGTGGCCACCGGGATTCCTTCCTGGTTTCGGATGCAGGTGACCCTGCGCCGGGCCCGCGCGTGACGGGCGGGCCCGGCGGCGGTGGGACGGACGGTCAGCCGACCGCCTTCTCGATGCGCTCCGCGGTGGTCTTCCACGCCTCGTCACGGGCGGTGCCCTGCTGCTCGATCAGGGTGAGGCCCTGGGAGAAGGTGTCCTTGATCGTGCCGTCCTTGCGGCCGAGGACCTGCTTGTCCGGGATCTCCTGGGCGGCGGCACCGAAGATCTGACCGATCGGGGCCCCGCTGAAGTACTCGGACTCGGCGTTCTTCACGTCGGCGCTCTCCAGTGCCGTGCGCGAGGACGGGATGTTGCCGATCTCCTTGAAGATGTGGGCCTGCTGCTCCGGCGCGGTCAGCCAGGCGACGAGCTTCTTCGCCTCCTCCTTCACCGGGCTCTGCTCGATCACGCCGAGGAAGGACCCGCCCCAGTTCGCACCCTTGGGAGCCTTGGCGACGTCCCACTTGCCCTTGTTCGCCGCGCCGGCCTTCTCACTGATGTGGCTCAGCATCCACGCCGGGCAGACCGCCGTGGCGAACGTGCCGTTGGCCAGACCCGGGTCCCAACCCGGCTGGAACTGCCGGAGCTTGGCCGTCAGGCCGTCCTCCGCCGCGTCGGCCGCCAGGCCCCACGCCTCCTTGACGGCGGGGTTGGTGTCGTAGATCAGCTCGCCCTTGTCGTCGTAGTACTGCTCGGGGTAGCCGTAGACCATGGCGTTGAACAGGCCGCTGGCCGCGTCCATGTAGGCGACCTTGTCACCCTTGAAGCCCTTCTTGAAGTCGCGGCCGACCTCGACGTACTTCGTCCAGTCGCCCTCCCACAGCTTGGCGACCTCCTCGCGGTCGGTGGGCAGGCCCGCCTGCTCGAAGTAGTCCTTGCGGTAGCAGACGGCCATCGGGCCGATGTCCGTGCCCAGTCCCAGCACCTTGCCGTCCCCGGTACTGATCTGGGACTCCTTCCACGGCAGGAAGTGATCGGTACCCGAAGTGCCGGAGAAGTCCGCGAACTTGTCCGCCTGGGTCTCGGTGATCTCCTTGGCGCGGCCGATCTCGATGCCCTGGATGTCCTTCAGCCCCTTGCCGGCGGCGAGCCTGGTCTGGAGGGCGGTGTAGTACGTCTGCTCGTCGCCGGCGATCTCGGCCTTGATGTCGACGTCCGGGTTCTCCTTCTCGTACTGCTCCAGGAGGCCCGTCTCCTTGATGCCCATCACCCCGTACAGGCCCATGGTGATGACGGTCTTGCCGTCCTTCTCACCGCCACCGGTGACGGAGTCGTCGCCGCTGCTGCATCCGACGACGAGCGCCAGCGCGCCGGCGGCCGCGGCCGCCGCCACCGCCTTCCCGCGCAACGAACCGAGAGTGCCCATGGATCTCCTCCTAGCGACGGCTCAGACAAGGTGGGAACGTGCCCATTTCTGGGTGGGCACGTTCCCACCGGCGCATCGAAGACTCGTGGGAGCGCGCCCATATGTCAATGACTTGAAAGCAACTCGCTGCTCGTCCCGGGCCGGGAAGAGGCCTCCCGGCCGCCGGGGGGTGCGCCGGCGGCGACCGGGTCTGCAAGAATTGCCGCAGGTCACCTCCGCGGCCGGCACGTCCGCCGCGGCCGCCGAGGGGGGAGTGCATGACCGGCAACCGCCGTCCCACGATCAAAACGGTCGCCGCCCGCGCCGGAGTGGGCCGCACCACCGTCTCCCGCGTCGTCAACGGCTCGGAGCTGGTCAGTGCCGACGCCCGCGCCAGGGTCCTGGCGGCGATCAAGGAACTGAACTACGTTCCCAACTCGGTGGCCCGCGGGCTCGTCACCAACCGCACCGACGCCGTGGCCCTGGTGATCCCGGAGTCCGAGAGCAGGCTCGGCTCGGAACCTTTCTTCGCCGCGCTGATCCGCGGCGTCAGCGGCGCCCTGGCCGAGAGCCGGACACAGCTGCAGCTGATGCTCGTCCGCGACCAGGCGGAGCGGGACCAGCTGACCGAGTCGGTCGCGGCCCGCCGGGTCGACGGCGTCCTCCTGGTCTCGGTGCACTCCGAGGACCGGCTGCCCGGCATGCTGGAGGAGATGGGCCTGCCCACCGTCCTGGCCGGCCGCCGCGACGCGGGCGAGCGGCTGAGCTACGTGAACGCGGACAACGCCGGCGGGGCCGCCGCGGCGGTACGGCACCTGCTGGGCGGCGGACGGCAGCGGATCGCGACCATCACCGGGCCGCTGGACATGGACGTCGGCCGCAGCCGGCTCGCGGGCTGGCGGGACGCGCACCTGGAGGCGGGGGCGCCCGCAGCGGAAGTCCTGGTGGAGGCGGGCGACTTCACCGAGGAGGGCGGGGCGCGCGCGATGCGTTTGCTTCTTGAACGCGCCCCCGACCTGGACGCCGTCTTCGCGGCCTCGGACCTCATGGCGGTCGGCGCCCTGGCCGAACTCCGCCGGCACGGGCGGCGGGTGCCCGGCGATGTCGCCGTGGTCGGATTCGAGGACTCCGTCCTCGCCCGGCACACGGACCCGCCGCTCACGACGGTGCGTCAGCCGGTGGAGGAGCTGGGACGGACCATGGCCCGCATCCTCACCGGCATCACCCAGCACGGCGCGCCACGGCAGCAGTTGACGCTTCCGACGGAGCTGGTGGTACGGGAGTCGTCCTGACCGTGATGCGCGAGTCGCCCTAGCCCCGGCCGCGCGTCATCGACATCAGCAGGGCGTGGGTACCGGCGTCAGCGGCGGCCACGAGCCCGCGGCCGCCCGCTTCCCCGACCGGGGCGCCGTCGATCCCGGTGACGGTGCAGCCGGCGGCCTGGCACAGGGCGATGCCCGCCGCGAAGTGGACGCTCCGGGAGAGGTCGCCGCCATCGGTGACGTAGGCGGCGCGTCTGCCTGCCGCGACCCAGGCCAGTGCCAGGGTCGTGGAGACGACGCGCGGCCGGAAGCGGCCGGCGAACCCGGGGTGGGCCAGCAGATCCACGGCCCGGAATCCCGGCGCACTCGGAAACGGCGGATCCAGGTTGACGTCCACCAGCCGGCTCGCGGAGGTGGGCGTCAGCGGTGCGTCGTCGGCCCCGTCACGCCGTACCCGGGCGGTCTCCCCGTCGGTGAAGAAGACCTCACCGCTGAACGGGTCGCCACCGCCGCCGCCCCGTCGCGCAGGGCCACGTTGACGGCCACCAGCATGTTGCCGGCGGCGTAGTTCAGCGTGCCGCACAGGGGGTCCACCAGCCACTGGCGCACCGCGTCGGCGTCGCCCCGCAGCCCGCCTTCCTCTCCGAGCACCGCGTCGTCGGGCCGTCGGGCGCGGATCACGCCGAGGATCGTCTTCTCGGCCTCCACGTCGGCGTCGGTGGCGAAGTCCCCGGCGCCCTTGTCGACGCGGTCGAGCCGCCGGCCGTACAGGTTGCGGACCACGTACGCGCCGGCCTGCGCGCCCGCTGTCGCGACGGCGGCATCGTCGGATTCTTCGTATGAGTCGATCACGCCGCGCAGACTATCGGCGCGGGCCGCCACGGCGCCGCGCACGCCGGGTGGCGTCGGCGGGGCGCGAGCCGGGTGGCGTCGGCGGGGCGCGAGCCGGGTGGGGAGTATCCACCATCGGCGATCGAGCTGAATCGGACACCGACGAACGGTGGCCCCGGGATGATCGCCGACTGGTCCCGCCTGGCTGGGCCGGTCCGCCGGGCCGGCCGCGGGGTGCTGCCCGAGGGGACGTCCTCCGGTGAGGCGGCCGTACTGGCCCGGGCGGGGTTCGCCGGTCCGTTCCGTCATGTGGTGCCCGGCGGGGGCAGGGGCGTTGGTGCGTACGTGGGACGATGTCGTCGCCGGGGTGCTCGCCATGTCGTTCTCCGCGCCGCACCTGTTCGGCCATCGCCTGGACGCGTTCGGGGCGGAGCTGCGCGGGCTGCTGCGAGGAGCCTCGCCCTCTGGCCGGTTCTCCGAGCGTCAATCAAGTACCGAGGTGTTCGGGTCCGGCCGCGCGACGCGACGTGACCCCGGCCGGCTGTGGCCCCAGGCGCCTCCGCCGTCCGTTCGTCGCCGAGGCCCGGATCCTCAGCCGACAGCCGGGGTGCACGCCTCGGCGATCGACAGGCTGTTCTCGTAGAGGTGGTGCCGGGTGATCCGGCCGTCCTCGACGGTCAGGCGCAGGGCGAAGGGGCCCTCGAAGCTCCGTCCCGTCGCGCGTACGGTCCCCGACAGGTGGCCCATCAGCACGGCGTCCGTGCCGTCGACGAGGAAGGTGTCGACCGAGGCCCGCGCGTCCTCGGGAACGGTGTGCTCCATCAGCTCGGAGAACTGCGCCGCGCATTCCGCACCCGTGGAGCGGGGCCGGATCCAGGGGACGGCGGGGTTCTCGGCGAGCTGCCAGTCGACCTCGTCGGCGAACAGCTCGATCAGCCGTCCGGTGTCCCCCGCCACGCGCGCGGCCAGAAACTCGCTCACGACGCTCCGGGTGGCCTCGGTGACCTGCGCCCCGGTGGCTGCGGTGTGCTCGACGGACATCGTGTTCTCCTCGCGGCGGTGATCCGGTCCGGCGGGGTTCCCGCCGACGTGTCCGATCCTGCCGGGCGGAACGGGGGGCGGTCGATTACCTCTCGGGTAACGGCACTGGGCCAGTCGGCCTACGGCGAGCGTTTCCCCCTGGGCCGCCGTTCGTTGGGGCGGACATGATCAAGAAACTCGTCTGTGTCTCCGTCCTGGCCGCCACTGTCCTGGTGTCGGCCCCCGCCGCCCTGGCCGCCCCCGCGCCGGACCCGTCCACCGGGGTGCCCGGTGCTCCGCTCCTGAGCGGTCTCCTCGGAACGCTGGAGGTGGGGCACCCGGCCGCCTCCCCGAAGTCGCTGCTGCCCGCGGGCATCCTCGGCGGGTGACGTCGCCGGCCGGAAGGGGGGCGAATGCGCGCGTTCGCCCCCCTTCCGCCGTGATGAGCGGTTCGGCGTCTCGCTCCACCGGCCGATCCCGGCGCCGCCAGACGTCGGCAGGGTTCCCGTAACCGTGCTCCGCCAGCCTCCAGGGAGTCATCCAACGCGGGAGGTTGCAGTGAAGCATGCGAGCAAGAGGCACGCCGGTGCCGTCGTGGCCGTGCTGAGCGGTCTGGCTCTGGCCCTGACGACGACCACCGCGCACGCCGCGCCCGGCGACCCCGACGTCATCGCCCACCGCGGCTCCTCCGGCATGGCACCCGAGAACACCGCCGCCGCCATCGACCTCGCCGTCACCCAACGCGCCGACTACGTCGAGATCGACGTCCAGCAGACCAAGGACGGCAGACTCGTCAACTTCCACGACTGCACCATGGAACGCACCACCAACATCGAAGACCTCTACC
>NZ_JBHYJX010000073.1:0-27167 GCF_042740985.1 Streptomyces sp. NPDC058985 | reverse complement strand
TCCCGCGGCGGGGCCCGTCCTGGCCCACACCACCTGCTGCCGCCCGCGTGGGCCCCACCGGCCCTAGGCCGCCCTGCCAGAGGCCCCCGGCCCGCTGTGCCCTCCGGGCCCCTTCGCTCGGCTGTGCCGTGCGTAGCCTGTCGGCTACCGTCAGGCAGCGGCCCCGCCGCGACCGTTCATCATGCGCGGCAGCAGGCGGAAGCCGATACCGCCCGCGATCATCGTGGCGGCGCCGACCAGCAGGAACGTGGTCTCCGCGGCGCCGGTCTCGGCCAGCTCGTCACCGCTGCCCTGGGCGGCGGTGTCGGAGGCCGGGGCCTCCTCGCCGGTGTCGGTCAGGGCCGAGGAGCCCTCGTCCTGGGTGACGTTGTCGTTGCTGCCGCCGTCGGGGGTGGTGTTGTCGCCATCACCGGTGCCGCCGGTGCCACCGGTGTTGCCGTTGCCACCGTTGTCGCCGGAACCGCCGGTGTTGCCGTTGCCACCGTTGTCGCCGGTGCCACCGTTGTTGCCGTTGCCGCCGTTGTCGCCACCCTCGGTGGTGCCTTCGGACGTGCCCTCCGAGGTGCCGACCGAAGTGCCCTCGGAGGTGCCCTCGGACGTGCCCTCGCTGGTGCCCTCGCTGGTGCCTTCCGAGGTGCCCTCGGACGTGCCCTCGCTGGTGCCCTCGGACGTACCTTCCGAGGTGCCCTCGGAGGTGCCCTCGGACGTACCCTCGCTGGTGCCTTCCGAGGTGCCCTCGGACACGCCGAGCGAGGTGCCCTCCGAGGTGCCTTCCGAGGTGCCCTCGGACGTACCCTCCGAGGTGCCTTCGCTCTCGCCCCCGACGCTCACGCCGAGGCCGACGTTGGTGTCGCCGACACCCGCACTCAGGCCGAAATCAAGCGCCGAGGCGGCACCCGCGGCGGTCAGCGAGGCGCCGGCGGCGATCACGGCGCCGGCCGCTATGCGCGCGACACGGATGCGCGTCTTCTTCGTCATGTGGTTGCTACCCCCAGTAGCCGATTAGTCAGTGAGGCCGCGCTCGGGGCCGTGATCGACGGGAGTGGCTGCGCTTGTGCCCCCCGGTTCACATGCGCCCCAGAAATACGCATGCCGCGCCTCACCCTTGCGAATGTTCAAAGCAACGTCAAGGCCATTGCGTACGCGATGTCCAGGTACGGGACGTATGCCGGACACAAAGGGTGTGAGTGTGATGTAAAACCCAGACATCACCGGCGGACGGCGGGCAGAGAAAAGGCAACCGCCGCCCGGTGGGCGGCAGTTGCCTTGTCGACAAAGCGGCCCGTGCGCGGCCGCTCCGCGTTACTTCTCCTGCTGCTTGCGCCAGCGAATTCCGGCCTCGAGGAAACCGTCGATCTCGCCGTTGAACACGGCCTCGGGGTTGCCCACTTCGTGCTCCGTGCGCAGATCCTTGACCATCTGGTACGGGTGCAGCACGTACGAACGCATCTGGTTGCCCCAGGAGTTGCCCCCGTCGCCCTTGAGGGCGTCCATCTTGGCCTGCTCCTCCTGACGGCGCCGCTCCAGGAGCTTGGCCTGGAGGACGTTCATCGCGGTGGCCTTGTTCTGGATCTGGGACCGCTCGTTCTGGCAGGAGACCACGATGCCGGTGGGGAGGTGGGTGAGCCGCACCGCGGAGTCGGTGGTGTTCACGCCCTGGCCGCCGGGGCCGGAGGACCGGTACACGTCCACCCGCAGCTCGGACTCGTCGATCTCGATGTGGTCGGTCTGCTCGACCACGGGGAGGATCTCGACGCCCGCGAAGGAGGTCTGGCGGCGCCCCTGGTTGTCGAAGGGCGAGATGCGCACCAGGCGGTGCGTGCCCTGCTCGACGGAGAGGGTGCCGTAGGCGTACGGCGACTGCACGGCGAAGGTGGTCGACTTGATGCCGGCCTCCTCCGCGTACGACGTCTCGTAGACCTCGGTCTTGTAGCCGTGCTGCTCGGCCCAGCGCAGGTACATGCGCTGGAGCTTCTCGGCGAAGTCGGCGGCGTCCACCCCGCCCGCCTCGGCGCGGATGTTGACGAGCGCCTCACGCGCGTCGTACTCGCCCGAGAGAAGGGTGCGGACCTCCATCTCGTCCAGCGCCTTCTTCACGGCCGTGAGCTCGGACTCGGCCTCGGCACGGGTGTCCGGATCGTCCTCCTCCTCGGCCATCTCGAAGAGCACGCCGAGATCGTCGAGCCGCCCGCGCAGGGCCTCGGCCTTCCGCACCTCCGCCTGGAGGTGGGAGAGCCGGCTCGTGATCTTCTGCGCCTCGTCCGGGTTGTCCCACAGGGAGGGCGCGGCCGCCTGCTCCTCGAGCACGGCGATGTCTGCCCTCATCCTGTCGAGGTCCAGGACGGCCTCGATCGACTCCATGGTCGAGGAGAGGGACTTCAGCTCTTCGGATACATCGACGACTGCCACGCGTCCAGCGTAACGGCTCCACCGACCGGCCCCGGCCGGACCGGGGCACCGGGCGCCCGCGGCGGCGTGCGGCAGAGGTACGCGGCCGGGGGTGCGCGGCCGCGGTGCACCGGGGCGGGCCGGTGCCGGGGGCGGGCGGCGGGCGGACCTCGCCGGGGATTCGGCCGGGCGGCGGCGACCGGCGGCGGGGACGTTCCGGGAGCGGTTCGCCCCACCCTCGCGCGGCACGCGCGGCACGCGCGGCACGCGCGGCACACGCGGCACGCGCGGCGCACCGCCGCGCCTGGTGCCGGGCGCCTGTGGCGGACCTGCGGCAGGGGTGCCGGGCCGGGCGGGCTGGCGGCGGGAGGGCCGGTGCCCGGCGCGGCCGACGGGCGGACGCCGCCGGGGATTCGGCCGGGCGGTGGGGATCGGGTCGGGGCCGCCCGGAGTCAGGGGGAGGCCGGGGCCGAGTTCCGTGTGTCCTGGGGGCCCGGGTCGGTCTCGTCGGCGCCGGTCGCCAGCCAGGTGCCGACGCCGATCGCCGCCACCAGGGCGACCGCGCCACCGCCCAGGGCGAGGCGGCGGCGGCGTGCGGCGGCACGGTTGCGGGCCGAGCCGGGGCGTGGGGCGCCGGAGGCGCGTGGGGCGCGGGCGGTGCCCCGGGCGCCGCCCGCCAGCTCGTCCGGGGCGGGTACGCGCATCGAGGTGTGCGTGTCGCGGTTGGAGTCGGCCGGCTTCGCTCCCGGCACCAGTGGCACGGCTCCCCGGCGGCGTACCGGTTCCCCGGCGGGCGCCGAGGAGGCCGTGGGCTCCTCGGGCGAGTCCTCCTCCTGCTCGGCGTCGGGCTCGTCCACGTCCAGCGGGGCCATCCCGGCCAGCATCGGCAGCAGCTCGCGCAGCCGGGCGCTCAGCTCGGAGGCGCGCAGCCGGGAGGCGGGTCCCTTGGCGAGGCACTGTACGAGGAGCTGCCACAGCTCGTCGGGGATGCCGGGGAGCGGGACGACCGTCTCGGTGACGTGGCGGCGCAGTACGGCGCCGGGGTGGCCGCCGCCGAACGGTGTGAAGCCGGCGAGCAGCTCGTACAGCACCGTGGCCAGCGCGTAGATGTCGACCGCCGCGCGCGGGGGCAGGCCCTCGACGATCTCCGGGGCCAGGTAGTCGGGCGTGCCGATGATCTTCGTGGCGCGGGTGCGCCGCGGGGTGTCGATGAGCTTGGCCACACCGAAGTCCGTCAGCAGCGCCGGGTGGGAGCCGCCGGGGCCGAGCGGGCCCTGCATGTCGAGGAGCACGTTCTCCGGCTTGACGTCGCGGTGCACGACCCCGGCGGCGTGCGCGGCGGCCAGGCCGTCCGCGACGTCGGCGACGACGGCGACGGCGGCCTCGGGCGACAGGCGCCGCTCGCGGTCGAGGCGGGTGCGCAGGTCCGTGCCGCGGACCAGGTCCATGACCAGCGCGAGGTCGTTGCCGTCGACCACCAGGTCACGGACGGAGACGACGTGCGGGTGCTCCAGGCCGAGCAGGGCCGTGCGCTCCTGGACGAAGCGCGAGACCAGCTCCTGGTCGGACGCCAGGTCCTCGCGCAGCAGCTTGATCGCGACGGGCCCCTCGGGACCCTCGCCGAGCCACACCGTGCCGGCGCTGCCCCGCCCGAGAATCTGGTGGGCGGTGTACCGGCTGCCGATCTTCCGTGCCAAGACTGCTCCTACCGACGCGTGTTGCGCCTAAAAGTACGCGTCCACGGAGCCAACCTTCACAACGGAGGCGGAAATCACCCACCGGATGTCGACAAATCTCCAGACTCAGCTGCCGGTGGAGCCTCCGCCGCCAGAGCCGCCCAGGTCCCCGATCCAGTCGGTCGCCGTGGTGAACCAGTCGCTGAGCTGCTCCCAGTAGCCCTTGCCCGTGCCGATCCAGTCCTGGAGCGGGCTCAGCTCCCAGATCAGCCAGCCGGCCACGAACATGATGACGAGCGTGAACAGGCACCCCTTGAGGCAGCCGAGCCCGGGGATGCGCATCGGGTTCGCGCCGCGCTGCCGCGGCGGGCGCGGCTCACGCCGGGGCGGCCGCGGCTCGGGCGTGGGCGGCGGCGCGTACCGCTGGGGCTGCTGCGGCTGCGGGGTGGCGTACCGCTGCGGCTGTTGCTGCTGCGGGTAGCCGTAGCCGGGCTGCTGGGGCGGCGGTCCCTGCGGGGCCTGCCGGGGCTGCTGCGGCGGGCGGGAGACCTGCCGCTGGGGGCGGCGGCGCAGCGGGTCCTGGTTCGGGTCGAGGTACTGGACCTGCGTCTGCTCGTTGCGGTCGCGGGCGGCGCGCAGCTGGTTCTGCCAGGGGTGCGGGTCGTCGGGCCCGCCGGGCTGCCCGCCCTGGCCCTGCCCGGGCGGCACCGGCGGCATGACGGCGGTCGGGTCGGCGGCGCCGGACGGCTGGCCGGTGTGCGGCAGGACGCTGGTCGCGCCGTTCGGGTCGTAGCCGCCGTTCTGCGGCAGGACCTGCGTCGGGTCGGCGGCGCCCGGGTCGCCCGGGACCTGTGCGGGCGCCGGGTCGGGGACGAGGAGCATCCCCACGTTCTCGGCGGCGCCGATCTGCGCGTTGTTCGCGTGCACGCCGATGCCGTCGGCGACGACGCGCAGGCCGCGCGCGAGGTTCTCGGCGCTGGGGCGTTCGTCGGGGTTCTTGCGCAGGCAGCGCTCGATGACCGTCCACAGCGGGTCGGGGACGGTGGAGGGGCGGCGCGGCTCGGCGCTCAGGTGCTGGTGCAGCACTTCCAGGGCGGAGCCGCCGCCGAACGGGGGACGGCCGGTGACCAGCTCGTACAGCAGGATGCCCGCGCCGTACACGTCGACGGCGGAGGTCTGGGGGCGGCCCTCGGCGGACTCCGGCGCGACGTACGCGGGCGTGCCGACGAACTCGTGGGTGCGGGTGAGACCGGGCGAGTCGGCGAGGCGGGCGATGCCGAAGTCGGTCAGCATCGGGTGCATCTCGCCGCCGGTCTGCTTCAGCAGCACGTTGGCCGGCTTCAGGTCGCGGTGGACCACGCCGTCCGCGTGGCTGGCGGCGAGGGCGTCGGCGATCTGGGCGGTGAGCAGGGCGGCGGCGACCGGGGTGAGCGGCCCGTTCTCCCGCAGGTAGCGGTGCAGGTCGGGACCGGCGACGAGGTCCATGACGAGCGCCAGCAGTTCGCCCTCCACGACCAGGTCGCGGACCCGGACGATGTTGGGGTGGGTGAGCCGGAGCAGGACGGAGCGCTCCCGCAGGAAGCGCATCACGATGTCGGGGTCGCTCGCGAGCTCTTCCTTGAGGACCTTGATCGCGACGGTCTCGCCGGGCTGCCCGGCCACGGCCGCCTCGGCGCCCGCGGTCTCCCGCTGGCGCGCACGCCAGACGGTGCCCGTCGCGCCGCGGCCGAGGGGCTCCTCGAGGAGGTACTTGCTGCCTACCGGCCGCACGTCATGCGCTCCTAGTTGCTTGCTGGCTGTTCCGACCCACTGTAAGGCCACGCTCCCGGCACCGGGCTGTCGTCATTCCGCGGTTGTCCCGTGGCTCCCGTCGGCCCGCCGGTAAGCCTTACGTTCCGCTCCCGGGCCGTGTTCGAAGGAAAGACGCTCGACCCGGTCCCTTGGTTGCCGATGCCCGGACGTGACCGATCTCAAGCCGACGGTCTTCGATCACCTCCGAGGCACCTGTCAGGCATTTTTGGGGTCAGAGCCGACCAATCAAGATCATTTGACGGCGGGAGGCGGGCGCGTTGTCAGTGGCAGGTGCGAGGATGCGTGGAGAACTGGCCGACGTGCTCGTGTGGCGGTGGGGGAAGTCCGCGGTGGGTGACCGTGGTGACGGCTTCTGCCCGGCGTGCGGGCGCCCGCGCGAAGGGACCGCTGACGGCGATGCAGATCCGGCTGACCGTCGTAGACCCGCTGGGCCCGCATGCTTCGGCGGGGGGCCGCGCCGCGAGCAGCGACGTGCTGGTCACCGCGCCGGCCGGCACCGCCCTGGCCGCCGTCGCCTCCGCGCTGGCCGCGGCGGTCCCCGGCGGCGAGACCCCGGGCACCGGCCAGGTGGTGCTGTACGCGGGCGCGCAGCGGCTGGACACCCAGCGCAGCACCCTGGGCGAGCCACCGCTGATCGACGGCGCCGTGCTCTGCCTGGGCGCCCCCGGCGAGCCCGACCCGGACACCGAGCCGGCCGGCGTCCCCGCCCAGCTCCATGTGGTCGCGGGCCCGGACGCGGGCGGCGTCCACCTCCTGCACGGCGGACAGATCCGCCTCGGCCGCTCCGCCGACGCCGATGTCGCGCTCGACGACCCGGACGTCTCCCGGATGCACTGCGCGGTCACCGTCACCCCCGACGCCCGCGTCTCGGTCGCCGACCTCGGCTCCACCAACGGCACCACGCTGGACGGCACCCGCGTGGGCGACCGCCCGGTTCGCTTCGCGCCGGGCGCGCTGCTGCGGATCGGCGAGTCGGCCCTGCGGCTGGTGCCGGTCCAGCGCGAGGCGACGACGCGCGCGGCGACGACGCCGGACGGGGAGGGGTACGTACGGCTGTCCGGGGCGGCGGCATCCGCACCGGGCGCCGGTGACGCCGACGAGGTGGCGCACGCGCGCGTGGCCGACGGGGGGCACGCGGACAACACGGACGGTGCCTCCCGCGCGGAGGGTCCCCGCCCGGCGGGCGCCCCCTCCCGGGACGCAGGTGTGACGAGCGGCACCGCGCGTGCGGGCGGTGCGGCGTCCGCCGGCTGGGACACCCCGGCCCACGGGACCGGGACCGGGCCCCGGACCGGAACCGACGGCGCGGGCCGCCCGGGGGCCGGTGGGTGGGACAGCCCGGCCGCACGGGGCCACCAGGCCGACGGACCGTCGGGGTACGGCCGGGGTGCGACCCCCACCGAGCCTCCCCAGGTGCCTGGCCAGGGCGGTGCGCCCCGCATAGAGAGCCACGGCACGGGCCCCACGGCCGGCTTCCCCCGGCAGTCCCCCGCGGGGGGCGAGACCCACGGCGGGGCCGCGTCCTACGGGGCGTTCGACTCCACGGCGGGTGCGCACGGAGCGGGCGCGACCGGAGGAGACGCGACCGGAGGAGACGCGATCGGAGGAAACGCGTTCGCAGAAGGCGCCGCCGATCCGGACGGGTCCGACGCGCGTACGTCACGCGGTGGCGAGCACGCAGCGCGCTCCACCGAGGCCGGCAGGCCGGACGCGGGCACGTCACGCGGTGGCGCCCATGGCGGCGCCCCCGCCGCCCCGGGCGGCTCCGCCACCGCGACCTCACGCGACGGCAGGCCCCCGGCTCCGGCACCCCGCAGGGGCGAGCCCCGAACCGACCCCGTCCAGCAGTCCCGGCCCGGCACGGAAGCCCCCCGCCCCCAGTCTTCCGGCCCGGGAGGCGCCCTCCGCCCCGAGCCCTCCGGCGCGGGCGGATCGCACCCCGGCGCACCCGGGCGCGGCGCCGACGACGGTGGGGCCCCGGACGGCGGCACCGGACGCAAAGGCACCCCCCTGCGTGGCACCGACCTCCCGCAGGGCGTGCGGCGGCGCGGCGGTATCGGCGCCTGGGCGCGACGGCTGACCGGAGGACGCGGGAGCGCGCAGGACGACACCGCCCCCGGTGCGCACGCCTACGACGACGAGGCGGCCGGACCGGCACCGACCGCACCCGGTGCCGCCTCGCACGCCCCGGAGACCTGGCCGGACGCCGCGTCGCTGCTGCTGACGGCGCTCGGCCCCGGGCCCCGGCTGTGGGAGCGGGGCCCGGCGCACCCGGAGGCGCTGACCGTGCGGCTCGGTACGGCCGACCGGGTGGCGCCCGGCGGTTCCGCGCCGTTGCCCGCGGTCCCGGTGACCGCCGGGCTGCGCGAGGTCGGGGCGCTCGGCCTGGCCGGCCCGCGCGCCCGGCTCGCCGGGCTGGCCCGCTCGGTGCTGGCCCAGCTCGCCGCGCTGCACTCCGCGGAGACCCTGGAGATCGTCCTGATCAGCGCGGACCGCTCCCGTCCGCTCGCCGAGCGGACCGCCGAGTGGTCCTGGCTGGGCTGGCTGCCCCAGCTGCGCCCGGCGCACGGCCAGGACTGCCGCCTGCTCCTCGCCCACGACCGCGAACAGGCCATGGCCCGCGCCCACGAGCTGGTCCGCCGTCTGGACGACCACCTGTCGGACACCCGGCCCGAGGCCCGGCCGGCGCCGGCTCCAGGCGGCACCCGGCAGCCCTCCTGGGCCCGCCCCGACGACGGCACCGACCCGGCCGGCGGCTTCGCGGGGCCGTACAGCGTGGTCGTCGTGGACGGGGACCCGGGCGGGGCCGACGTGCGCGAGACCGTGGCGCGGCTGGCCCTGGAGGGACCGCGGGCCGGCATCCACGTCCTGTGCCTCGCCGAGACGGCCGCCGCCTCCCCCACCTCGCCCGTGGCTCAGACGTACGAGGCGGCCTGCGCGGTGTCACCGGTGTTCCGCGAGTGCGGTGCCGTGGCGCTGCTCAGCGGCGACGTGGCGACGACCCTGCGGCTGCTGCGCGTCGCGCGCACCTCCGGCGAGGCCCCCGCCGGCCCGGTCGGGCACGGCACCCTCGGCACGGTCGACGCCGTCTCCCTCGCGTGGGCGGAGCGGTTCGCGCGCGCCCTGGCACCCCTGCGCACCGACGCCCCCGCGGGCGGCGAGCGGCACACGCGGGTGGCCGCTCCGCTGCCCCAGGCGGCCCGGCTCCTGGACGAACTGGGCCTCGCCCGCGCCACCCCGGCCTCCCTGATGGCCCGCTGGGCCGACGCCGCCGACGACACGCACGCCCTCGGGGGGCGCGCCCACGCGGTCCTGGGCGCCGGACCGCGCGGCCCCGTCACGGTCGACCTCGCCGCCGAGGGACCGCACCTGCTGGTCGAGGGCCCGCCCGGCAGCGGCCGCACCGAGCTGCTGCGGGCGCTCGTCGCCTCCCTCGCCTCCGCCGACCGCCCCGACCGTCTCGGCGTCGTGCTGGTGGACGGCCGCGACAGCGTGGGCACCGACGGCGGGCACGGCGAAGGACTGGCCGTCTGCACGGACGTACCGCACGTGACCACCCACCTCGCCGCCAACGACCCGGTCCGCATGCGGGAGTTCGCCCAGTCCCTGAGCGCCGAGCTGAAGCGGCGGGCCGAGCTGCTCGGGCGGTCGGAGTTCCCCGAGTGGCACACCGGACGCGAGGTGTCGGGCCGCCTGGTCGCCCAGCGCACCCCGCAGGACGGCGCGCCCGGCACCACGCCGGCGCCCGACGACGGGGACCTCGACTCCCCGCCCAGCTCCACCATGCGGCTGCGCCCGGGAGCGGCCCGGCGCCGGTCCGGGGCCGTCCCGCCGCTTCCCCGCCTCGTGGTGGTCGTGGACGATCTCGACGCGCTCGTCACTCCCCCGCTCGGCTCGCCCGGACGCCCCGCGGCCGGTTCGGTCATGCGGGCGCTGGAGGCCGTCGCGCGGGAGGGCGGACGGCTGGGCGTGCACCTGGTGGCCGCCACCGCGCCGGGCGGCCGTACGGCCCAGACGGAGCCCGCCCTGCGCGCCACCCTGCGCATCGCGCTGGACACCCCGGCCCCGGGTCCGGACGAACCGATGCCGGGACGCGGCCGGTTGACGCGCCCCGACGGACCGGCCGTGGTCTTCCAGGCCGGGAGGGTCACCGGCCGCATCCCGCGCACCGCGACCCTGCGCCCCACGGTGATCCCGCTGGAATGGCACCTCATGGGCGACCCGCCCACCCGCCGCCCGGTACGCGAGCTGGGCAACGGCCCCACCGACCTGGCCCTGCTGGCCAGCGCGTTGGAACGGGCGGCCCGCGAGGTGGAGGCGGCACAGGTGCCGTCACTCCTGTAACGCCGGGCACTCTCAGCCCGTCCGGCGTTTGAGGACGAGGCCGTTCAGGCCGACAGCGGGGGCGCGGGGCGGCAGCCCCCGCATACGCCCACACCCACGCCGCCCACCTGGTCACGACGCGGTCACGATCCCCCCGCTGACCGCGGACGCGGTCTTGCCGCCCTCACCCCCCTGGCGTACACCAGAGCGCACGGAAGAGCGCTCAACGTTCGACGAGGCACGAAGAACGGGGCAGTGATGCGCACGAGCAGCACCATGGGGCCACGCAGGACCCTCGGCACAAGCACCCGGATCGCCGCCACCCTCGCCGCGGGAGCGCTCGCGCTCTCGCTCACCGCGTGCGGTGGCGACGACGACAACGGCGGTGGCGACAAGGGCAGTCAGGGGGACGGCGGCAAGGACACGGCCGCCACCGTCACCCTCCCGAAGCTGGACGGCGAGACTCTGGAGGTCGCCGCCGTCTGGACCGGCGCGGAGCAGGAGAACTTCAAGAAGGTCCTCGCCGAGTTCGAGAAGCGCACCGGCGCCAAGGTGACCTTCGTGCCCGCCCAGGACCCGATCATCAACTTCCTCGGTTCGAAGATCGCGGGCGGCGCCCCGCCGGACGTCGCGATGCTCCCGCAGCCCGGCGCCATCAAGCAGGCCGTCGAGAAGGGCTGGGCCAAACCGCTCGGCGCGGAGGCCGCCAAGGAGCTGGGCGAGAACTACTCGCCGGGCTGGCAGGAGATAGGCAAGGTCGGCGGCAAGCAGTACGGCGTGTACTACAAGGCCGCCAACAAGTCGCTGATCTGGTACAACGCCCAGGTCTTCGAGAACGCGGGCGCCGCCGAGCCCAAGACCTGGGACGAGCTGCTCACCGCCGCCCAGACGATCTACGACTCGGGCGTGACGCCGTTCTCCGTCGGCGGCGCGGACGGCTGGACCCTCACCGACTGGTTCGAGAACGTCTACCTCTCGCAGGCGGGCCCGGAGAAGTACGACCAGCTGGCCAAGCACGAGATCAAGTGGACGGACCCCTCCGTCAAGGAGGCCCTGACCACCCTCGCCGAGATCTGGGGCAAGAAGGACTACGTGGCGGGCGGCGCGTCCGGCGCGCTCCAGACCGAGTTCCCGGCCTCGGTGACGCAGACCTTCACCGGCGGCGACCAGCCGAAGGCGGGCATGGTCTACGAGGGAGACTTCGTGCAGGTCAACATCGGCGAGACGGACGCGGAGGTCGGCACCGACGCGAAGGTGTTCCCGTTCCCGGCGGTCGGCGACACCGCGCCGGTGGTCTCCGGCGGCGACGCGGCCGTGGTCCTGGAGGACTCGAAGGCGGCGCAGGCGCTGGCCACCTGGCTCGCATCGCCGGACGCGGCGACGATCCAGGCGAAGCTCGGCGGCTACCTCTCCCCGAACAAGAACGTCGAGGCGTCGGCGTACCCGAACGACGTGCAGAAGAAGATCGCCGAGGCGCTGGTCGCGGCCGGCGACGACTTCCGCTTCGACATGTCGGACCAGGCTCCGCAGGCCTTCGGCGGCACGCCCGGCAAGGGCGAGTGGAAGGCCCTCCAGGACTTTCTGAAGAACCCGAAGGACGTCGAGGGCGCACAGCAGCGGCTGGAGGCGGACGCGGCCGCCGCCTACGGGAGCTGACGGATGACGTCGGCCACGGCGGCGGGGACCTCACCGGGCCCCGCCGCCCCCAAGTCGCGCAGGAGCGTGACCGGCACCCGCAGGACCGTGGCGGCCCTGTTCCTGCTGCCCGCCCTGGTGCTGCTCGGCGCGCTCGTGGTCTACCCGATCGGGTACTCGCTGGTCCGCAGCTTCTACGACCAGTCCGGCGACTCCTTCGCCGGATTCGACAACTACCAGGCGCTGTTCACCGACGACGGCATCCGCACCGCCCTGAAGAACAACGTCATCTGGGTGGTGTTCGCGCCGACGGTCGCCACCGCGCTCGGCCTGATCTTCGCGGTACTGACCGAACGGATCCGCTGGGGCACCGCGTTCAAACTGGTCGTCTTCATGCCGATGGCGATCTCGATGCTGGCGGCCGGGATCATCTTCCGCCTGGTGTACGACCAGGACCCGGACAAGGGCGTCGCCAACGCGGTGTGGGTCGGCGTGCACGACACGTTCGCCGAGTCGTCCGCGTTCCCGAAGGCGCACCCGGGCCGCGATTCGCCGCTGGAACCGGCCGGCGGCGGCGCCTTCGTCACCAAGCGGCCGGTCGAGGCCGGCACCGCGGTCGTCCTCCCCCTCGTCGGCGTCGCCCCCGACCTGATGCCGGACGGCGCGAAGAAGGCCGTACCCGCCGAACCCGAGGACGGGAAGATCACCGGCACCGCCTGGCAGGACTTCACCCGCGGCAAGGGCGTCGGGAAGCTCAACGGCGTCGACGCGGCCGAACTGGGCTATGCCGGGATGACGATCGAGGCGGTCAAGGACGGCAAGGTCGTCGCGTCGGCGAAGGCGTCGGGCGACGGCACGTTCACGCTGCCCGCCGCGGCCGACGGGGCGCTGCTCAGACTCCCCGCCGACAACTTCAAGGAGCCCTACAACGGCCTGAACTGGCTCGGCCCCTCCCTCGTCACCCCGGCCATCATCGGGTCGTACGTGTGGATGTGGGCGGGCTTCGCGATGGTGCTGATCGCGGCCGGTCTCGCCGGGATGCCCCGGGAGCTCCTGGAGGCCGCCCGGGTCGACGGCGCCAACGAGTGGCAGGTCTTCAGACGGGTCACGGTGCCGCTCCTGGCACCGGTCCTCGCGGTCGTGGTCGTCACGCTGATGATCAACGTCCTGAAGGTGTTCGACCTGGTCTTCATCATCGCCCCGGGCTCCTCGCAGGACGACGCGAACGTGCTCGCCCTGGAGCTGTACCGCAAGGGCTTCGCCTCCGACCAGCCGGGCATCGCCAGCGCCATCGCGGTCTTCCTGCTGCTCCTGGTGATCCCGGTGATGTGGTTCAACGTACGGCGACTGCGGCGGGAGGTGCGGCGATGACGAAGGCGAAGCGTTCCCTGGGGGCGCGGCTGGCCGAGGGCGTCAGCGGCGGCCTGGTCCGGGTCTTCCTGATCGTCGTCGGCCTCTTCTGGCTGGTGCCGACGATCGGCCTGCTGCTCTCCTCGCTGCGCACCCCGCGGGACATGGCGGCGAGCGGCTGGTGGGAGGTCTTCACCAAGCCGTCCCAGCTCACCTTCCAGAGTTACGAGGAGCTGCTGAAGAACGGGGACATCACGTCCTCCCTGTTCAACACCGTGCTGATCACCGTCCCCGCGACGGTCCTGGTCGTGGTCATCGGATCGCTGGCCGGGTACGCCTTCGCGTGGATGGAGTTCCCGGGCCGCGACTGGTGGTTCCTGGCCGTGGTCGGGCTGCTGGTCGTCCCCGTGCAGGTGGCGCTGATCCCGATCGCCGAACTCTTCGGCAAGATCGGCCTGTTCGGGTCGGTCGTCGGCGTGGTCCTCTTCCACGTCGGCTTCGGCCTGCCCTTCGCGGTGTTCCTGCTGCGGAACTTCTTCGCGGAGATCCCCCGGGAGCTGCTGGAGGCGGCCCGGCTGGACGGCGCCGGTGAACTGCGGCTGTTCGTGCGGGTCGTGATGCCGCTCGGCGGGCCCGCGATCGCGAGCCTCGGCATCTTCCAGTTCCTGTGGGTGTGGAACGACATGCTGGTCGCGCTGATCTTCTCGGACTCCGGGAGCCAGCCGATCACGGTCGCGCTGCAGACGCAGGTACGGCAGTTCGGCAACAACATCGACGTGCTGGCGCCGGGGGCGTTCATCTCCATGGTGATCCCGCTGGCCGTGTTCTTCGCGTTCCAGCGGCAGTTCGTCTCCGGCGTGATGGCGGGCGCCGTCAAGTAGCCGCCGTGACAACACCCTTGAGGGGGTGGACCGGACACCGGTCCACCCCCTCATCCGTACGGGGCACCGGGCGCGGCGAGGATCCCCCGAATGCCGCAGCGGCCGTAACCAAGTCACTCCATTGGCCGTTCCCGGCGCGAAGGCTCGCGCCGACCCCGCCGACCCATGGATGTTCCCGTGCCCAGGTTCAGTGTCATCGTGCCCGCGTACCGGGTCCAGGAGTATCTGCACGCGTGCCTGGAGTCGGTGCTGTCCCAGTCGTACCAGGACTTCGAGGTGATCGTCGTCGACGACGGGTCGCCGGACGCGTGCGGTGCGATCGCCGACGAGTTCGCGGACCGCGACCCGCGCGTGCGCGCCGTGCACCTGCCCGAGAACCAGGGCCTCGGCCCCGCCCGCAACGCCGGCATCGAGCGGGCGGGCGGCGACTACCTGGTCTTCCTCGACGGCGACGACACCCTCGCCCCGGACGCGCTGCGGGCCCTCGCCGACCGCGTGAAGGAGACCGGCGACCCGGACGTGCTGGTCTACGACTACGCCCGGACGTACTGGACCGGCGAGACCGTCCGCAGCCGGGCGGCCGCGCACCTCACCGAGCAGGGACCGGCGCCGTTCCGGCTGGCCGACCGGCCGGGGCTGCTGCACCTGCTGATGGTGGCCTGGAACAAGACGGTGCGGCGGGAGTTCGCCGAGCGCGAGGGCCTCACCTTCCCGCCCGGCTACTACGAGGACACCCCGTGGACGTACCCGCTCCTCCTGGCCGCGGAGTCCGTCGCCACCCTGGACCGGGTCTGCGTCCACTACCGGCAGGGCCGCCGGGGCAGCATCCTGGGCACGGCGAGCGCACGCCACCTGGACGTCTTCACGCAGTACGACCGGGTCTTCGCGTTCCTCGAGTCGCATCCGGAGCACGACCGCTGGCGGCCGGTGCTGTACCGCCGCATGTGCGACCACCTGGCGACCGTGTTCACCCGTCCCGACCGCCTCCCGCGTTCCCTGCGCGCCGAGTTCCTGCGCCGGGCGCGGGTCCACTGCCGCCGCTACCGGGTCGCCGGTGCCCCCGTCCCGACGCCGGTCCGGGTGCGCCACGCCCTGCTCCGGCTGGGCCTGCGCCGCACCTGGGAGACTCTGCGGCTGGCGTCCGCCCTGCGCCGACGGACGGCGGGGGCCGCCGCCGGATGGCTGCGGGCCGCCCGGACCGGCGCCCTGCGCCTGCACTACCGGGGCCAGCGCCTCCTCCCGCTCCGCGCCGACCGCGCCCTCTTCGCCGTCGACGGCGACGGGGGGTACGGCTGCAACCCGGGTGCGCTGGAGGAGGCGTTCCGCCGCTGCGCGCCGCACGTGCGCACCGCGTGGGCCGCCGCTCCCGCGCACCACCACACGGTCCCGCCCGCGACCCGGCGCCTCACGCCCGGCACGGCCGCCTACTGGACGGCGCTGGCCCGCTCCCGGTACCTGGTGCACAACTCCGCCTTCGACAGCGGCCTGGTCAAGCGCCGGGGCCAGGTACTGGTCCAGACGCAGGCCGGTACGCCGCTCGCGCACATGGGCCTGGACCTGCAGGAGCGGCCGGCCGCCGCGGGCGGCACCGACTTCGCCCGGGTGCTGCGCGAGGTCGACTCCTGGGACTACGTGGTCTCCGCCAACCTCCACTCCACCCTCACCTGGGAACGCGTCCACCCCGGCGGCTACACCACCCTGGAGTACGGCCAGCCCCGCGCCGACGCCCTCCAGCGGGCGACCGACGCGGACGTGGCACGGCTCCGCGAGACCCTCGGGATCCCCGAGGGCACGGTGGCGATCCTGTACGTGCCCGCCCACCGCGACTACCGCCGCACCCAGCGCCCGGCCCTGGACCTGGAGCGCATCGTCCGCCGCCTCGGCCCCCGCTTCATGGTGCTGGCCCGCGCCGACCCGGGCCGCGACGTCCGGCCGGCCTCGCCCGTCGGGCGGGTCCTGGACGTGAGCGGTCACCCGAGCGTGGAGTCGCTGTGCCTGGCCTCGGACGCCCTCGTCACCGACTACGCGTCCCTGATGTTCGACTACGCGGGCCTGGACCGGCCGATCGTGCTCCACGCCGACGAGCCGGAGGCGTTCGAGGCGGCCCGCGGCACCTACGTCGACCTGCGCTCCGTCCCGCCGGGGCCGGTCGCGCGGGACGAGGACGAGCTGATCGGCGTCTTCGCCGGCGGCGACTGGTACGGCGCCCGGTCCACCCGGCTGCGGGCCGAGTTCCGCGAGCGGTTCTGCCCGTACGACGACGGCCACGCCGCCGAGCGCGTGGTGCGCCGGGTGGTGCTCGGCCAGACCCGGCTTCCTCCGGTGGTGCCGCCCGGCGCCCGCCGTCCGCCCGCGGCGGCGGTCGCCCGCACCCCGCTGGCCACGGTCCCGCAACCGGCCGGGCCGCGCACCGTCACCGACAGCCTCTGAGCGCCGTTGGTCCCTCCGGAGCCCGGGGCGGCACGCGCCTCGCGGCCGGCGCAGGGCTCCCGCCGGACCAGCACATCGAGAGAAAGAGCAGCATGCCCCGCTTCAGCATCATCGTCCCGTCCCATGGGGTCGCGGGGCGGCTCTCCCAGGCACTGGACTCGGTGCTCGACCAGTCCTTCGGCGACTTCGAGCTGATCCCGGTCTGCGACGCCCCGGGCACCCCCGCGGCGGACGTCGCCGAGGAGCACGCCGGACGGGACTCGCGGGTGACGCCCGTGCACGCCCCGCCGTCGGGCGGGCTGGCCGGGGCGCGCAACGCCGGGATGCGGGCGGCGAGCGGCGCGTACCTGCTGTTCCTCGACGGCGACGACGTCCTCGTGCCGGGCGCGCTGGCGGCGCTGGAGGCGCGGCTGGCGGACACCGGGGGCGTCGACGTGCTGTATTTCGAGTACGAGCGGGTGCCCTGGTGGGAGGGCGAGGCCACCAACCCGGCCGCCCCGCTGCTGGCCGGGACCCCCGACGGCGCCTTCGCCCCCGACCGCGCCCCCGGTCTGACCGGCGTGCGGCTGCCCGCGTGGAGCGCGGTCCACCGCCGCACCTTCCTCACCGAGCGCCGGCTCGCCTTCCCCGACGGGCACTTCACGGACATCGGCTTCGGCGCCCTGGTCGCGGCGCGCGCGGAGCGCGTGGCGGTGCTGCGCTCGGTGGTCGTCCGCCATCTGGTGCGGCGCCAGGGCAACCGGCTGAACCTGCCGGGACCGCACCACGCGGACCTCCTCGACCAGGCCGAACTGGCCCTCACGCACGCCGCCGAGCGGGGACTGCCGGACGCCCGGCGCGGGCCGCTCTTCGAGCATCTGTTCGCCGCGATCCTGAAGACGGCGACGCATCCCCGGCGGCTGACGCGCCGGGAGCGCCGGGTCTTCTTCCGGCGGGCGAGCCGCCTCTACCGCCGCCACCGCCCCGCCGGTTTCCGCCCGCCGGGCGGCCGGCTCGGCGTCCAGCACCGGCTGCTCGCGTGGGGGTCGTACGCCGGTTTCCGCGCCCTGCGCGCCACCAACCGGGCAGTCACCGGGGCGCTGCGCCGCCTGCCGTGGCCGCGGGGGCTGCGCACGCGGCTGCTGTACCGCCGCCACCTGCGCCGCCCGCTGGATCCGAACCTCGTCGTGTACTGCGCCTACTGGGGCCGCGGCTACGCGTGCAGCCCGGCCGCGATCCACGCCAAGGCCCGCGAACTCGCCCCGCACCTCAGGTCGGTGTTCCTGGTCGAGGCGGACCAGGCGCACACCATGCCGGCGGGCGTCGACCACGCGGTCATCGGCGGCCGGCGGTACTGGGAGGTGCTGGCCCGCGCCAAGTACCTGGTGAACAACGCCAACTTCGCCGAGGGCGTGGTCAAGCGCCCCGGCAGCGTGCACGTGCAGACGCAGCACGGCACCCCGCTGAAGACGATGGGCGTGGACCAGTCGACGTACCCGGTGGTGGCCGCGGCCAGCGGCAGCTTCACCAAGCTGCTGGGCCGCGTCGACCGCTGGGACTACAACGTCTCCGCCAACCGGCACTCCACCCAGATGTGGGAGCGCGCCTTCCCGGGCTCGTACGAGCACCTGGAGTACGGCTATCCGCGCAACGACGTCTACTGCACGGCGACCGCCGAGGACGTGGCCCGCGTCCGCCGCGAACTGGGCGTCCCGGACGGGGCGACGGCGATCCTGTACGCGCCCACGCACCGGGACTACGAGAGCGGCTTCGGCGCCGGCGCCCTGGATCTGGAGGCGTTCTGCGAGGCGGCGGGCGAGGACGTGGTGGTGCTGCTGCGCGCCCACTACTTCTACGACCGGGGCGGCCGCGCGGGCAGCGGCCGGATCATCGACGTCACCGCGCACCGCTCCTCCGAGGACGTGTGCCTGGCCGCGGACGCGCTGGTCACCGACTACTCGTCGATCATGTTCGACTACGCCAACCTGGACCGGCCGATCGTCGTGTACGCCGACGACTGGGACGTCTACCGGGAGACCCGGGGCGTCTACTTCGACCTGATGGCGGCGCCGCCCGGACCGGTGGCGCGGACGCCTCAGGAGCTGGCCCGCGTCTTCGGCGACGGCTCGTACGCGGGCCCGGAGTCGGCGGCGCTGCGGGCGGCCTTCCGGGAGCGGTTCTGCGAGTTCGACGACGGCCGGGCCGCCGAGCGGGTCGTGCGCCGGGTGCTGCTCGGCGAGCCGCCCGAGGCGCTGCCGCCCGTGGTCCCGCTCGCGGAGCGCGTCCCGGCCCCCGCCGCCACCCTCGTAAGGAGCTGACCCCGCCGTGCCCCGCTTCAGCGTCATCCTTCCCTGTTTCAAGGTGCAGGGCTTCCTGCGCGAGTGCCTCGACTCGGTCCTTACCCAGTCCTTCCGGGACATCGAGGTCATCGCCGTCGACGACTGCTCGCCCGACGGCTCGGGCGCGATCCTGGACGAGTACGCCGCCCGCGACGACCGGCTGCGCGTGCTGCACCTGGAGGAGAACGCCGGCCTCGGCCGGGCCCGCAACGCCGGGCTGCCGCACGCCACCGGCGACTACCTCTTCTTCCTCGACAGCGACGACACCCTGGCCCCGGGCGCGCTGCGCGCCATGGCCGACCGGCTCGCGGAGACGGCCGACCCCGAGGTTCTGGTCTTCGACTACGCGCGCACCTACTGGTGGGGCGGCACCCGGCGCAACGCCCTGGCCCGGGTGCTGGCCGAGGCCGGGGAGGGCACGTTCACGGCCGCCGGGCACCCCGAGATCCTCGACCTGCTGATGGTGGTGTGGAACAAGGTCTACCGGCGCGACTTCGTCGAGCGCGAGGGCTTCACCTTCCCGCCCGGCTACTACGAGGACACGCCCTGGACGTTCCCGGTGATGTTCAGCGCCGAGCGGATCGCCACGCTGGACCGCATCTGCCTGAACTACCGGCAGCGGCGGCAGGGCAACATCCTGTCCACCACCAGCCGCAAGCACTTCGACGTGCACGCGCAGTACGAGCGGGTCTTCGCCTTCCTCGACGCCCGGCCGGAACTGGCCCGCTGGCGGCCGTTCCTGCACGCCAAGATGGGCGAGCACTGCCTGGACATCCTGTCCAAGCCGGACCGGCTGCCGCCGTCCGACAAGGCCGAGTTCTTCCGGCGGACCGCCGAGATGTTCCGCGCGTACCGGCCCGAGGGCGCCGAGATCCCGGCCGAACTGCGGGTGCTGGCGGGCGGCCCCCTCGGCTACCCGGCCTACCGGCTGCGGCGGCGGTCCGGACAGGCGGCCCGGGAGCTGGAGCGCCGGGCACGGCAGGCGGGGGGCGCGGTCGCCGGACGGCTGCGCGGGGCCGGCAGCGCGGTGCGCGCACGCCGGCCGCTGGACCCGGACCTCGCGGTGTACTCGGCGTTCTCGCACCGGGGCGTGCTGGGCGACCCCGCGGCGATCCACCGCACGGCGCGCGAACTCGCCCCGCACCTGCGCGGGGTGTGGGTGGTGCGCGACGAGGAGACGGCGGCGCTGCTGCCGCCGGACACCGAGCACGTGGTCCTGGGCAGCGCCGGCTACCGGCGGGTGACCGAGCGGGCGACGTTCTTCGTCAACAACGTCAACTGGCCCGGTGCCGTGACCAAGCGCCCGGGCAGCGTCCACATCCACACCCACCAGGGCACCCCGCTGAAGTACATGGGCGTCGACCTGCTGGGCCGGCCCGGCGCCCGGCACGGCCTGGACGTGCCGCAGATGCTGCGCCGGGCCGACCGCTGGGACTACAGCCTGGTCGCCGGCCGGTACGCGGAGCGGGTGTGGGAGCGGGCGTACCCGTGCCACTTCACGTCCGTGCCCAGCGGCAGCCCGCGCAACGACGTGCTGGTGAACGCGGGTCCGGACGACGGCCGCCGCGTGCGTGAGCGGCTGGGCGTCCCGGACGGCCACACCGTGGTGCTCTACGCGCCGACCCGGCGGGAGTACCGGCGGGGCGGGCTCGTCGAACGCCTCGACCCGGCCAGGCTCGCCGCGGACCTCGGCGAGGGCCACACCCTGGTGGTCCGGCTGCACCCGTCGCTGGCCACCGGACCGGCCCGCGGCATGGGCCTGTCGGAGCTGCACCGGCGGGGCGTCCTGGTCGACGCGACGGACGAACCGCACGTGGAGGAGCTGATGCTCGCCTCCGACCTGCTGATCACCGACTACTCCGCCCTGCTGTTCGACTACGCCCTGCTGGACCGGCCGATCGTGATCCACGCCGACGACTGGCGCGCGTACGAGGCGAGCCGCGGCGCCTACTTCGACATCACCGAGGAGGCGCCGGGGCACGTGTCGCGCTCGTACCGGGAGCTGGCCTGGCTGCTGGCGTCCGGGGCGTGGCGGGACGAGGAGGCGGCGCGGCTGCGGTCGGCCTTCCGGGCCCGGTACTGCGAGTACGAGGACGGCCGGGCCGCCGAGCGGGTGGTGCGGACGCTGCTGCTGGGCGAGCCGATGCCCGGCCCGGAGCCGTCCGGCGTCCCCGGCGCCCGTTCGGTCACCGCCGGACACGACCTGCTCGCCTCCTCATGAGACCGCGGCTGTGGGTGCTGGTCCTGGCCGCCGTGTTCGCCGCGCTGCAACTGGCGAACGTCACCGGCCGGGACACCCCCGACACCAAGAACTACCTGGCGTACACGCTGAGTCTCAGCGGTGAGGGCAAGCGCGGGGTGGCGACGGCCACGATCGACTACGTGTGCGCGAGCCGGGGCGAGCGGGCCCGGCGCGACCAGAGCGTGCACGTGGTCCACTTCCACCGGCCCGACCCCACCGACCAGGTGGCGGCCGAGTGCCGGGAGCAGGAGTGGGGGGTGGTGGAGCCGCAGCTGGCGGCGGGCCGGACCGGGGGGCACACCCTGCCGTACATGCCGGACCGCTTCATGCGGATCTTCGAGGTGCGGCCCGGCTACCCGCTGTTCCTGGTGCCGTTCGTGACGGCCCTCGGGGTGACCTGGGGCCTGTGGGCGGCGGGCGTCGTCATCGCGTGCGCGGGCGGGGTGCTGGCCTTCCTGATCCTGCGCGCGCTGTCGGTGCCGGTGCCGCTCGCGCTGGGCGGGCAGGCGCTGTACTACGCGCTGCCGTGCGGGACGACCGCGATGCGGCCGATGACCGAGGGGCTGCTGATGGCGCTGACCCTGGCGGCGGTCTGGGGCTGTGCGCTGATACTGCGGGAGGGACGGACGCGGGCGGGGCTCGCCCTGGTGGCCGGGTCGCTGGCGGCGCTGTTCACGGTCAAGCACTCCCAGTCGCTGTTCCTCGGGGTGTGCCTGGCGGCGGCGGGCGCGCTGATCGCGTGGCGCCGCCGGCGGGGCGGCCGGTCGCCCCGGGACGTGCTCGCGCTCGCGGCGGTGGGGCTGGCCGGTGCCGTCGGCACGCTGGTGCTGGCGAAGCTGCTGCACTACCCGTCGGTGTCGGACAGCGTCCAGGATCTGCTCACCGACCACTTCGCGCGGCCCGACCGGGAGCGTCCGTGGCCGGAGTTCTGGCAGCTGCAGGGCAACTTCTGGGTGGAGTGGCTGCGCCGGCAGGCGTGGCAGCCGCTGTTCGTCGCGGCCCTGGCCGCCGGGGCGTGGGGCGCGCTGCGGCGCGGGGGCGCGGTCGGCGGGTTCCTGGTCGCGGCGGCGTGCACCGGGATCCTCACCCAGGCCGGCCATCCGGACATCAACATCTGGGGCGAGCGGCTGATCGTGCTGGCCTGGCTGCTGCCCGTGGTGGGCATCCCGCTGCTGCTGGAGCCGGTGGTGCGGGGCGGCAGGGTGCCGCTGCCCGCGCAGGGGCCGGCCGACCCGGTCCGGGCGGTCGGCTGAGCGTCACCCGTTGAGGTGACGTGGGTTCAGGGCGGTGACCACGCCGGGAACATACGCCAAATGTCCCGAATGTCACACCCTCTGATCCCTTCGTGAGCGCCGACGTCGCCGTCCGGCGGCCGGTACGCGGCGCGACGGCGCTGCGCGGTGGCCGCGGATGGCGCCCCACCCCGTACCAGGTCGCCGGTTTCCTGTTCCTCCTGGTGATGTCGCTGGCGTACTGGGCGGTGCCGCTGTGCTGCGACGCGGGCCAGCACGCGGCGGTCGTGGAGCGCCTGAAGGCCGACCTCCTGGACCCCCGGCACCCGATGGCCGACCTGCCCGGCGCGGGCAGTGCGTACTACTCGCCGTACGCCCTCGCCCAGGGCGTGTTCGCGCGGCTGACCGGGCTGGGCGGCTGGGAGGTGGTGCGACTCGGCGGGCCGCTGAACCTGCTGGTGCTGCTGACCGGCCTGAACCGGTTCGTGCGGGTGCTGAGCCCGCGGCCGTGGGCGCCGGTCCTGGCGCTGGGCGCGATGACGCTGCTGTGGGGCACCGAGCGGGCCTGGTGGAGCGGCTACCTCGGGCTGATGTCGATGACGGGCAACCTCGGCTACCCGTCGACGTGCGCGATCGGGCTCACCTTCTGGGCCTGGGCGCTGACCGGGGCGCGGGCGAGGGACGAGCGCCGGGTGCGGTACGTGGGGCCGGGCGGGCTGCGCGGACTGCCCGGGTACGCGGGGCTCGGCGCCCTGTACGGGCTGGTCCTCCTGATCCACCCGATCACCTCGGTGGCGGCGGTGCTGGGCGCGGTGGCGCTGGTGGCCGGGTGGCAGCGCGGGTGGCGCGGCCCGGTCGCGGGGCGCTGGGCGCTGACGGGCGCGGTGGCGGTGGCGTCGGCGGCAGTGTGGCCGTACTTCGACGTGTTCGCGCTGGCCGGCGACGACAGCGTGGACGGGCTGCACCGGGTGCTGTACCTGGACCTGCCCGGCGAGTTCTGGCTGGGGCTGCTCGGGCTGCCGGCGCTGTGGGCGCGGGGGCGCCGCTCGGTGCGGGACCCGCTGGTGCTGATGTTCGCGCTGGACTGCGCGGTGGTGGCGTACGGCTGGTGCAGCGGGCACTACACCTACGGCCGGATCCTCGGGCTCTCCCTGGTGCCGGCGCAGTTCGCGCTGGCGGTGGAGCTGGCGGCACCCCGGCCGTGGGGGCGGTGGCGCAGGGCGCTGGGCTCGGCGGCGGCCGCGGGTGCCGCGCTGGGGTTCCTCACGGTCCACGCGGGGGCGGTGGTGCCACGGGCGCTGGACCCGGTCGGCTTCGAGCAGCCGCCCCACTGGCCGGAGTACGCGTGGGCGGCCCGGCACATCGGCCCCGGCGAGGTCGTGATCACCGACGGCTACTACGCCGGGCACGCCATCGCCGGGTACGGGCCCAACCTCGCGGCCCCCGCCTGGCCGGACCCGGCGCTGGACGAACGGGAGCGCGGGCGGCGGGCGGCCGACGTCCGGGCGTACCTCGCGCCCGGTTCGACCCGCGCCGGGCGCGCCGCCGTCGTCCGCCGCTACGACGTCCGCTGGCTGCTGCTGACCCGCTGGCACCCGGTGCCCGAGGAGGCGGTCGTGGTGGCGTGGAGCGGGCGCACCGGGGAGGTCCTGGCGCGGGTCGGATGAGCGGGGGTGCCGCCGGCCGGACTACTCGATGACCAGCTCGACCGGGATGTTGCCCCGGGTGGCGTTGGAGTAGGGGCAGACCTGGTGGGCCTGCTCGACGAGCTTCCGGCCGGTCTCCTGGTCGAGGCCCTCGGGCAGCTCGACCCGCAGTGTGACGGCGAGCGCGAAGCCCTCGCCCTGCTTGCCGATGCCGACCTCGGCGGTCACGGCGGCCTCGCTGACGTCGGCCTTCGCCTGCCGGCCGACGACGCCGAGGGCGCTGCCGAAGCAGGCGGCGTACCCGGCGGCGAACAGCTGCTCGGGGTTGGTGCCCTTGCCGTCGCCGCCCATCTCGACGGGGGCGCCGAGCGCGAGGTCGAGCTTGCCGTCGGAGCTGACGGCGCGGCCTTCGCGGCCGTGGGTGGCGGTGGCGGCGGCGGTGTAGAGCGCGTCCATGGGAAACCCGTCCCTCTCAGTGGAGTGCGTCGCACATGGCGACCTCTGACGCCGACAAGTAGAGCACGCAACTTGACTGCGCGCAACTAAATTGCGCACAACTTAATGACGTCCGGTCGGCTACCCTGGATCCCATGACCACGCCCGCGACCGACTGGCTCCGCCTGGACCAGCAGATCTGCTTCTCCCTGAACGCCGCGTCCCGCGCCTTCGGCGGCGTCTACCGCGTGGTCCTCAAGGACCTGGGACTCACCTACCCGCAGTACCTGGTGCTGCTGGTGCTGTGGGAGCACGGCGAACTGCCCGTGAAGAAGCTCGGCGAGCACCTCCGCCTCGACTCCGGCACGCTCTCGCCGCTGCTCAAGCGGCTGGAGGCGGCCGGTCTGGTCCGGCGGGAGCGCAGCGCGCGCGACGAGCGGTCGGTGGAGGTGCGGCTGACCGGGGAGGGCGTCGCGCTGCGCGAGCGGGCCGCCGAGGTGCCGCGCCGGATCGCCGCGGCGACGGGGCTGGACGTGACCGAGGTCCAGGAGCTGCGCGACCGCCTCGACCGGCTCACCTCCGCCCTGGACGCGTACGGCACCGATCCGGCCCCGGCACCGTCCTGAGGGGTGCGGGCGCCCGCGGGGCCCGGGATGAAGGATCATGTCCACCAGGGACACTCACGACCACGGTCCGCCCAGGACCACTCACACAGGGGACGGCCGCACATGACCTGGCTGATCACCGGCGGCGCCGGATACATCGGGGCGCACGTCGTACGGGCGATGACCGAGGCGGGCGAGAAGGCGGTGGTGTACGACGACCTGTCCACCGGTATCGCCGACCGCGTCCCCGACGGCGTCCCGCTGGTGGTGGGCTCGGTCCTGGACGGCGAACGGATCGCCCGCGCCCTCGCCGACCACTCCGTCACCGGCGTCGTGCACCTGGCCGCGAAGAAGCAGGTCGGCGAGTCGGTGGACCTGCCGCTGCACTACTACCGGGAGAACGTCGAGGGTCTGCGCGTCCTGCTCGACGCGGTCACGGCGGCCGAGGTCCCGTCCTTCGTCTTCTCCTCCTCCGCCGCCGTGTACGGCATGCCGGACGTCGACCTGGTGACGGAGGAGACGCCGTGCGCGCCCATGTCGCCGTACGGCGAGACCAAGCTGGCCGGCGAGTGGCTGGTCCGCGCCACCGGCCGGGCGACGGGCCTGTCCACGGCCTCGCTGCGCTACTTCAACGTCGCGGGCGCGGCGAGCCCCGAGCTGGCCGACACCGGCGTCTACAACCTCGTCCCGATGGTCTTCGAGAAGCTGACCGAGGGCGCCGCCCCGCGCGTCTTCGGCGACGACTACGCGACGCCGGACGGCACCTGCGTCCGCGACTACATCCACGTCGTCGACCTGGCCGAGGCCCACGTCGCCGCGGCCCGCGCCCTCCAGTCATCGCCGGGCCGCACCCTCACCCTCAACATCGGCCGGGGCGAGGGCGTCTCCGTCCGCGAGATGATCGACCGCATCAACGCCCTCACCGGCTACGACCACCCTCCGACGGTCACCCCCCGCCGCCCCGGCGACCCGGCCCGCGTCGTCGCCTCGGCCGACCGCGCCGCCGTCGAACTCGGCTGGAAGGCCAAGTACGACGTCGAGGAAATGATCACGTCGGCATGGGCGGGCTGGGTACGGCTGCATCCGGAGGCGGCGCGGGACTGAAGCACGCACGGGGGGGCCGGTCATGACCACGTACGACCTGCTGCTCATCGGCGGTGGCTCCGGCGTCGGCAAGAGCACCGTCGGGTGGGAGGTGTCCGCGCTGTTGCGGGGCGCCGGGACAGCGCACTGCCTCATCGAGGGGGACGGCATGGACCAGATCCATCCCGCCCCCGAAGGGGACCCGCACCGCACGGCGGTGACGGAGCGGAACATCGCGGCGGTGTGGGCGAACTACGCGGCGCTCGGACAGCGCAGGCTGATCTACACCAACACCGTGAGCATCCTGGAGGCGCCGATGATCGGGCGGGCCATGGGCGGGGGCGGGGTGCCGGTCACCCGGGTGCGGGTCACCCCGGTGCTGCTGACCGCCGACGACGCCACCGTGCGGCAGCGGCTCGCCCTGCGGGAGACCGGTTCGCAGCTCGGCGTCCACATCGAGCGGAGCCTGCGCATGGCCCGGCGGCTGGCCGAGGAGGCTCCCGCGGGCACGGTTCGCGTGGCCACGGACGGCCGGACCGTGCCGGACATCGCGGCGGAGGTGCTCCGGGCCGCCGCCTGGTGAAGGGGCCGACCACAGGGGTCGCAGGTGTCACAGGGGCTGGACGAACTCCGCCCGCCACTGCGGGGACGGGTCCGAGCCCAGCTCCGTCCAGTACTCCCGGCCGCCGGTGATCCGGCCGTCGCGGACCGTCCAGAGCGACACGACCCGGTGGACGCCCATCGTGTCGTGCGGGACCTCCACCTCGGAGACCACGGTCTCGCCGTCCCCGTCCGCGACGACGCGTAGGACGTGGATGGACCAGCCCTCCGGGTACCGCGCGTTGACGGCGACGAAGTCGGCGCGGCCCACGATCCGCTCGGCGCTGACCGGCCACTCCACCACCAGGTCGTCGGCGAGCAGCGCACCCAGGCCCGCCCAGTCGCGGGCCTGCATGCGGGACCAGAACTCCTGCACGATCGTCGTCGATTCCATGCCCGCATCCTCGCAGGCACCACTGACATTGATCCTGATAGTCAGGTTCCGGTGGTCGTGACTCTGCCGCTGACTGAGGTCCTGCTGGACTGTCCTCTGGCTGTTCTGTCCGGCCAC
>NZ_JBHYJX010000072.1:0-28137 GCF_042740985.1 Streptomyces sp. NPDC058985 | reverse complement strand
GAACGGACGCTTCCTTTGTACTCACCCGAGACACTGTCTCGCGGCTTTCCTCCGGGCGCTTCCCTTCGGTCTTGCGTTTCCGACTCTATCAGATCCTTTTCGATCCGATTCCCGGTCGGCGGGTTTGTCTCGCGCTTTCGGGCTTTCGCCCGTCGGCCTTTCGACATTCACTACGTTAGCCGATTCCTTCGCGGACTCATAATCGGGTCCGGCGAGTTTGAATTCGGGCATGCAGGCATGACGAATTCACTCCCGCTGAGGGAAGTCGTAGGTAGTGGGTTGGCCGCTCTCGGCTGCTGGCGAATGCCGTAACCGGGTCAAGCGGCTCGGGCTACGTTACGCGCCCCCCAAAGGAGAGTCAACTTCGGCGCCGCTTCGGGACATGGGCCCGATACGGGCTGACCGTCGGATCGTCGGCAACCCAGTAACGCCACGGATGGACCCCGCCCTCGCCGGACACTCCGGTCCGCGGACCGTTCCGCACCTGGTCGCGGGGCACGGGGGTGCCCGTCAGGATGCGCAGCGGGGTGTCCTCCGACGTGCACGCGTCGGTGCCGTCGAGAGATCGGTCCACCCCCAGGGCAGTGGCCAAGCGGGCCGGTCCTTTGGCCAGTTCCTTGTCACTGCGGGCGGAGAGCCGACGAGTTCGGGCCAGCTCGGCGCCCTCGATGATCTCGCCGGCGCGGAGCAGGACGGCGCTCGCGGTGCCGTCGGGACCGCACACCAGGTTCATGCAGAACCACATGCCGTAGGTGAAGTAGACGTACACGCGTCCGGGCGGACCGAACATCACGTCGTTGCGGGGGGTCCGGCCGCGGTAGGCGTGCGAGCCGGGGTCGTGCTGACCGTCGTAGGCCTCGACCTCCGTCAGGCGGAGGGCGATCGGACCGTCCGGGGTGTCGCGCACGAGGACGCGGCCCAGGAGATCGGGGGCCACCTCGAGGACGGGCCGGTCGAAGAATTCCCTGGGCAGGGGCGTACGGTCAGGGCTCGCGATCATGCCGTCCGAGCGTAACGCAGCCGGGTCCGTGCGCGGGCTGGCCATGGGGCGTCCGGCTTGCCAGGGTGTGGCGCGGAACCGGCCACGGCCGGATCGCGTTTGTAGAGATCAAGGGTTCACACGCAAGCCTGGAGGAGAGACATGGCGTTCAAGAAGCTGCTCGCGAGCCTGGGGGCCGGCGGGGCTTCGGTCGAGACCGTGCTCAATGAGGTCAACGTCGTACCGGGGGGTGTCGTCCAGGGCGAGGTGCGGATCCAGGGCGGATCCGTCGACCAGGAGATCGAGGGGCTCTCCGTCGGGCTCCAGGCCAAGGTCGAGGTGGAGAGCGGCGACCAGGAGTACAAGCAGGACATCGAGTTCGCCAAGGTGCGGCTCGGCGGTGCCTTCGAGCTGAAGGCCGGTGTCGTGCACGCGGTGCCGTTCGGGCTGGAGATCCCCTGGGAGACGCCGGTCACCATGATCGACGGGCAGTCGCTGCGCGGGATGAACATCGGCGTCACCACGGAGCTGGAGATCGCCCGTGCCGTGGACTCCGGTGACCTGGACCCGATCAACGTGCATCCGCTGCCGGCGCAGAAGGCGATCCTGGACGCGTTCATCGGGCTGGGCTTCCGGTTCAAGAGCGCCGACATGGAGCGTGGCCACATCCGGGGTACGCGGCAGCAGCTGCCCTTCTACCAGGAGATCGAGTTCCTGCCGCCCCAGCAGTACCGGGGGCTGAACCAGGTCGAGCTGAGCTTTGTCGCCGACGCGCAGGCCATGGACGTCGTTCTCGAGATGGACAAGAAGCCCGGGCTGTTCAGCGAGGGCAGTGACACCTTCCGCTCCTTCAAGGTGGGGCTGAACGACTACCAGGGCACGGACTGGACGGCGTACCTCAACCAGTGGCTGTCCGAGGTCGGCAGCAAGCGGAACTGGTTCTGATGGATCTAGGCTCGGTCATCTCTGCACCAGACATTCAGGAGGTACCGAGGTGACCGAGCTGAAGCGGCGTCCGCTCCCCCATGACTTCCACCCGCCCGTGCCGTCGTTCACGGTCACGAGCGACGACGTCCAGGAGGGCGGGACGCTCAAGGACGCTCAGGTCCACGCGGCCGGCAACACCTCTCCGCACCTGCGGTGGGAGGGCTTCCCCGCCGAGACCAAGAGCTTCGCCGTGACCTGCTACGACCCGGACGCCCCGACGGGCAGCGGGTTCTGGCACTGGGTGGTGTTCGACATCCCGGCGTCGGTGACCGAGCTTCCGGTGGGCGCGGGCAGCGGCACCTTCGAGGGGCTGCCCCAGGGTGCCGTACAGGCGCGCAACGATTACGGCAGCAAGGACTTCGGCGGTGCCGCCCCGCCGCCCGGCGACGGGCCGCACCGCTACGTGTTCACGGTGTACGCCGTGGACCAGGAGAAGCTCGGCCCGGACGCGGAGGGAAGCCCGGCGTTCGTCGGCTTCAATCTGCGGTTCCACACGATCGGGCGCGCCCAGCTGATCGGTGAGTACGAGGTGCCCGCCGACAGCTGAGCGTTCCGAGCGTTCATGGAACGTTTGCCCGCCCCCGGTCTTGGAATGGATCAGGGGCGGGCATTTTTATTGCCAGGGGTGGCGGGGGGAGATCGTCGCCCCTGGAGCAGCGGATATTGCGTTGTCCATCTCGGCGTGCCCGGCCAGAGTTGATCCCAGCCCGCCACGGGGTGGGCCGGTGCACACGGGAGGTGGGCTGGTATGCGGGACACGCTGGTGCTGAACGCGAGCTTCGAGCCGTTGTCGACGGTGACGTTGAACCGAGCCGTCGTTCTGGTGCTCCAGGACAAGGCCGTCGTCGAGCAGGCCCACCCCGAACTGCGGATGCGCGGAGCCGCGCTCGACATACCGGCGCCACGGGTGATCAGGCTCTGCCAGTACGTACGGGTGCCCTTTCGAAGACGCGCTCCCTGGTCGAGGCGGGGCGTGCTGGTCCGGGACCGGCACCGGTGCGCGTACTGCGGCCGGCGGGCGACGACCGTCGACCACGTGGTGCCGAGGTCGCACGGCGGGCAGGACTCGTGGCTGAACACGGTGGCCTCCTGTGCGGAGGACAATCACCGCAAGGCGAACCGGACGCCGGAGCAGGCGGGGATGCCGTTGCTTCGGGAGCCGTTCGAGCCCACGCCCGCCGATGCGATGTTGCTGGCGCTGGCTCGGGACGACTTCGAGGCGTTGCCGGGGTGGTTGGTGCTGGACGCGGCGTGACGGCCGCGCCGCCGTGCATCCGGGTTTCGATGCCGGGTGCGGGTCGGCTGTGGCTGGTCGCGCCCAAGCGGCGGAGCCGCATGTCGACACAGCCCCGCGCCCCTGAGGGCGCGTACCGCGCCTCAGTCGATCGACGGCTTCTCTCGGCGTTCCTGCGCGGGGACGCTGGGGGTACCGTTGCCGCCGCCGCCCAGGCCCCCGAGGTTGCCCATGGCGCCGGACAGGCCCTTGAGGGCGTCGCCGATTTCGCTGGGGACGATCCAGAGCTTGTTGGCGTCGCCCTCGGCGATCTTCGGGAGCATCTGGAGGTACTGGTAGGAGAGCAGCTTCTGGTCCGGGTCGCCGGCGTGGATGGCCTCGAAGACCGTGCGGACGGCCTGGGCCTCGCCCTCGGCGCGCAGGGCGGCGGCCTTGGCCTCACCTTCGGCGCGCAGGATCTGGGACTGCTTCTCGCCCTCGGCGCGCAGGATCTCGGACTGCCGGACACCTTCGGCCTGGAGGATGGCGGCGCGCTTGTCGCGGTCGGCGCGCATCTGCTTCTCCATCGAGTCCTGGATGGAGGTGGGCGGTTCGATCGCCTTGAGCTCGACGCGGTTGACGCGGATGCCCCACTTGCCGGTGGCCTCGTCGAGGACGCCGCGCAGGGCCGCGTTGATCTCCTCGCGGGAGGTCAGGGTCCGTTCCAGGTCCATGCCGCCGATGATGTTGCGCAGCGTGGTGACGGTGAGCTGCTCGATGGCCTGGATGTAGCTGGCGACTTCGTAGGTCGCGGCGCGGGCGTCGGTCACCTGGTAGTAGATGACGGTGTCGATGTTGACGACCAGGTTGTCCTGGGTGATGACCGGCTGCGGCGGGAAGGGGACGACCTGTTCACGCAGGTCGATGCGGTTGCGGATGGTGTCGATGAACGGGACCACGATGTTGAGGCCCGCGTTCAGGGTCCGCGTGTAGCGGCCGAAGCGCTCGACGATGGCGGCGCTGGCCTGCGGGATGACCTGGATGGTCTTGATCAGGGCGATGAAGACCAACACCACCAGGATGATCAAAACGATGATGACCGGTTCCATCGTGGTTGTCCGTCCCCTTCTCCGACCCTGTTCACTGACCCTGACTACTGCTGATCTTACGGCTGTTGAGGATCTTGCTGGTCGAGTCTGACAGACCGTCGCACGACTCGGGGCCCGTTCGGGCCACTTGCGCACGGCGGGGTCACATGATGATCGCCGTGGCCCCCTCGATGTCCACGACGTCGACTTCCTCGCCCGCTTCGAAGGCGCGTCCGGTGTCCAGTGCGCGTGCCGACCAGATCTCGCCGGCGAGTTTGATCCGGCCGCCGGAGCCGTCGACCCGCTCCACGACGACGGCCTGTCTGCCCTTCAGGGCGTCGACTCCCGTGGCCAGTTGGGGCTGTTGGGAGCGATGCCGGGCGGCGACGGGCCGTACGACCGCGATGAGGGCGACCGATACGACGACGAAGACGAGGACCTGGACGACGAGGTCCGCGCCGAACCCGGAGGCCACGGCGGCGGCGACCGCCCCGACGGCGAACATCCCGAACTCCGGCATCGCGGTCACGACGAGCGGGATTCCGAGCGCTGCCGCGGCGACGAGCCACCACACCCATGCGTCGATGTCGTTCACGTGGTCATGGTAGGTCCGTCGGGTGGGCTGGGGACAGGGCGCACGGGGGGCGGGTCAGGACAGCGGCAGGCCCTGTGCGGTCCAGCGGTCGCCGTTCTGCTCGACGACCAGCGGGAGTCCGAAGCAGAGGGAGAGGTTGCGGGAGGTGAGTTCCAGCTCCAGCGGGCCGGCGGCCATGACCTTGCCCTGACGGATCATCAGGACGTGGGTGAAGCCCGGCGCGATCTCCTCGACGTGGTGGGTGACCATGATCATGGAGGGCGCGATGGGGTCGCGGGCGAGCCGGCCGAGGCGGCGGACGAGGTCCTCGCGGCCGCCGAGGTCGAGGCCGGCGGCCGGCTCGTCCAGGAGCAGCAGCTCGGGGTCGGTCATCAGGGCGCGGGCGATGAGGGTGCGCTTGCGCTCGCCCTCGGAGAGGGTGCCGAACTTCCGCTCCAGGTACTCGGTCATGCCGAGGCGGTCGAGGAAGGCGCGGGCGCGCTGCTCGTCGATGTCCTCGTAGTCCTCGTGCCAGCCCGCCGTCATGCCGTAGGCGGCGGTCAGCACGGTCTGCAGGACGGTCTGGCGCTTGGGCAGCTTGTCGGCCATGGCGATGCCGGCCATGCCGATGCGCGGGCGCAGCTCGAAGACGTCGGTGCCGGGCTTGCCGAGCGTCTCGCCGAGGATGGTGGCGGTGCCCTGGCTGGGGTAGAGGTAGCTGGACGCGACATTGAGGAGGGTGGTCTTGCCGGCGCCGTTGGGGCCGAGGATGACCCAGCGTTCGCCCTCCTTCACCGACCAGGAGACCTGGTCCACCAGAGCCCGGCCCTCGCGGACCACGGATACGTCCTGAAGCTCCAGAACATCGCTCATGAGCGCGTTGTCTCCCCTTGCATTGTGGCCGGTCTCGGCTGTCGCGTACGCCTTGGCTCGGGTCGCCGCGCCGGTGGGCGCAGGCCCTCCAGGAAATCTACGCCACCGGTCGGCATGACCGTTCCATCGGTCCGGTCCTTAGGGTGGGGGCATGCTCTCGGAACCACGCGCAGGGCGCCTTGCCGCCTGGGGAAATGCCCTTATTGCCGGATTGGTCTCGCCTGATGACGCCGCGGTGGCGATCGTCGGGGAGGACGCGGTGCATCGAGTGGAGGGGCTGCCCGGCGAACCGGCGCCCGTCGGTCTCACGCTGGCGCTCGGCCGGCTGCGGGCGCTCGGGGCGACGGGGCTGCGGGTCGCGCTGCCCTCGCCGGGGCATCCGCTGGGCCTGAGCGGTCCGCCGGACTTCAACGCGCGGGCGCTGGAGGCGGAGGAGGCCGTGGTCTGTCACGGTGCGGCGGTGGGGCTGGTGCCCGAGGTGCACGAGGCCGGGCCCGAGGGTGACGTGCACGTCGAGGTGGTCTGGCACTGCCTGCCGGTGCGGGAGGCGCCGCCCGCGGACGTGCCCTCGCTCGGGGAGGCGGAGCGGGAGCTGGCGGAGGCGCTGCGCGACGCGACGGAGATGCTGACGCGGCTGGACGTGGCCGGGTCGGGGCCGGTGGCGGAGGCGGCGGTCGCCGCGTACCGGGCGCGGGCCGAGCGCGGTCGGGAGGTGCTGGCGCCGGGGTATCCGCCGCGGGCGGTGCGGGTGCTGGAGTTGGCGCAGCGGGTGGGGGCGCTGGTGTCGCTGGCGTATGAGAACGGTCACGGTGGGGCGGTGAGCGCGTCCGAGATGGCGGCGCGGGGGGAGGCGCTGCGGCCGGTGGAGCGGACGGCACGGCGGGCGCTGGTCGCGGCGTACAACTCCGTTGTGGAGGAGCGGGGGCGGGGGATGCGGTGACCGTTCTCACCCTGTACCCGGGCACTGGTGTGGGCGACCCGGGGGCTGCGCCCCCAGACGCCGCTTTCGGCCTGAACGGCCTCGTCCTCACACGCCGGACGGACTGGCTGGTGCCGGTCGGCCTCCCAGGGAGCCCGGGAGGCCGCAGGCATCGTTGACGGCCTGGGTCAGTGGTTGAGACCCAGGTTGCCGAAGGCCGGGTTCAGGACGCCGATGACGTTGACGCTGTTGCCGACGGCGTTGACCGGGATGTGGATCGGCGCCTGGACCAGGTTGCCGGAGGCGACGCCCGGGGAGCCGACGGCCTCGCCGTGGGCCTGGGACCCGTCGGTGGCGGAGGCCATCCCCGCGCCGGCGGCGATCAGCCCGCCGGCCACCATCGTCACGGCCGCTGCCTTCTTCAGGTTCTTCACTTACAAGCCCTCCTTGCGAACGCCGCGGCAGTCGCCGCGGCACGCACTGGAGAACGGCCGGCCCCCGCAAAGGATGCGCCATACGGGGGACATTCCCACGACGGTATGAATCTCCGACCGGAAGGGAACCTTCCGTCAGCCGGTCACGCCGTGGCGTACGGCCCACAGCGCGGCCTGGGTGCGGTCCGCCAGGTCGAGCTTCATCAGGATGTTCGAGACGTGGGTCTTGACGGTCTTCTCGGAGAGCACCAGCGCCCGCGCGATCTCCCGGTTGGAGCGGCCGTCCGCGATCAGCCCCAGCACCTCGCGCTCGCGCTCCGTGAGTGAACCGGCCCTGCCCTGGCCGGAGTTTCCCTCGTCCTGGCTGAGCAGGGCGCCGGCCACCTCGGGCTGGAGCAGGATGTGGCCGGCGTGGACGGAGCGGATGGCGCCGGCCAGCGCCTCGGGGTCGACGTCCTTGTAGACGTAACCCGCCGCGCCCGCGCGCAGGGCCGGGACGACGGTGCGCTGCTCGGTGAAGCTGGTGACGACCAGTACGCGCGCGTGGTTGTCCAGTTCGCGGAGCCTGCGCAGCGCGTCGACGCCGTCCATGCCGGGCATCTTGACGTCCATGAGGATCACGTCGGGTGTCAGTTCCAGGGCGCGGTCGACTCCTTCGGCGCCGTCGGCGGCCTCCCCGACCACGACGATGTCGTCCTGCACCTCCAGGAAGGTGCGCAGGCCCCGGCGGACCACCTGGTGATCGTCGACGAGCAGCACCTTGATTGCGTCAGCCACCGGGGACCTCCATCTCGATCGTGGTGCCCTTGCCGGGCGCGGACTGCACGGTGAGTCTTCCCCCGGTGCCGTTGGCCCGGTCGCGCATCGAGACCAGGCCGAGGTGGCGTCCCGCGCGGCGCACGGTGCGCGGGTCGAAGCCGCTGCCGTCGTCGGTGACCCGCAGTACGGCCCCGGTGCCCTTCCGGTGCAGGGTCACCTCGACGCGTGCCGCCTCGGAGTGGCGCAGGGCGTTGTGCAGCGCCTCCTGGGCGACGCGCAGCATCGCCTCCTCCTGGGCGGCGGGCAGGGCCTTGACCCCGTGTCCGGCGAAGGTCACGCGCGCGGTGTGGGCGCGGTCGAGGACCTGGATCTGGGTGCGCAGGGTGGCGACGAGGCCGTCCTCCTCCAGGGCGGCGGGGCGCAGCTCCACGACGGCGGCGCGCAGCTCGTCGGCTGCCTCCGCGGCGAGGGCGGCGACCTGCTGCAGTTCGCCCTTGGCCCGCGCGGGGTCACGGTCGACCAGGGCGGTGGCGGCCTGGGCGGTCAGGCGCAGCGAGAAGAGCTTCTGGCTGACCGCGTCGTGCAGCTCGTGGGCGAGGCGGGAGCGCTCCTCGGCGATGGTCAGCTCGCGGCTGCGTTCGTACAGGCGCGCGTTGGTGAGGGCGATGGCGGCGTGCTGGGCGAGGATGCCGAGCAGTTCCTCGTCGTCCGGGGTGAAGCCGCAGGTGCCTTCAGGTTTCGGGCCCGGGGGGTGTGGGGGGTGTCCCTCCACGGGGCACAGCTTGTTGGCCAGGAAGAGTGCGCCGATGATCTCGTCGCCGTCGCGGATCGGCAGCCCCAGGAAGTCCACCAGGTCGGGGTGCGCGGATGGCCAGCCGCCGAAACGCGGGTCCTCGCGGACGTCGGCGAGCCGCTCGGGCGTGGCCTCGTGGAGCATCGCGGCGAGGATGCCGTGCTGGCGCGGGAGCGGGCCGATGGCCTTCCACTGCTCGTCACTGACGCCGTCGACCACGAACTGGGCGAAGCCGCCGTGGTCGTCGGGGACGCCGAGGGCGGCGTACTGGGCGTCCAGCAGCTCGCGGGCGGAGGCGACGATCGTCTTGAGGACGTCGCGCACCTCCAGGTGTCTGCTCATGGCCAGCAGCGCGGAACTCACCGCGGCGAGGCCGGACCGGGGGCCTTGACTCATGTCCTCACGGTACCGGCGGGGGGTGACAGGGGGATCGGACCTGTGACCGCCGCCGCCTAGGGCGGTGGGCCTAGGTCCGAGGTCCCGTCCTTCCGGCCTAGGGCGAAGGACCCCGCCGGGTTGGGGCCGGTGCCCGAGGCGGCGGGCGGGGCCCGGTTCCTACGTTGAGGATCACGCCGTACCGGACGGGTGGCGGCGGGGACGACGAGGGGACGTGTGTCATGCCGGTCGCGATCATCACGGGAGCGTCGAAGGGGCTGGGCCGAGCGCTCGCCGAGGCGTTGGCGGCTCGGGGGTGGGATCTGGTGCTGGACGCCCGGACCCCTGAGGTGCTCAAGGACACGGCGGCGGCGCTGGAGGCGTACGGCACGCGCGTGACGGCGTTGCCCGGGGACGTCACCGAGCCCTGGCACCGGGCCGGGCTGGTGACGGAGGCGGGGCGGCTGGGCGGGGTGGATCTGCTGGTCAGCAACGCGAGCGCGCTGGGTGCGGAGCCGCTGGTGCGGCTGGCGGAGCTGCCGGCGGACGGGCTGCGGCGGGCCCTGGAGGTGAACGTCGTGGCCGCGCTCGGCCTGGTTCAGGAGGCGCTGCCGGCGCTGCGGGCGGCTCCGGCGGGCGCGGTGCTGACGATCAGCTCGGACGCGGCGGCCGAGGCGTACGAGACGTGGGGCGGCTACGGGGCGTCGAAGGCGGCGCTGGACCAGCTGGCGGCGGTGCTGGGCGTCGAGGAGCCGGGGCTGCGGGTCTGGGCGGTGGATCCGGGGGACATGGCCACGGACCTGTACGCGGCGGCCGTACCGGACGACGACGATCCGAGGCCCGATCCGGTCGGTGTCGTTCCGGCGCTCCTGCGGTTGCTGGACGAGCGGCCGGCCAGTGGGCGCTACGCGGCTCCGGCCCTGCTGGAGGCTCGGTCATGACGGTGGCGCTGAGGGTGCCGGAGGAGCTGTCGGCGCGGGTGCCGGCCGAGCAGCGGGGGCCGGGCCTGGACCGGGACGGCGTACGGCTGCTGGTGTCGCGGGGCACCGAGGTGTCGCATCACGTCTTCGGTGAGCTGCCCGGGCTGCTGCGGGCCGGTGATCTGCTGGTGGTCAACACGTCACCGACGCTGGCCGCCGCGGTCGACGGGTCGGTCGGGCACACGCGCGTGGTGGTGCACTTCTCCACACGCGGGGACGACGGCCGGTGGGCGGTGGAGGTGCGGGAGCCGGACGGGCGGGGCACCACGCGCGCGCGTGCGTGCGTGGCGAAGGGGACGGTGGTGCGGCTGCCGGGCGGTGGGCGGCTGGTGGCGGAGGAGCCGTTGAGTACGCGCGGGGACCGGTTGTGGTGGGCGCGGGCGTCGGGGGCGGAGGTGACCGCGGTGCTGCGGGAGCACGGGCGGCCCATTCGCTACTCGTACACGGAGCGGGACCAGCCGCTGTCCGTGTACCAGACGGTGTTCGCGCTGGCGACGCCCGACGGGACGGGCAGCGCCGAGATGCCGAGCGCGGCGCGCCCCTTCACTGCACGGCTGGTGACGGAGCTGGTGAGCCGCGGCGTGCAGTTCGCGCCCGTGACGCTGCACACGGGAGTGGCTTCGGCGGAGTCGCACGAGCCGCCGTATCCGGAGCGGTTCTCGGTACCCGGGGAGTCGGCGCGGCTGATCAACGCCGCGCGGGCCGCCGGGCGGCGGGTGGTGGCCGTGGGGACGACCGCCGTGCGGGCGGTGGAGTCGGCGGCCGGCGGTGGCGGTGTCGTACGGGCGCGGGCGGGGTGGACGGATCTGGTCGTGACCCCGGAGCGCGGGGTGCGGGTGGTGGACGGTCTGCTGACCGGGCTGCACGAGCCCGAGGCCTCGCACCTGCTGATGCTGGAGGCGGTGGCGGGGCGGGCGGCGATCGACCTCGGGTACGACGCGGCGGTACAGGGGCGCTACCTGTGGCACGAGTTCGGCGACGTGCATCTCCTCCTGCCGTAGGAGAGGGCCGCACGGCCACTCACACAGTGCATTGCTTCAGCAACCAACGGTGAGAACGGCGGGGGGTCGATGTGAGCCCGGGCATAGGGCGCACGTCACGTACGAAGAGGAGTAGGAGTACCACTCGTCCGTTTTGAGCGGGGCAGATAGTCCAATCTGCCCCGTTTCGCCGTTCCCTGATCCACTACCCCGGATCGTACGTCACACCTTTGCCTCCGGATTTTGCGGCCGCTAAGAATTGCTCTCGTCGCTCAGCGCCGTGGGTTCTCCCCCACGGCGTTTGTGCCGGAAGCACCCCTGTCCCCACCGGACGAGAGCGACCTCCGCGCTATCCGAAGAGGTCTATCCCGCCATGCTCAAGAACATCCTTTCCCGTGGTCGCAGTCGTTCCCTGACCCGCACCCAGAAGGCCGCCATAGCCGGTGTCGGCACGCTCGGCGCCGCCGCCGTCGCCCTCACCGCCGTGCCGGCCAGCGGCCAGACGACCACGAGCGAGGCCGCTCCGACGGCCAAGGTGGCGTACAGCACCAAGCAGATCCAGGACGTCCACGCCGGCGTCACCGGCCAGCTGGCCGGTGCCAGCCAGAAGGTCGCCACCATCGAGGCCAAGAAGGAGGCGGCCGCGAAGAAGGCCGCCGCCGAGAAGGCCGCGGCGAAGAAGGCCGCGAAGAAGGCCGCCGCGAAGCGTGAGGCGAAGGAGGCCGCCAGCCGGTCCGCCAAGCGCGCCGAGGTCAAGAAGTCGTACCCGAACAACCTCGACGGCTGGATCCGCGAGGCCCGGGCCATCATGAAGAAGCACGACATCCCCGGCTCCTACGAGGGCATCCACCGCAACATCATGCGGGAGTCCTCCGGCAACCCGAAGGCCATCAACGACTGGGACATCAACGCCATCAACGGCATCCCGTCGAAGGGCCTGCTCCAGGTCATCCCGCCGACCTTCGAGGCCTACCACGTGGCCGGCACCTCGAAGAACATCTGGGACCCGGTCGCCAACATCGTCGCCGCGTGCAACTACGCCGCGGACAAGTACGGCACCATGGACAACGTCGACAGCGCGTACTGAGGTCGGCGCGGACCTCTTCGGACCGACGCCGACGCGGACGCCGATCGCACGCCGAAGGGCGGCACCCTCCTGACGGGGTGCCGCCCTTCGGGGCGTCTCGCCGCGGTCACCCGCGGCCCGTGTCACTTGCGCATGACCTCGGGCTCGTGCCGGCGCAGGAAGCGCGCCACGAAGAAGCCGCAGATCACGCCCAGGACGATCAGGGCGGCCATGTCCATGCCCCAGGCGGCCACGGTGTGCTCCCACAGCGGATCGGCCCCGGCGCCCTCCTCGGGCGGGCTGATCTTGTTGAAGTCCAGCGTGGCGCCGGCCGCGGCCACCGCCCAGCGCGAGGGCATGAGGTACGAGAACTGGTTGACGCCGACCGCGCCGTTCAGCGCGAAGAGGCAGCCGGTGAAGACGACCTGGATGATCGCGAACATGACCAGCAGCGGCATGGTCTTCTCGGCGGTCTTCACCAGCGACGAGATGATCAGGCCGAACATCATCGACGTGAAGCCCAGCGCCATGATCGGCAGTGACAGTTCGACGAGGGTCGCGCCGCCGAGGATCAGGCCCTCTTCGGGGATCTCGCGGTTGGCGAAGCCGATCACACCGACCAGCAGGCCCTGCAGCACGGTGATCATGCCGAGTACGAAGACCTTGGACATCAGGTACGCGGACCGCGACAGGCCGGTCGCGCGTTCCCGCTCGTAGATCACCCGTTCCTTGATCAGCTCGCGGACCGAGTTCGCGGCGCCGGCGAAGCAGGCGCCCACGGCGAGGATCAGCAGGACCGTGGTGGCGGTGCCGTTCGGGATGATCCGGCCGCTCTGCGGATTGGGCGGGTTGGGCAGCAGGCCCTTGTCCGCGTCGATCAGCAGGCTCACCGCGCCGAGCACGGCCGGCAGGATCACCATCAGGGCGAGGAAGCCCTTGTCGGAGACGATCACCGAGACGTAGCGCCGCACCAGCGTCACGAACTGCGACATCCAGCCCTGCGGCTTCGGCGGCTTCATGGCCTGCATCGCCGGCACCGCTACGGACTGCGGGGCGACGGCGTCGATGTCCGCGGCGTACATCTGGTAGTGCTGCGAGCCCTTCCAGCGGCCCGCCCAGTCGTAGTCGCGGTAGTTCTCGAAGGCGGAGAAGACGTCGGCCCAGGTGTCGTAGCCGAAGAAGTTCAGCGCCTCCTCCGGCGGGCCGAAGTAGGCCACCGAGCCGCCCGGCGCCATCACCAGCAGTTTGTCGCAGATCGCCAGCTCGGCCACCGAGTGGGTGACGACGAGGACCGTGCGGCCGTCGTCGGCCAGCCCGCGCAGCAGCTGCATGACGTCGCGGTCCATGCCGGGGTCGAGGCCGGAGGTCGGTTCGTCCAGGAAGATCAGCGACGGCTTGGTGAGCAGCTCCAGGGCGACCGAGACGCGCTTGCGCTGACCACCGGAGAGGGACGTGACCTTCTTGTCCTTGTGGATGTCCAGCTTCAGCTCGCGCAGCACCTCGTCGATGCGGGAGTCGCGCTCCGCGGCCGTGGTGTCGGCCGGGAAGCGGAGCTTGGCCGCGTACTTGAGGGCCTTCTTGACGGTCAGCTCCTTGTGCAGGATGTCGTCCTGCGGGACCAGACCGATGCGCTGACGCAGCTCGGCGAACTGCTTGTACAGGTTCCGGTTGTCGTAGAGGACCTCGCCCTGGTCGGCCGGCCGGTAGCCGGTGAGCGCCTTGAGCAGGGTCGACTTGCCGGAGCCGGACGGTCCGATGACCGCGATCAGCGACTTCTCCGGTACGCCGAAGGAGACGTCCTTGAGGATCTGCTTGCCGCCGTCGACCGTGACGGTCAGGTGCCTCGCGGAGAAGGACACCTCACCGGTGTCGACGAACTCCTCGAGCCGGTCGCCGACGATCCGGAACGTCGAGTGGCCGACGCCGACGACGTCGGCCGGGCCGAGCAGCTGCGAGCCGCCCTTGGCGATCGGCTGGCCGTTGACGTACGTGCCGTTGTGCGAGCCCAGGTCACGGATCTCCATGCGCCCGTCGGGCGTGGCGTGGAACTCCGCGTGGTTGCGGGAGACCTGGAGGTCGGAGACGACCAGCTCGTTCTCCAGGGCACGGCCGATGCGCATCACACGGCCGAGCGAGAACTGGTGGAACGTGGTCGGGCTGCGGTCGCCGTGGACCGGCGGCGCCCCCGCCGCGCCGCCGGGGCCCTGCTGCTGGGGGAAGTGCGGTGCGGCCTGCTGCGGCTGCTGCCAGCCGGCCTGCTGGGGCTGCTGATGCGGCTGCCCGTGCTGCGGCGGCTGCTGTGCCGGGGCCTGCTGGGCCCAGCCGGCGTTCGCGCCCTGCGCGGCGTACGGCTGCTGCTGGGGCTGGGCCTGCGGCGTCTGCCGGGGCTGGGCCTGCGGTGTTCCGGCCGAAGCCGGTACGCCGGTCAGGTCGACGCGCGGTCCGTCGTTCGCGTTACCCAGGTTCAGCACGCTGCCCGCGCCGAGCTCCATTCGCTGGACCCGCTGCCCGTGCACGAACGTGCCGTTGGTGCTCCCGTGGTCCTCGACGACCCAACTGCGGCCGTCGAAAGTGATCGTGGCGTGACGCCAGGACACCCTGGCGTCGTCAAAGACAAGCTCCCCCTGCGGATCGCGTCCGAGCGCGTATGACCGGGACGGATCGAGCGTCCAGGTCCGTCCGTTGGATTCCAGTACGAGTTCCGGCACTCCAAGCCCCACTGAGTTGTCCCCCGATGTACCCCCGTCGCGGGGAGTCTAGGGATGTCGAACATCGGGGGGAACTATTTCAGGCTCGGGCCCCTGACCGAAAGTCGGGCCTTGTGAAAACTGCGTAGGCACCCCTCGGCCGATCCCGTTGACGGGGTTGAAACCTGCTCGGAGAGTGGTAATCCACGCGAGGGGGACATGCGCGGCAACCGAGCCGCGCAGCGGATCGGGGGGTCTGCCATGAGCGCGTGCGGGTGCGTCGGGTCCGAGGGGTATGCCGCCAGGGTGCCGTGGGGAGACGTGCTGCTGTCCGCGATCGCCGCCGTGAGCTGGGCGTTGATCGGCATGGCGGGAACGGCGGCGCTCGGTCTGCACCTGCTGGACGCGGACGCTGCGGGCTCGCTGGGCCCGATGACCGCGGCGGTCGTGGCGCTGGGCGCGGGCGGTTCGGTGACACCGGACGGAGACGTGTCGGCGTTCGGACTGAAGGGGGCGGAGGCGTACTCGGCCATCGAGATCACGCCACTGGGCGTGAGCCTGGTCGGCGCGCTGCTGCTGTCGTTCTTCTTCCTGCGCTCCCTGCGCGGGGCCGGAGTTGTCGTCTCCCCCGCCGAACTCCTCGCCCGCGCGGGCGCGGTGGTCGCTCTGTTCGTGGCGATGACGGGTGGTCTGGCCTGGGCGGGTCACGACATCATCACGATCGACGGCGGTGCGCTGGGGATCGACGCGCTGCCCGGCGGTGGCGACGGTGGCGTGGAGATTCCGGGGCTCGGGGACGTGGGTGACATCGGCGGGCTGCTCCCCGACCGGATCGGTGACCTCGTCGACGCCGAGGCCGCGGTCGGTTTCAGCGTCGACACCGCGCCGACCCTGCTGGGCGGACTGGCCTGGTCCGCCGGGGTCCTGCTGATCGCGCTCCTGGCCTCGCGCCGTACTCCGCTGCCGCGCGGGTGCGCGGCCGTGCACCGGGTGGTGCGGCCCGCCGTGTCCGCCGTGGTCACGGTGGCCCTGACCGCGGTGGCGGCCGGCATCGCGGCGGCCGGGTACGCGGCGGCCGGCGACCACCATCCGCGGCGGATCGCGGGCGCCGCGCTCCTCGGCGCGCCGAACGGGGTCTGGCTCGGCGTCCCGGTCGGCCTGTTCGTGCCGTGGGACGGGCGGGCCACCGGCGGACTCGTCCGGGTTCTCCCCGCTCCGCTGGACGACCTGCTGGGCGCGGGCGCCGACGAACCGGTCACACCGGCGCGGCTGGCGGAGCTGGACGGACGGGTGTGGCTGCTGGCGGTGGCGGCGGCCCTGATGATGGTGCTGGCCGGGGTCCTGACGGCGGTACGGACGCCCGTGGCGCCCGGCGAGGGGCGCTCCCCCGCATTCGTGGGGCGCTGCGCGCTGCGGCTCGGCCTCGTGACCGGGGCGGCACTGCCGCTGCTGTCCTGGCTGAGCGGGGTGTCGGTGCACGCCTCGCTGTCGGTACTCGGCATCGATGCCTTCGACGCGGGCCTCGACCTGCGCGCCCACCTCGGCACGGCCCTGCTGCTGGGCGCCCTGTGGGGTGTGGGGGCGGGGGCCGCCGGGGCGTTGCTGGCGCGGGCGAGCGGCGCTGCGGGGTTGCGCGCGACGTGGCTGGCACGGGGTGCCGCGGTGGTGGCGACGCCGGACGCCGGTGGCGTCGAGTACGGGACGTCCGTCCCGGGTCCGCACCCGGGGCACGGGCAGGGTGCCGCCGGACGGTACGTCGGCCCGCACGGTCAGGCGGGCGACGACGTGTACGGCGCCCCCACCGTGGCCGGCCCGCTCCGGCCGCCGCCGAGAGCACCCCTGCGGCCCCCGCACCCGGGGGAACGGCCGCCGGCACGCCGCTGGGGCGAGGTGCCGCCGCCCCCGCCACCGCCAGCGCCGCCGAGGCGGCCGAGGCGGCCGAGGGACGGGGAGTGAGGGGTGGTGCGGGGTGGCCCGGACAGTGGCGCTGTCCGTCAGGCGGACCTCGGGGGCGGCAGGCACCGGGTGCCGGATACGGTTGGACCACCATGAGCGCTACGCAGACCTCTGACGTTCCCACGCTTCTCGTCAAGATCTTCGGCAAGGACCGGCCCGGTATCACGGCCGGCCTGTTCGACACCCTCGCCGCCTACTCCGTCGACGTCGTCGACATCGAGCAGGTCGTCACCCGTGGCCGGATCGTGTTGTGCGCGCTCGTGACCGAGCCGCCCCGCGGTCTGGAGGGCGATCTGCGGGCCACCGTCCACAGCTGGGCCGAGTCGCTGAAGCTCCAGGCGGAGATCATCTCCGGTATCGGCGACAACCGGCCGCGCGGGCTCGGCCGCTCCCTGGTCACCGTGCTCGGGCACCCGCTCACCGCCGAGGCGACGGCCGCCATAGCGGCCCGGATCACCGAGGTCGGCAGCAACATCGACCGTATCTTCCGGCTGGCCAAGTATCCCGTGACCGCCGTCGAGTTCGCGGTCTCCGGCGTGGCGACCGAGCCCCTGCGCACGGCGCTGGCCACCGAGGCCGCCGCGCTCGGTGTGGACGTCGCGGTGGTCTCCGCGGGGCTGCACCGGCGGGCGCAGCGCCTGGTGGTGATGGACGTGGACTCCACGCTGATCCAGGACGAGGTCATCGAGCTGTTCGCCGCGCACGCCGGGTGCGAGGACAAGGTCGCCGGCGTGACGGCGGCCGCGATGCGCGGGGAGCTGGACTTCGAGCAGTCGCTGCACGCTCGCGTGGCGCTGCTGGCGGGGCTGGACGCCTCGGTGGTGGACAAGGTCCGCGCCGAGGTGCGGCTGACGCCGGGTGCCCGCACCCTGATCCGCACGCTGAAGCGGCTCGGCTACCAGGTGGGGGTCGTCTCCGGCGGATTCACGCAGGTCACCGATGATCTCAAGGAGCGGCTGGGGCTGGACTTCGCCCAGGCCAACACCCTGGAGATCGTCGACGGCAGGCTGACCGGCCGGGTCACCGGGGAGATCGTGGACCGGGCGGGCAAGGCGCGGCTGCTGCGGCGGTTCGCCGCCGAGGCGGGCGTACCGCTGTCGCAGACCGTGGCGATCGGTGACGGCGCCAATGACCTGGACATGCTGAACGCGGCGGGTCTCGGGGTCGCCTTCAACGCCAAGCCGGTGGTGCGCGAGGCGGCGCACACCGCGGTGAACGTGCCCTTCCTGGACACCGTCCTCTACCTGCTCGGCATCACCCGCGAGGAGGTCGAGGCCGCGGACACGCTGGACGAGGGTCTCGGCGAGGCCCTCGGTCTGCCCGCCGACCGGCTCTGAGCCCGCGGCGAGGGGCCCGGACCGTACGGTGCCGGGCCCGCCGCGTGGGGCCGGGTGGGTCAGTCGGTCGGCGCCCAGTAGTCGACCAGGGAGGCCGCTCCGGGCTCCACGTCCTTCCAGGAGCCGGTGAAGGTCAGGACGGCGAAGGCGGCGGTCGGGAAGCCCCGGCGCCCCATCCGTCCGCGCGCCTCGTCCTCGGCCGAGCCGGCCAGGATCTCGGTGAGTCCCTCCATGCCCGGATTGTGGCCGATCACCAGCACGTTCCGCAGGTCGTCGGGGGTCTCGTTGAGCACGGCGATCAGCTCGCCGGGCGAGGCCTCGTAGATCCGCTCCTCGTAGACGGTTTTCGGCCGGTGCGGGAACTCGTGGACGGCGAGCTTCCAGGTCTCGCGGGTCCGGGTCGAGGTGGAGCACAGGGCCTGATCGAAGGCGACACCCGTGTCCGCCAGCCGCCGCCCGGCCTCTGCGGCGTCCTTGCGACCCCGATCAGCGAGCGGTCGCTCGTGGTCGGTCACCTGTGGCCAGTCGGCTTTCGCATGCCGGAAAAGGACAATCCTGCGGGGTTCTGCGACGCTCATGGCATCCAGCTTCGCATGAAACAGGCCACGGGGCGCAGGGAGTTGACATGCGGATTCACCGCCGTACGCGCGTCCGGGCCCGGGCCCGGGCTCAGCCCACGGCCAGCTGGAGCAGCCGCTCCAGCAGGTGGGCGACGGCCGGCTGCTCGGTGGCCGCGTGCGCGTCGGCGGGGTTGAGTATCAGCAGGAGCAGCGTCACGAAGGCGAGCACGGGCAGGGCGAGGGCCCACCAGGGGAGCCGGCTGTCGAGGCCACCCCGGGTCGCGCGGGGAGGCCGGGTGTGGGTAGGGGCCGACATGAGTGCCTCCGCTGGTCTTCGGGCGTCCCTGGTCCGTGCTCCGCGTCCCGCCTGTCGCGGGCACATCTCGAAGCTACGGAATCCGCGGGCCCCAACCCATCCGGAGGTCCACCCACTTGACCCTGACCCTGGCCCCCTAGGGGACGGGGGGTTAACCCCACCATCCGGCCGGGGGCGGGGTCAGGGCGAGGCGATCGTCGCGATGATGCCGATGATCACGAAGATCGCGAGGAAGCCGCCGAAGACGAGCAGCATCTTCTTCTGGCCGTTCTGGGGGTTCGGGTCGAGGACTGGCATGCGGCAAGTCTCGCATCCGCCGCGTGCGGGGCGCCGGGCGGGCCGCCGGCTCTTTCCGAGCATCCCGGGCGGGTCGCCTTCGTCACGGCGGCGGCCGCGACGGGCGGTTCCCCCTTCGGCCTTGACAGTTCCGTGATCGACGGTGCCGTCGAGGCCATCCGCGACCGCTACGACGTCGGCTCCGCGGTACTGGCCCAGGTCATCGCCGACGGCGCGGCTCAGCGGGCCGCCTCGTCCTCCACGGTGCGGTCGCGGCCTGCCAGGACGCCCACCACGATCTGCGGCACCATCAGGGCGCTCATCAGCGCGATCGGCAGACCCCAGCCGCCGCTGTGCTGGTAGAGCACGCCGACCAGGAGCGGGCCGGGGATGGAGATCAGGTAGCCGGTGCTCTGCGCGAAGGCCGACAGCTGGGCGACGCCCGCACCGGTCCTGGCCCGCATGCCGACCATGGTCAGCGCGAGCGGGAAGGCGCAGTTCGACACGCCGAGCAGCAGGGCCCAGGCCCAGGCACCGCCCGCCGGGGCGAAGTACAGACCGGCGTAGCCGGCGAGGCCGCACAGGCCCAGGACCAGGACGATCGGGCCCTGGTGGGGCAGGCGGGTGGCCACGCGCGGGATGACGAAGGCGAGCGGCACGCCCATCACCATGATCACGGCGAGCAGCAGCCCAGCCGTGCCGGCGGAGACCCCGGCGTCCCGGAAGATCTGCGCCATCCAGCCCATCGTGACGTAGGCGGCGGTGGCCTGGAGGCCGAAGAAGACGGCGAGCGCCCAGGCCGTACGGCTGCGGGTGATCCGTATCGGGGCCTGACCGGCGGCCGGCTCGGCGGTTCGCTCCGCGGACGGGGCGGGCGGCGCGGCGGAGGGCGCCTCGCGGTGGCGCACGAACGGGATCCACGGCAGGACGGCGGCCGCCCCCACCACGGCCCACACCGCGAGGCCGGGCTGCCAGTGGCCGCCCAGGGCGTTCGCCACCGGCACGGTCGCCGCCGCGGCGACGGAGGTGCCGAAGGCGAGGGCCATCGAGTAGAGGCCGGTCATGGAGCCGACCCGGTCGGGGAAGTAGCGCTTGACGATGACCGGCATCAGGACGTTGCTGACCGCGATCCCCATCAGCGCGAGCGCGGTCGCGGCCAGGAAGCCGGCCGTCCCGCCGGCGTACGGGCGGATCAGCAGGCCCGCGGTGATGGCGGCCATGCCCGCGCAGACCACCGCGCCGGGACCGAAGCGGCGGGCCACCCGGGGTGCCATGACCCCGAAGACGGCGAAGCACAGCGGGGGGACGGAGGTGAGCAGTCCGGCGACGCTGCCGCTCATGCCGAGCCCGTCGCGGACCTCCTCCAGGAGGGCGCCCAGGCTGGTGATGGCGGGGCGCAGATTGAGCGCGGCCAGGACGATGCCGAGGATCAGCAGCCGGGTCGTCCACGGTGTCCACGCGCGCGTGCCGGGCGCCCGTGGCACCGTCGCCGCCCCGCCGGGTGTCTTACGCATCCGCGTTTCCGTACGTGTCTTTGCGCGCGTCTCCGTCCGGGTGTCCGTCCGGGCTTCCTCACTGGCCATGAGGCCCATCATAGAATCATGGGATGATTGATTGTCCACTCCATGTGCGAAGGTGAGTCATGCCTCTGAGCCATCCCCGTCGCTCGGCACTGTCCGAGCAGGTCATCTCGGCGCTCCGGCAGCAGATCGCCTCGGGCGAGTGGCCGGTCGGTTCCCGCATCCCGACGGAACCCGAGCTGGTCGAACAGCTCGGGGTCGCCCGCAACACGGTCCGGGAGGCGGTCCGCGCGCTGGCGCACAACGGCCTGCTGGACATCCGTCAGGGCTCCGGCACGTACGTCGTGGCGATCAGTGAGCTGGCGGGCGTGATGCAGCGCCGCTTCGCCGGGACCGACCCCCGGCATATCGCCGAGCTGCGGTCCACCCTGGAGTCGGCCGCCGCCCGGCTCGCCGCGCAGCGCCGCACGGAGAAGGACCTCAAGCAGCTGGACACGCTCCTGGTGCGCCGCGAGGAGGCCTGGGAGTCGGGTGACGCCGAGGCGTTCGTGACCGCGGACGCGACCTTCCACCTGGCCGTCGTGGCCGCCTCGCACAACGACGTGATGACCGCGATGTACGCGGACCTGGGCGAGGTGATGCGGGACTGGCTGCGCAGCGACGTCGGCAGCGAGCTGACGCCCGAGAGCCACATGGACCACACCAGGCTGGTGGACGCGATCCGCGCGGGCGACGCCGGGACCGCGGAGGCGGAGGCGGCGGGCTACCCGTTCCTGTGCCGCCCGGGCCGGTTCACCGCACCCTCCGGTGGCTGACCCAGGCCGACCGGACCTCCTTCCAGCACCGCCCGTCCAGCCGTACGGTCTGCGCCGGCCCGGCCTCGACCGGCGCGGCGTCGCTGTCGAGGTCCCACCAGCGGGCGCACTCGACGTGCAGCCGCACGGAGTCGGTCGCCGGGTACGGGTTGTGGCAGTGGGCGGTCACGTCGGAGTCGACGACGCGGACCCGGCACGCCGAGCCGAACAGCTCCGCCCGCGCGGAGTCCCCGGTGCCCACGCGCGCGTGGGACATCGCTTCGTACGGCAGGAGCAGCACACAGGCGAGGGCGAGGGACGCCGAGGCGAGGCGGGCGAGCGGACGCACAAGAGGCCTCCTCGGCGGCACGGGGGAGGGAAGGCTCGTGGGGAACGCGGACTCCAGCGTGCGCCGACGGCGGGCCCGCCGCCCGCCGGCTGGGCCGCACGGGTGACACGTGAAGGACCCGCACCCGAGGCGGATGCGGGTCCTTCGCGGTGTCCGGACAGTGCTCCGGACCGTGCTCTTGGTCAGGCGCCGATGGCGTGCAGACCGCCGTCCACGTGGACGATCTCGCCCGTGGTCTTCGGGAACCAGTCGCTCAGCAGCGCGACGACACCGCGGCCGGCCGGCTCCGGGTCCTTGAGGTCCCACTCCAGCGGGGAGCGGTTGTCCCACACCGAGGCCAGCTCACCGAAGCCCGGGATGGACTTGGCGGCCATGGAGCCGAGCGGACCGGCCGAGACCAGGTTGCAGCGGATGTTCTGCTTGCCCAGGTCACGCGCCATGTAGCGGCTGGTGGCCTCCAGGGCCGCCTTGGCCGGGCCCATCCAGTCGTACTGCGGCCAGGCGAACTGCGCGTCGAAGGTGAGGCCGACGACCGAGCCGCCGTTCTGCATCAGCGGCAGGCAGGCCATGGTCAGCGACTTCAGGGAGTACGCCGAGACGTGCATGGCCGTGGCGACCGACTCGAACGGCGTGTTCAGGAAGTTGCCGCCGAGCGCGTCCTGCGGGGCGAAGCCGATGGAGTGCACGACGCCGTCGAGGCCGCCCAGCTCCTCGCCGACGATGTCCGCGAGGCGCCCGAGGTGCTCGTCGTTGGTGACGTCCAGCTCGACGACCTTGGCCGGCCTGGGCAGCTTCTTGGCGATGCGCTCGGTCAGCGTGGGACGCGGGAACGCGGTCAGGATGACCTCGGCGCCCTGCTCCTGGGCCAGCTTGGCGGTGTGGAAGGCGATGGACGCCTCCGTCAGCACACCGGTGATCAGGACGCGCTTGCCCTCGAGGATTCCACTCATGGTGATCAGTGACCCATTCCCAGTCCGCCGTCAACGGGAATGACGGCTCCAGTGATGTACGACGCCTCGTCCGAGGCGAGGAACCGCACCGCGGCGGCGATCTCCTCGGGCCGCGCGTACCGGCCCAGCGGCACCTGCGACACGATGTTGGCCCGCTGCTCCTCGGTGAGCACCTTGGTCATGTCGGTGTCCACGAAGCCGGGCGCGACGACGTTGAAGGTGAGGTTGCGCGAACCCAGCTCACGGGCGAGGGAGCGCGCGAAGCCGACCAGACCGGCCTTGGAGGCGGCGTAGTTCGCCTGGCCCGCGGAGCCGAGGAGCCCGACCACGGAGGAGATCAGGACGACGCGGCCCTTCTTGGCGCGCAGCATGCCGCGGTTGGCGCGCTTCACGACCCGGAAGGTGCCGGTGAGGTTGGTCTCCAGGACCGAGGTGAAGTCCTCCTCGGACATGCGCATCAGGAGCTGGTCCTTGGTGACGCCGGCGTTGGCGACCAGGACCTCGACGGGACCGTGCGCTTCCTCGATCTCCTTGTAGGCCTGCTCCACCTGCTCGGTGTCGGTGATGTCGCACTTGACGGCCAGGAAGCCCTCCGGCGGCTCACCCGAGCGGTATGTGATCGCGACCTTGTCGCCGGCATCGGCGAAAGCGCGGGCGATGGCGAGGCCGATGCCCCGGTTGCCTCCGGTGACGAGAACCGAGCGGCTCAACGGATCACCCTTTCCCTAGCGGTCTGTGTTCCGCCCGCGCACCCGGATGACAGGCGGCTACGGCAGGCGGCTTCATCGAAAACCTATCGGTCCCCGGCCTCCGTCAGAGACTCGGGCACCCACAGTGGCTTACGGGGCTGACTGTCGGGTCCCTACAGAACGGACCCGGCCACGGCCAACCGCGCACGGCGGCAAAGGTGTGGTCGCCGTCCGGCCCCACGCGACATGATGCGGCCCAGGGCGACAGGCCCTGGCCCCCGGCGTCGCCGCAGACGACCGGTCACGTCGACAGAAAGAGACGCAGGTGCCTCACAGCATCGACGAAGCCTTCACGGCACTCCCCCTACGCGCCCTCGCCGACGCCGCCCTCGCACGCGCGCGTGCGCTCGGCGCGGAGCACGCGGACTTCCGCCTCGAACGGGTGCGCAGCGCCTCCTGGCGCCTCAGGGACGCCAAGCCCGCCGGGTCCTCGGACACCACCGACCTCGGGTACGCGGTGCGGGTGGTGCACGGCGGCACGTGGGGCTTCGCGTCCGGTGTGGACCTGACCATGGACGCCGCCGCGAAGGTCGCCTCGCAGGCGGTGGCGATGGCGAAGCTGTCCGCGCAGGTCATCAGGGCGGCGGGGTCGGACGAGCACGTGGAGCTGGCGGGCGAGCCCGTGCACGCCGACCGGACGTGGGTGTCGTCGTACGAGGTCGACCCGTTCACCGTGCCCGACGCGGAGAAGTCGGCGCTGCTGGCCGACTGGAGCGGGCGTCTGCTGGCGGCCGACGGGGTCGACCACGTCGACGCCTCGCTGCTCACCGTGCACGAGAACAAGTTCTACGCCGACACGGCCGGGACCGTGACCACGCAGCAGCGGGTGCGGCTGCATCCGGCGCTCACCGCCGTGTCGGTCGACGACTCCAGCGGTGAGTTCGACTCCATGCGGACGCTGGCCCCGCCGGCCGGGCGCGGCTGGGAGTACCTGACCGGCACCGGCTGGGACTGGGACGCCGAGCTGGCCCAGATCCCGGAGCTGCTGGCCGAGAAGATGCGGGCGCCGAGCGTCGAGGCGGGGCTGTACGACCTGGTCGTCGACCCGTCGAACCTGTGGCTGACCATCCACGAGTCCATCGGGCACGCCACCGAGCTGGACCGGGCGCTCGGGTACGAGGCGGCGTACGCCGGCACCTCCTTCGCCACCTTCGACCAGCTCGGCAAATTGCGCTACGGCTCGGAGCTGATGAACGTCACCGGCGACCGCACCGCCGAGCACGGGCTGGCGACCATCGGCTACGACGACGAGGGCGTCGAGGGCCAGTCGTGGGATCTGGTGAAGGACGGCACGCTGGTGGGCTACCAGCTAGACCGGCGGATCGCGCGGCTCACCGGGTTCGAGCGGTCCAACGGGTGCGCGTACGCCGACTCCCCCGCCCACGTGCCGGTGCAGCGCATGGCCAACGTCTCGCTCCAGCCCGACCCGGGCGGTCTGTCGACCGAGGACCTGATCGGGGGCGTGGACCGCGGGATCTACGTCGTCGGCGACCGGTCCTGGTCCATCGACATGCAGCGCTACAACTTCCAGTTCACCGGGCAGCGCTTCTTCCGGATCGAGAACGGACGGCTCGCCGGTCAGCTGCGGGACGTGGCCTACCAGGCGACGACCACCGACTTCTGGGGGTCCATGGCGGCCGTCGGCGGCCCGCGGACATACGTCCTGGGCGGCGCCTTCAACTGCGGCAAGGCCCAGCCGGGGCAGGTCGCGGCCGTCTCCCACGGCTGCCCGTCCGCCCTCTTCAAGGGCGTCAACATCCTCAACACCACCCAGGAGGCCGGTCGATGAGCGCCCGTTCCCACAAGCCCCACGAGATCGTCGAGCGGGCGCTGGAGCTGTCCCGGGCGGACGGCTGTGTCGTCATCGCCGACGAGGAGTCCACCGCCAACCTGCGCTGGGCGGGCAACGCGCTCACCACCAACGGCGTCACGCGCGGGCGCACGCTGACCGTCGTCGCCACCGTCGGCGGTCAGCAGGGCACGGCGTCCGGTGTCGTGTCGCGCTCGGCGGTGACCGTGGACGAGCTGGAGCCCCTGGTGCGGGCCGCCGAGGCCGCGGCCCGCGGTGCCGGTCCCGCCGAGGACGCGCAGCCGCTGGTCACCGGCGTGCCCGGGTCGCCCGACTTCACCGACGCGCCCGCCGAGACGTCCTCGGCCGTGTTCGCGGACTTCGCGCCCGCCCTCGGGGAGGCGTTCGCACGCGCGCGTGCGGGCGGCCGGGAGCTGTACGGATTCGCCAACCACGAGATGACGTCGACCTACGTGGGGACCTCCACCGGTCTGCGGCTGCGGCACGACCAGCCCAACGGGACGCTGGAGCTGAACGCCAAGTCGCCGGACCGGACCCGGTCGGCGTGGGCGGGGCGCGCCACGCGGGACTTCAAGGACGTCGACCCGGGTGCGCTCGACGCCGACCTGGCCGTACGCCTGGGCTGGGCCGAGCGGCGGGTGGAGCTGCCGGCCGGCCGGTACGAGACGCTGCTGCCGCCGACCGCGGTCGCCGACCTGCTGATCTACCAGCTGTGGTCGGCGTCGGGGCGGGACGCGGTCGAGGGGCGCACTGTGTTCTCGAAGCCGGGCGGCGGCACGCGCGTCGGCGAGCGGCTGGGCGAGCTGCCGCTGACCCTGCGCAGCGACCCGCACGAGCCGGGGCTGGAGAGCGCGCCCTTCGTGATCGCGCACTCCTCCGGCGGCGACCAGTCGGTGTTCGACAACGGGCTGCCGGTGGCGGCGACCGACTGGATCCGCGCGGGTGAGCTGCACCGGCTGACGACCACCCGGCACAGCGCGGCCCTGACGGGGCTGCCGGTGGCACCGGCGACCGGCAACCTGGTCCTGGACGGCGGCTCGGACCGCTCGCTGGAGGACATGGTGGCCGGCACGGAGCGCGGGCTGCTGCTGACCTGCCTCTGGTACATCCGCGAGGTCGATCCGGCCACGCTGCTGCTGACCGGGCTGACCCGGGACGGCGTCTACCTGGTCGAGAACGGCGAGGTCGTCGGCGAGGTGAACAACTTCCGGTTCAACGAGTCCCCGGTGGGCCTGCTGGGCCGGGCCACGGAGGCCGGGCGGACGGAGAAGACGCTGCCCAGGGAGTGGGGCGACTGGTTCACCAGGGCCGCGATGCCCGCGCTGCGGGTCCCCGATTTCAATATGAGTTCTGTCAGTCGGGGCGTATAACCTCGTACCTGATTTCGCGAGACCACTCAAGGAGACAAGAGAACCGTGACGGACATCGTCGACGAGCTGAAGTGGCGCGGGCTGTTCGCCCAGTCCACCGACGAGGACGCTTTGCGCAAGGCGCTCGCGGACGGTCCCGTCACGTTCTATTGCGGTTTCGACCCGACCGCGCCGTCCCTGCACGTGGGGCACCTGGTGCAGGTGCTCACCGTGCGCCGGCTCCAGCAGGCCGGTCACCGGCCGCTGGCGCTGGTCGGCGGCGCGACGGGCCAGATCGGCGACCCGCGCCCGACCGCGGAGCGCACGCTGAACTCGCCGGAGACCGTCGCGGGCTGGGTCGGCCGGCTGCGCGGCCAGATCGAGCCGTTCCTGACCTTCGAGGGCGAGAACGCGGCCGTGATGGTCAACAACCTCGACTGGACCGAGGGCCTCTCGGCCATCGAGTTCCTGCGGGACATCGGCAAGCACTTCCGGGTCAACAAGATGCTGACCAAGGACTCCGTGGCCCGGCGCCTGGAGTCCTCCGAGGGCATCAGCTACACGGAGTTCAGCTACCAGCTGCTCCAGGCCATGGACTTCCTGCAGCTCTACCGGAGGTACGGCTGCACGATGCAGCAGGGCGGCAGCGACCAGTGGGGCAACCTCACGGCCGGCCTCGACCTGCTGCACCGGCTGGAGCCGGACGCCGGCGTCCACGCCTACGCGACGCCGCTGATGACCAAGGCGGACGGCACCAAGTTCGGCAAGACCGAGGGCGGCGCGGTCTGGCTCGACCCGGAGATGACGACGCCGTACGCGTTCTACCAGTTCTGGCTGAACGTGGACGACCGGGACATCTCGACGTACTCGCGCATCCTGTCCTTCCGGTCCCGCGAGGAGCTGGAGGAGCTGGAGCGGCAGACCGAGGAGCGTCCGCAGGCCCGGGCGGCGCAGCGCGCCCTGGCGGAGGAGCTGACGACGCTGGTGCACGGCGCCGGGCAGACGGCCGCCGTGATCGCCGCGTCCAAGGCCCTCTTCGGCCAGGGCGACCTGGCCGGGCTGGACGACCGGACGCTCGCCGCGGCCCTCTCCGAGCTGCCGCACATCGAGGTCACCGAGCTGGGCCCGGTCGTGGACCTGTTCGCCGAGGTCGGTCTGGTCGCCAGCAAGTCCGCCGCCCGCCGCACGGTGAAGGAGGGCGGCGCGTACGTGAACAACGCGAAGGTCACCGGCGAGGACGCGGTCCCCGCCAAGGAGGACCTGCTGCACGGGCGCTGGCTGGTGCTGCGCCGCGGCAAGAAGAACCTGGCCGCGGTGGAGGTCACCGGCGCCTGAGCGCCCGGTACGGGGGCGGCCCCGGCGCCTCCCGGGGCCGGGGGCGCCCCCGTGCGGGTCGGGGGGGCGGCCGGGAGGCGCGGCCGCGGGTGGTGTTTGCGCGCACCCCCCAGGAGGCCGCGGCGCCGC
>NZ_JBHYJX010000071.1:0-29865 GCF_042740985.1 Streptomyces sp. NPDC058985 | reverse complement strand
GCTTTGTCACATCCGGAAGCTCAGCACCCCCAGGGGCGCGGGGCTGTGTCGGCCCTGCGGCGCCGCGTCCTACGCGCCACCTGCGGAGTCACGACGCAGCGACGGCTTCAGGTCCTTCAGCCGGCCGAGCAGGCCGTTGACGAACGCGGGCGAGTCGTCCGTGGAGAACTCCTTCGCCAGCTGCACCATCTCGTCCAGGACGACGGCGTCCGGAGTCGCGTCGACCCAGACCAGCTCGTACGCGCCCAGGCGCAGGATGTTGCGGTCGACGACGGGCATCCGGTCGAGCGTCCAGCCGACCGCGTACTGCGCGATCAGCTCGTCGATGCGCTCGGCGTGGGCGGCGTAGCCCTCGACCAGCTCCATCGTGTACTCGCTCACCGGCGGCTGCCGGGTGTCGGACCGGGAGTGCCGGACCCAGTCGGCGAGCACCGTCAGGACGTCGGCGCCACGCTGATCGCCCTCGAAGAGGACCTGGAAGGCGCGCTTGCGGGCCGTGTTGCGAGCAGCCACGGTTAGCTGTTCACCCGGCCGAGGTAGTCGCTGGAACGGGTGTCGACCTTGATCTTCTCACCGGTGGTGATGAAGAGCGGGACGTTGATCTGGTGACCGGTCTCCAGGATGGCGGGCTTGGTGCCGCCGGTGGAGCGGTCGCCCTGGACGCCCGGCTCGGTCTCCTGGATGGTCAGCTCGACGGCGGCGGGCAGCTCGACGAAGAGCACCTCGCCCTCGTGCTGCGCGACGGTGGCGGTGAAGCCCTCCACCAGGAAGTTGGCGGCGTCGCCGACGGCCTTGCGGTCGACGTGCAGCTGGTCGTAGGTCTCCATGTCCATGAAGACGAAGTAGTCGCCGTCCATGTACGAGAACTGCATGTCACGCTTGTCGACAGTGGCCGTCTCGACCTTGACGCCGGCGTTGAAGGTCTTGTCGACGACCTTGCCGGAAAGCACGTTCTTGAGCTTGGTGCGCACGAAGGCCGGGCCCTTGCCGGGCTTGACGTGCTGGAACTCGACGACGGACCAGAGCTGGCCGCCTTCGAGCTTGAGCACCATGCCGTTCTTGAGGTCGTTCGTGGAAGCCACGGTTGCGGAATCTCCTGGACTGGACTGACGTGGACGACCCCGGAGCGTACGCACAAGCGCGAGGCTAGAGCGCGAGCAGCTCCTTGGTCGTGATGGTGAGTAGCTCGGGTCCGCCGTCCGCCTCGGGGCGCACGACGAGCGTGTCATCGATCCGGACCCCGCCCCGGCCCGGGAGGTGGACCCCCGGTTCGACGGTGACCGGCACACAAGCGTCCAGTTTACCCATGGCCGCAGGAGCCAATTGCGGGTCCTCGTCGATTTCGAGTCCGACGCCGTGACCGGTGAGCGCCGGGAGGTGCTCACCGTACCCCGCCGAGTCCAGCGCCTGGCGGGCGGCGCGGTCCACGTCACGGCAGGCGGCACCGGGTGCGAGCGCCTCCCGTCCGGCCCGCTGGGCGGAGAAGACGAGGTCGTACAGCTCGATCTGCCAGTCGGCCGGCGAGGTGCCGATGACGAACGTGCGCCCGATCTCGCAGCGGTAGCCGCGGTAGGTCGCGCCCAGGCAGACCGAGAGGAAGTCGCCCTCCTCCACGCGCCGGTCGGTGGGGCGGTGCCCGCGGCGCCCCGAGTTCGGCCCGGTGCCCACGGAGGTGGGGAAGGCGGGGCCGTCGGCGCCGTGGTCGACCAGGCGGCGCTCCAGCTCCAGGGCGAGATGCCGTTCGGTGCGGCCGACCAGGATGGACTCCAGGAGTTCACCGAGGGCCTGGTCGGCGATCTCGGCGCCGATGCGCAGGCAGGAGATCTCCTCCTCGTCCTTGACCACCCTCAGCTGCTCGACCGCCTGGCCCAGGTCGGTCAGGCGCAGCCGGGGTGCGACGGAGCGCATGGCGCGGTGCCGGACGACGGTGAGGTGGTGGTCCTCGGTGGCGAGGGACTCGGCGCCCTGGGTCGCGGCGAAGCCGGTCGCCGCGACGGCGGCGTCACCGCCGGGTCCCGGCAGCGCCCGCACCGGGAGCGACTCGTCGGGCCTGGCCTGGGCCGGCCGGTCGTCCAGCGGTCCGGAGCAGACCAGCAGGTCCTCGGTCTTGCCGAGGAGCAGCACGGCGCCGTGCGGGGCGGCGCCCGCGAGATAGCGCACGTTGGCGGGCCGGGAGACGAGCGCCGCCGCGCTGCCGCCCGCGTTGCAGCGTTCCCGTAGGCGCGTCCGGCGGGCCGCGTACACCTCTGACATGCCCCGAGCGTATGGGCTCCGTTGCGGGGGCGCCGCCTGGGAGAGGCCGAGTGGGGAGGTGCGGGGGTGCGCCTACCGGGGTGGGGGTGTTGTCGTGTGGCGGCTGCGGGGCGGTGGGGCTTCTCGCGCAGTTCCCCGCGCCCCTTCGGGGCGCTCCCTGAGCGGGCGGCTACCAGCTGGGCGGGCTTGCTATCGAGCGGGACAGGACCTCGTTCAGGACCTGGGCGGTTTCGGGGACGTCGAGTTGGGAGTTGTCGATGATGGGGAGGCCGGAGCCGTACCAGCCGGCCATGCGGCCGTGGATGCGGGCGACCTCCTCGTCGGTGAGGCGCCTGTTGCCGCTGCGTTCGGCGTTGCGTTCCAGGACGATGTCCAGGCCCGGCAGCAGGACGACCGGGAGCAGGCCGGGCCCCACGTGCCGCTTCCAGCCGCCGAGGCCGACGACCGGGCGGTCCGGGAAGACCGCGTCGTCGAGGATGCAGGAGATGCCGTTGGCGAGGAAGTTGCGCGCGGAGAAGCCGCAGGTGCGGCGGGCGAGGCGGTACTGCGCCTCCGAGTGCTCGTTCCACCCGGTCTGGGGGTCGGCGAAGCCGGAGCGGACCCATTCGCGGACGTCGTCGAGGCTGATGTGCGCGGTGGGGACCCTGCGGTGGTCCGCCCAGTACTTGGCGACGCTGGTCTTGCCGGCTCCGGCGGGACCGATGAGCAGCACCGCCAGGGTGGTCGTGGTGGCGTCGGGTGCGGCGGCCGTCGCGGGGGGCACGCTGGGCACGGCGACGGGGCCGCCGGGCGGCAGCCGTACGTGGCCGGTGGTGTCCGGCACGGGCGGGGCGGGGGCCGGCTGGTGCGCGCCCGGTGCCGGGCCGGGGGCCGGTTGCGGCGCCGCCGTCTGCGGCGGGGCCGCGGGGCCGGGCGCCCGCATCGGGTGCTCCGGCGCCTGAGGCGGCGGCACGGGGGCGGGTCCCTGGTGCGGACCCGGGTGGTGTGCGGCCGGGGACCAGCCGGCGGCCGGTCCGTGCCCCGGCTGGTGGGGCGGCGGCAGCGGCGAACCCACGGGGTGCTGCATCCGGTGCCACTCCGTCTCGTACAGGTGATGAGCGCTGACAGCGGGACGGGGGCCCCGCGTGCTACCGAACGGTACCGCCCCCGGCCGTCCTTTGGTGAACGGCCGGGGGCGGCACCAAGTGCCCGTCACGGGAGGCGAATCGGACGGAAGGTGCACGCCGGTACTACTCGCCCACCTCGCCGTAGGCGGCGAGCAGGACGGCCGGGTCGGGGCCCTCCAGCACGGTGGGCTTGGCGAGTCCGTCCAGGACGATGAAGCGGAGCAGGTCGCCGCGCGACTTCTTGTCGACCCTCATGTTCTCGACGAGCTTGGGCCACTGGTCGTGCCGGTAGTGCAGCGGCAGGCCGACCGACTCGAGGATGGTGCGGTGCCGGTCGGCGGTGGCGTCGTCCAGACGGCCCGCGAGGCGCCCCAGTTCGGCGGCGAAGTGCATGCCGACCGCGACGGCGGCGCCGTGCCGCCACTTGTAGCGCTCGTTCTTCTCGATGGCGTGGCCGAGCGTGTGGCCGTAGTTGAGGATCTCCCGGAGGCCGGCTTCCTTCAGGTCGGAGGAGACGACCTCGGCCTTGACCTTGATGGACCGCACGATCAGCTCGGCGGTGTGCGGTCCCGCCGGGGTGCGCGCGGCCTGGGGGTCGGACTCGATCAGGTCCAGGATCACGGGGTCGGCGATGAAGCCGGCCTTGATGACCTCGGCCAGCCCGGAGACGTAGTCGTTGACCGGCAGCGAGTCCAGGGCGGCCAGGTCGCACAGGACGCCGGCCGGCGGGTGGAAGGAGCCGACGAGGTTCTTGCCCTCGGCGGTGTTGATGCCGGTCTTGCCGCCGACGGCCGCGTCCACCATGGCCAGCACGGTGGTGGGGACGGCGATCCAGCGGACCCCGCGCAGCCAGGTCGCGGCCACGAACCCGGCGAGGTCGGTGCTGGCGCCGCCGCCGACACCGACGATGACGTCGGTGCGGGTGAACCCGGACTGGCCGAGCGCCTTCCAGCAGTAGGCGGCGACCTCCGCGGTCTTGGCCTCCTCGGCGTTGGGCACCTGGATGGCGATCGCCTCGTAGCCCTGCTCGGCGAGGTCGGCGCGCAGGGCGTCACCGGTCTCGGCGAGCGCCTCGGGGTGGATCACCGCGACCCGCTTGGCGCGGTCGCCGATCAGGCCGCCCAGCTCACCGAGGAGCTGACGGCCCACCAGGACCTCGTAGGGGTCGGACCCGGCGCTGCCGTCGATCCGGATCCGGGTGACTGCCTCGCTCATGCTTCCTTCAACTCCAGTGCGTCCAGCGCGGCTTGGGTGACTTCCTCGGGCGTGCGGCCGTCGGTGGCCACGACCACCGTGGCCGCCTCCTCGTACAGGTGCCGACGGGCCTCCATCAGTTCGCGCCACTGCTTGCGCGGGTTGACCGCGAGCAGCGGACGCGCGGCGTTGAGGCCGGTCCGTTTGACCGCCTCGTCGACGGCCATGGAGAGGTAGACGACCCGCTGTCCGGCGAGCAGCGCACGCGTGTCCGCGTCCAGGATCGCGCCGCCGCCGAGGGCGAGCACGCCGTCGTGGACGGTGAGCGCCGTACGCACGGCGCTCTTCTCCAGCTCCCGGAAGACGGGCTCGCCCTCGTCCACGAAGATCTCGGCGATGCTGCGCCCCTGGGCGGAGACGATGTCCTCGTCGGTGTCCCGGTAGCCCACGCCGAGCCGCTCGGCCAGCAGCTGTCCGACGGTGGACTTGCCCACGCCCATCGGGCCGACGAGGACGACCAGCGGGGCCCCGCTCACCGGATGGCCAGGGCGTCGAGGTACGAGGTCACGTTGCGGCGGGTCTCGGCGACCGAGTCGCCGCCGAACTTCTCCGCGACGGCGTCCGCGAGCACGAGGGCCACCATGGCCTCGGCGACGATGCCGGCGGCCGGCACGGCGGACACGTCGGAGCGCTGGTGGTGCGCCTGTGTGGCCTCGCCGGTGGTCACGTCCACGGTCTTCAGGGCGCGCGGCACGGTCGCGATCGGCTTCATCGCGGCGCGCACCCGCAGCAGCTCACCGGTGGTGAGGCCGCCCTCGGTACCGCCGGAGCGGCCGGAGACGCGGCGGAGGCCCTCGGGCGTGTTCACGATCTCGTCGTGGGCCTGGGAACCGGGCACCCGGGCCAGCTCGAAGCCGTCGCCGATCTCGACGCCCTTGATCGCCTGGATGCCCATGAGCGCGCCCGCGAGCCGGGCGTCGAGCTTGCGGTCCCAGTGGACGTGGGAGCCAAGGCCGACCGGGACGCCGTAGGCGAGGATCTCGACGACGCCGCCGAGGGTGTCGCCGTCCTTGTGGGCCTGGTCGATCTCGGCGACCATCGCCTTCGAGGCGTCCGCGTCCAGGCAGCGCACCGGGTCGGCGTCCAGCTTCTCGACGTCGGCCGGCGTCGGGTACACGCCGTGGGGCGCCTTGGCCGCGGCCAGCTCGACGACGTGGCTGACGATCTCGACGCCGGTCGTCTCCTTGAGGTACGACCGCGCCACGGCGCCGAGCGCCACCCGGGCGGCGGTCTCCCGCGCGGAGGCACGCTCCAGGATCGGGCGGGCCTCGTCGAAGCCGTACTTCTGCATGCCCGCGAGGTCGGCGTGGCCGGGGCGGGGCCGGGTCAGCGGGGCGTTGCGCGCCAGGCCGGCCAGCACCTCCGGGTCGACCGGGTCGGCCGCCATGACCTGCTCCCACTTGGGCCACTCGGTGTTGCCCACCATCACGGCGACCGGGGAACCCATCGTCAGGCCGTGCCGGACGCCGCCGAGGAAGGTGACCTCGTCGCGCTCGAACTTCATCCGGGCACCGCGTCCATAGCCGAGCCGACGCCGCGCCAGATGGTCCGCCACCATGTCCGTGGTGATCGGCACGCCGGCGGGCAGTCCCTCCAGCGTCGCGACGAGTGCGGGACCGTGGGACTCCCCCGCGGTCAGCCAGCGCAACCTGCTCAACGGTGCTCCTCAGTGCTCGCGCCCCGGTATGCCTGCGTACGCGCCTTCTCCGCGTACGGCGACGGCTCGACCGGGTGCGCGGCCCCGGTCCGCCACCTTCGATCCTCCCACGTCCGGCGGTCCGGGCCGCCCGCCGGTCCATGGACCGGACGGGGGCCGGTCAGGCGGGGCCGTCCCCCTGCCCCCGCGCCGGGGCGTAGGAGCCGAGGAAGTCGGCGCCGCTCTCCCGCCGCTGCGGTGGCGCGTAGGGCCCCAGGTGGTCGGCGCCGCTGCCCTGGGCGTACGGTTCCGGCGCGGTCACGGGGTGCCCGGGGCTCGGCGCGCGGCGCCGGTCGATCCTGCGCTTGAGCTTGATCACCCAGCTCGCGACGACGGCGAGCACGATCAGCACGAGCACCGTGATCTGCACCCAGTCGGGCAGGAAGCCCAGTACGGCGTCGAAGATCTGGGTCTTGACGGAGGCCAGCGGCACACCGGTGTCCATGGTTCGTTCTTCCCCTCCCGTTCCGCCCCCTGCGGAACCGGACGGATCCTAACGGTCCGCGAGCGCGCGTTCTCCCGCTTTTCGCATCGCGGCGAGGGGGGCGGGGGCGCGGCCCGTCATCAGCTCCACCTGGAGGACCGCCTGGTGGACGAGGAGGTCGAGGCCGCTGACCACCGCGCCGCCGGACAGCGACCAGCGGGCGGCCAGGGCGGTGGGCCAGGGGTCGTAGAGCACGTCGAAGAGGGTGGCCGGCATCTCGGGGACGGCCGCGGCGAGGGCGTCGGTGGTGCCGGCCGGGGTGGTGGCCACGACCAGCGGGGCGCGCAGCGCCTCCTCGGCGTCCGCCCAGTCCGCGACGCGCACACCGACGTCGAGGCGTTCCGCCCAGCCGCGCATCTCGGCGGCGCGCGCGGCGCTGCGGACGTAGACGGTGATCTCGCCGGTGCAGATCCGGGCCAGTGCGGCGAGCGCGGAGGAGGCGGTGGCGCCGGCGCCCAGGACCGCCGCGCTCTCGACCTTCTCGATGCCGTGCTCGCGCAGGGCGGCGACCATGCCGGGGATGTCGGTGTTGTCGCCGGTCCTGCGGCCGTCGTCGGTGAGGACGACGGTGTTGACCGCGTCCACGGAGGCCGCCGTCTCGCTGATGCCGTCGAGCAGCGGGATCACCGCCCGCTTGAGCGGCATCGTCAGCGACAGCCCCGCCCACTCGGGCCCCAGCTCCCCGAGGAAGCCGGGCAGCGCCGCCTCGTCGACGTCGAAGCTCTCGTACGTCCAGTCCGCCAGCCCCAGCTCCGCGTAGGCGGTGCGGTGCAGTACCGGGGAGAGCGAGTGGGCGATCGGGGAGCCGAGAACGGCGGCCCGGCGACGGTCAGTTGCCGGAGCTGGCATCGAACTTTTCCTTCAGCTTCAAGAACTCGTCGTGTGTCTTGGCGAACTCGGTCTTGCTCAGGCCGTCCGTGGCCACGAAGTAGATCCAGCCGTCCTTCGTGGGGTTCAGGGCGGCCTGCAGGGCCTCTTCGCCGGGGTTGCCGATGGGGCCGGGCGGCAGGCCCTTGTTGGTGTAGGTGTTGTACGGGTCCGTGTTGCTGTTGATCTCGGACTCGCTGATGTTGATGTTGCTCTGGCCCTTGAGATAGTTGAAGGACGAGTCGAACTGCAGCTTCTGGTTCGTCTCGGTGTTGGTGGGCTTGAGCCGGTTGTAGATGACCTCGGACATCTTGCGGAAGTCGTCGTGGGTCTTGCCCTCCGCCTGCAGGAGGCTGGCGACCGTGAGCAGCTCCCACGGGCCCTCGAGGCCCAGGCCCTCCGCCTTCTCCTCCAGGCCGATCCGCTGGTACTGCTCGTTGGCCCGGGACACCATCTGCTTCAGCACGTCCTCGGGCTTCTGGCCCTTGGCCGCCGAGTAGCTGGACGGGTAGAGGAAGCCCTCCAGGGGGTCCTTGACGTTCTTGTGGTTCCGTGCCCAGTCGGGCAGGCCCAGGCTGTCCGCCTCGGTCTTGGCGACCTTGGCGGTGGTGCCTTCCTTCACTCCGAGGCGCTTGTCGATCGTCTTGTACACGTCGACGTTGCGCCGGCCCTCGGCGATGATCAGGTTGCTGCGGCTGCCGGGGCTGAGCAGGAGTTCGACCGCGCTCTCGGCGGACATCTCCTTCTGCAGCGTGTACACGCCGTCCTGGATGCTCTTGCCCCGGGGGTTGCTCTGCTGGGCGGCGATGAAGGCGTCGACGCTCTTCACCACGCCCTGCTTCTTCAGCTCCTGGCCGATCGTGGAGCCGCCCGCGCCCTTGGGGATGGTGACGGTGACTTCCTCGCCGTTGCCGTCGCCCGCGAAGTTCGGGGCGGCGCCGAAACGGTCCTGGTAGAACTGGTATCCGAAATAGCTGACGCCCGCCACACCACCGCCCAGCACCAGGCAGACCACCAGGCAGGCACATCCGCTGCGACGTTTCTTCGGCTTGCCGCCACGGCCCCTGCGGTCGGCGCGGCCGTCGTCCGCAGGGTCGTCGTCGCTGTCGGCGTCCCGGCCGGCGAAGAACGCGTGTTCGCCCTCGTCGGGGCCGGGATCCCAGTCGGTGCGCTGCGGCTCGGGCTCGGCGCGCCGGCGGCCGGGCGGCTCCGGCGGCGGGTACGCCTCCGGCGTGCCGTAGAAGTCGGGCTGTTCGGCCGGGGCGCCGGCGGGCTGCCCTCCGTAGGGGTCCGAGGGGTCGGCCGGGTACTGCGCGTGGGGATGCGCGCCGGTGTCCCAGTTGCCGTTGTCGTATCCCTGCTGCGGATGCGCCTGGGGCGCGTACTGCTGGCCGTACTGCTGTTCGTACTGCTGCTGGTCATACTGGCGCTGGTCGTACTGCGGCTGACCGTACTGGTCGTACTGCGGCTCGGGGTGCTGCCGCCCGTACTGGTCGTACTGGGGCTGGTTGCCGTACGCGGACTGGCCGCCGTCGCTCCAGTCGCCGTACTGCTGCTGGGCGTGCTGCTGCTCCGGATACTGTGGCTGGCCGCCGTAGGGGGACTGCCCGCCCGTGTGGGCCTGCTGTCCTCCCCATCCGCCGTCCCCGTACAACGGGTCCTCCGGATGCCACGGTTCGGAGCCTGGGCCCCGGCCATAGTCAGTCATCGATCCCCTAGAGCCGCGAGGGGACGGGGGGCGGGGCCTGTGAAGGAGGGCCTGCTTCCGTTCCGCCTCTTGCTGTGCGGTGGCTGTTCGAATGCCTCCGCATCGCGCGGAACGTTACCGTATCGCGATCAGATGACCACTTCGACGCCCTCGCCGGGTGGTCTGCCTGACACCCGTTCGGATTCCAGCGCCTGCTGGAGGATGATCACGGCGGCGGCCTGGTCGATGACGGACCGGCCCTTCTTGGACTTCACGCCCGAGGCGCGCAGTCCCTGGCTCGCCGTCACCGTGGTCATGCGCTCGTCGACGAGCCTGACCGGCACCGGCGCGATGCCCCGGGCCAGCTCCTGCGCGAAGCGCCGCACCTTGGCCGCGGCCGGGCCCTCGCCCCCCTTGAGGGAGCGCGGGAGCCCGACGACGACCTCGATCGGCTCGTACTCCTCCACCAGAGCCCTGAGCCTGCGGTGCGCGGCGGGCACGTCGCGTCCGGGGACGGTCTCCACCGGTGTGGCGAGGATCCCGTCGGGGTCGCAGGAGGCGACCCCGATCCGGGCGTCTCCGACGTCGACGGCCAGGCGGCGGCCGCGGCGCATGGCCGGGCCCTCCGCCTGGTCCCCCGCCTGGGGGTGCTCCGGACCGTTCACTTGGCGGTGTCCGCCACGAGGCGCTCCACGGCGTCCACGGCGTCGCCGATGGCGGCCGGGTTCTGGCCGCCGCCCTGGGCGACGTCCGGCTTGCCGCCACCGCCGCCGCCGAGGGTCTTCGCGGCGGTGCGCACCAGGTCGCCCGCCTTGAGGCCGCGCTCGCGGGCGGCGTCGTTGGTGGCGATGACCGTCAGCGGCTTGCCGTTGACCGTCGTGAACAGGGCCACGACCGCGGCCCGGCCGCCCTGGATGCGACCGCGCACGTCGAGGACCAGCTTGCGCAGGTCGTCGGCGGTGGTGCCGTCCGGGACCTGCCCGGTCACCAGGGCCACGCCGCGCACGTCCTTGGCGGACTCGGCGAGTCCGGCGGCGGCCTGGAGGACCTTCTCCGCGCGGAACTTCTCGATCTCCTTCTCGGCGTCCTTGAGCTTGCCGAGCATCGCGGAGACCTTCTCCGGCAGTTCCTCCGGGCGGCCCTTGATCAGCTCCTGGAGCTGGGCGACGACCGTGTGCTCGCGGGCGAGGAAGTTGTAGGCGTCCACGCCGACCAGGGCCTCGATGCGGCGCACGCCCGAGCCGATGGACGACTCGCCGAGCAGCTTGACCAGGCCGAGCTGGGCGGTGTTGTGCACGTGGGTGCCGCCGCACAGCTCCTTGGAGAAGTCGCCGATGGTGACGACCCGGACCCGCTCGCCGTACTTCTCGCCGAACTCGGCGATGGCACCCTGCTTCTTGGCCTCGTCGATGCCCATGACCTCGGCCTGCACGTCGAGATCGCGCGAGAGCACCTCGTTGATCTTCTGCTCGACGTCGGTCATCACCGCCGTCGGCACGGCGGAGGGCGAGCCGAAGTCGAAGCGGAAGCGGCCGGGCTGGTTCTCGGAACCGGCCTGGGCGGCCGTCGGGCCGAGGGCGTCGCGCAGGGCCTGGTGGGTCAGGTGGGTGGCCGAGTGGGCGCGGGCGATGGCGTGGCGGCGCCGGCCGTCGATGGAGGCGTGGGCCTTGGCACCGACGGTGACCTCGCCGACCTGGACGACGCCCTTGTGGACGTACACGCCCGGGACCGGCTTCTGGCAGTCCCGAATCTCGATCACGGCGCCGGTGTCGACCCGGATCCGCCCGGTGTCGCCGATCTGGCCGCCGCCCTCGGCGTAGAACGGGGTGCGGTCAAGGACGACCTCGACCTCGTCGCCCTCAGTGGCGGCCGGGGAGGAGGCGCCGTCGACGAGGATGCCGACGATCGTGGACTCGCTCTCGGTGTCGCTGTAGCCGACGAAGTCGGTGGCACCGGCCTGGTCGGCGATCGCGCGGTAGGCGCCGGCACCGGCGTGCCCGGTCTTCTTGGCCTGGGCGTCGGCCTTGGCGCGCTCCCGCTGCTCCTTCATGAGGCGGCGGAACCCGTCCTCGTCCACGGAGAGGCCCTGCTCGGCGGCCATCTCCAGGGTGAGGTCGATCGGGAAGCCCCAGGTGTCGTGGAGCAGGAAGGCCTTGTCGCCGGCGAGCACCGTGCCGCCGCCGGCCTTGGTGTCGCTCACGGCGGTGTCGAGGATGTTGGTGCCGGCCTTCAGCGTCTTGAGGAAGGCGTTCTCCTCGGCGAGCGCGACCTTCTCGATCCGCTCCCGGTCGGTGATCAGCTCGGGGTACTGCTGCCCCATCATGGCGATCACGACGTCGATCAGATCCTTGACGACCGGACCGGTGGCGCCGAGCAGCCGCATGTTGCGGATGGCGCGGCGCATGATGCGGCGCAGCACGTAGCCGCGGCCCTCGTTGCCGGGGGTGACGCCGTCGCCGATGAGCATCACGGAGGTGCGCATGTGGTCGGTGACCACGCGCAGGGAGACGTCCGAGTCGTGGGCGTCGCCGTAGGCCACGCCGGTCAGTTCGGTGGCCTTGCTGATGACCGCCATGGAGGTGTCGATCTCGTACATGTTCTGCACGCCCTGCAGAATCATCGCGAGGCGCTCCAGGCCGAGGCCCGTGTCGATGTTCTTGCTCGGCAGCTCGCCGAGGATCTCGAACTCCTCCTTGCCGATCCCCTCGCCCCGCTCGTACTGCATGAAGACGAGGTTCCAGATCTCCACGTACCGCTCGTCGTTGACGGCGGGGCCGCCCTCGACGCCGAACTCGGGGCCGCGGTCGTAGTTGATCTCGGAGCAGGGGCCGCAGGGGCCGGGGACGCCCATGGACCAGTAGTTGTCCTTCTTGCCGAGGCGCTGGATGCGCTCGGCCGGCACGCCCACGACGTCGTGCCAGATGCGCTCGGCCTCGTCGTCGTCCTTGTAGACGGTGATCCACAGGCGCTCGGGGTCGAGGCCGTAACCGCCCTTGTCCTGAGGGCTGGTGAGCAGCTCCCAGGCGTACTTGATGGCGCCTTCCTTGAAGTAGTCGCCGAAGGAGAAGTTGCCGCACATCTGGAAGAACGTGCCGTGGCGCGTGGTCTTGCCGACCTCTTCGATGTCGGGCGTGCGCACGCACTTCTGCACGCTCGTGGCGCGGTCGAAGGGCGGCTTGACCTCACCCAGGAAGTAGGGCTTGAACGGCACCATGCCGGCCGGGACCAGCAGCAGAGTCGGGTCGTCCGCGATGAGCGACGCCGAAGGGACGACGGTGTGACCGCGCTCCTCGAAGAAGCTCAACCAGCGGCGACGAATCTCGGCCGACTCCATCAGTGGTCCTCATTCCGGTTGTACGAGTACGTCGTCCTGTCGACGTACGTCGGGTTGTTCTCAATGGCGTTGCGGCGCCGGGGTGCGGGGAGTTCGCGGTCGACGGGGGCGTTCAGCCCGAGCGCGTCGTCCAGTTCGGCCTCCCGCTGGGCCATGTTGTCGCGGACGTCGAGGGCGAAGCCGACCGCGCGGTCCTTGAGCCGGGTGCCCGCGTCGAGCGCCTTGTTGGCCGCGGTCGCGGCGAGGCTGTCGGGGGTCAGCTGCTTGAGCTTCCGGTTGACCTTGGTGGTGGCCCAGACACCGGCGGCCATGCCGGTGCCGAACCAGAAGGTACGGCGGAACATCGCTGGATCAGTCCTTCTTCCGCTTCATCCGCCGCGCGGCCGGAATCGTACGGCCCACGATCACGGTGCGCCGTTCCCCGGCCGGCCCGGCGGGCAGGTCGTCCTTGCGACCGCCGAGTGCCCGGCGCACGCCGTATCCGAACGCCGCGACCTTGACCAGCGGGCCGCCGAAGGTGGAGGCCACGGTGGTGGACAGCGCGGAGGCGTTCGACGTGACCTCCTGGACGTCGGAGGCGATCGCGTCCACCCGGTCGATCTGGGTCTGCGCGGAGCGCACCGCCGACGAGGCGTCGGACAGCAGCGGGACGGCCTGGTCGGTCACGTCCGCCACCAGCTTGGTGGTCGCCCTGAGCGTCTGGGCCAGCCTCGCCAGCGCGACGGCGAGGAAGGAGACCAGGATCGCCCAGAAGACCGCCACCAGGATCCCGGCCACCTCGCCACCGGACACTGTGTGCACCCGCTCCCTGAAAGACGTGCCTGAACATCGGGAAAGTCGTGCACCGAGCCTATCGCGCCGCACGCGGCGCTCCGTACCGGATTCCGTCCGCGCGCGGCGCGATCCGGTCGAGTTGCGTGAAGCGATTGTACGGAGTGAATACGGTTCAGTACGCTCCGTGTCTTATGCGAGACCATCGGCGCGACGGCGTCCCGCACGGAAACCTCCCGCTGGAACTCGACGGCTTCGTGGGGAGGGGGAGGGAACTCGCGCAGCTGGACCGGGCACTGGACTCCGGGCGGCTGGTGACCGTCACCGGCGCCGGCGGCGTCGGCAAGTCACGGCTCGCCGCGCGGGCGGGGGCCGGGCGCACACCCCGGGACGGGGTGTGGCGGGTGGAGCTGGCACCGGTGCGGGACGCGGAGTTCGTCGACTACGCGGTCGTGGAGGCGCTGGGCCTGACCGACCACACGACCCGGCTGCCGCGCGAGACCCTGTTCACGTACCTCGTCGAGCGGGACCTGCTGCTGGTCCTGGACGGGGTCGAGCACCTGGTCGACGCCTGTGCGGCGCTGGTGGCCGACCTGCTGGGCCGCGCCCCGGGGCTGCGGGTGCTGGCGGTGGGACGCCGGCCGCTGGGCGTGGCCGGGGAGCTGCTGGTTCCGCTGGCGCCGCTGGACCCCGAGGAGGCTCTGGAACTGCTGACGGTCCGGGCCGGGCAGCGGAACGTGCCGCGCCGGCCCGACGGCGGTGACCACGGGGACCGGGGCGAGATGCGCGAGCTGTGCCGGCGTCTGGACGGGATCCCGCTGGCGATCGAGCTGGCGGCGGGGCGGCTCGGCGCGCTGTCGCCGGGGCAGGTGCTGCAACGGCTGGACGACCGCTTCCGGCTGCTGACCGGCGGCGACCGCAGCGCGCTCCCCCGGCACCGGACGCTGCGCACGGCGATCGGCTGGAGCCATGAGCTGTGCACGCCTCAGGAGCGCCTGCTGTGGGCGCGGCTGTCGGTGTTCACCGGGCCGTTCGACCTGGAGGCCGCCGAGTACGTGTGCAGCGGAGACGGGCTGCCCGCCGGGGACGTCCTCGACGTGCTCTCGGCGCTGCTCGCGCAGTCCGTGCTGGCCCGCGAGGAGACCCCGGCGGGGGTGCGCTACCGGATGCTCGGCACGGTCCGGGCGTACGGCACCGGCTGGCTGGAGGCGATGGGCGACGCGGCCCGGCTGCGGCGGCGGCACCGGGACTGGTACGTGGGTCTGGCGACCTGGTGCGAGCTGGAGTGGTTCTCGCCGCGCCAGGGCGAAGTCGCGGCGCGGGTGGACGCGGAGCTGCCGAATCTGCGCAGCGCCCTGGAGCACTGCCTGACCGAGCCGGACGCGGCGCACCTGGGCCAGTATCTGGCCGGTGCCCTGTGGTTCCACTGGGTGGGCTGCGGGCGGCTGTCGGAGGGCCGGCGCTGGCTGGAGCAGGCGGTGCGGCTCGATGCGGAGCCCACGGCGGGCGAGCAGTCCCGGCTGAAGGCGCTGTGGGTGCTCGCCTACGTGGCGATCCTCCAGGGCGACACGGTGCCCGCGCTGGCGGCGCTCCAGGAGTGCCGCGAGGAGGCGGAGCGCTCGGCGAACCCCACGGCGGTGGCGTACGCGGAGCACCGCACCGGCTGTCTGGCGCTGGTGACGGACGACATGCCGCGCGCGGAGCGGCTGTTGCGCTCGGCGCTGGAGCGCTATCAGGAGATCGGCGAACTCAACAGCAACGTCCTGATGGGCCAGGTGGAGCTGGCGATGGCCCGGGCGTTCCAGGGCGATCTGCCGGACGCGGTGCGCCTGTGCGAGGACGTGCGCCGGGTGTGCGAGGACCACGGCGAGCGCTGGGCCCGGGGCTACGCCCTGTACGTGCTGGCGTACGCGGCCTGGAGCGAGGGCGACCCGGTGCGCGCCCGCGAGCTGCTGGCGGACTGCCTGAGCGGCGCCCATGGTTTCCGGGACCAGCTGGGCTCGGTGCTGGCGGTGGAGCTGCTGGCGCTGGTCACGGTGGCGGAGGGCGACCCGGCGGAGGCGGCGGTGCTCCAGGGCGCCGCGGGCCGGATGTGGCCTTCGGTGGGGCTGCGGTTGTTCGGCTCGGCGCACTACAACGCGCCGCACGAGCTGTGCGAGGCGGCCGCCCGGGAGCAGTTGGGCGACGAGCGGTACGAGGAGTGCGTGGGGCAGGGGGCGCGGCTCGGCCGCCCGGAGGCGGTGTCGCGGGCGCTGCGCAGGCCCGGGGTGCCGGCCTCGCTGCCGGCGCCGCGCGGGGCGGGGCCGCGGGCCGCGCCGGGCGCGCGGACGGCGAAGCCCGCCGCCCCGCCCACCCGCAAGGGTGGGGAGACGGCGGGCTGAGGTACCGCTGGTGGGTACTGCGCCGGGGCTGGGATCAGCGGGCGTAGTACTCGACGACGAGCTGCTCGTCGCAGATCACCGGGATCTCCTTGCGGTTCGGCTCACGGTCCAGGCGGAACGCCAGGGCCTTGAGGTTCACCTGGAGGTAGCGCGGGGTCTCGCCGTCGGGGGCGAAGCCACCCTCGCGGGCGATGGTGAAGAGCGTCTTCTCCTTGGAGCGGTCGCGCACCTGCACGACGTCGTCCGGACGGACGCGGAAGGACGGCTTGTCGACCTTCTGGCCGTTGACCTGGATGTGGCCGTGGACGACCATCTGGCGGGCCTGGTAGATCGTGCGGGCGATGCCCGAACGCAGGACCAGCGCGTCGAGACGGCGCTCGAGCTCGATGACCAGGGCCTCGCCGGTCTTCATGTTGGTCTTGGAGGCACGCTCGTAGGCGCGGACGAGCTGGCGCTCGCTGAGGTCGTACTGCGCGCGCAGACGCTGCTTCTCCAGCAGACGGACCTTGTAGTCCGAGTTCTGCTTGCGGCCGCGGCCGTGCTCACCCGGCGGGTAGGGGCGGGCCTCGAAGTACTTGACGGCCTTCGGGGTCAGCGCGATGCCGAGGGCACGCGACTTCTTGACCTTGGGGCGGGACTGGTTCGCCACTGTCTGTGTCTCTTTCCTGATGTTCCGGCTTGTCAGGGTTGAGGGAGGTCGCAATCCGCAGCCGGGGAAACCCGTCCGGTCCCTCGCGGGACCTGCCGGGCAGCCGCTCCCTGGTCTGGGCACATACGTGCAGCACGCGAGTGGCCCACCGGCCGCTCCCGGGACTCCGGGTGGTGGTGGGCTGCCCGCGACACCTATCGACGGTGCGCGACGCTCCTGGAACCCCGAGGGGCTCCGGCTGGTTGTCCCGTTCTGACGGCACGGGACTCAGCGCTTCGGGCGATTCTACAGGCTGCTCAGGACCGCTTGCGACCGAGGTGTCCACGGGTCCACTCCACGGCGTCCGCGTAGCGGGCCTCGGCGCCGTGCCGGGTGGGCTCGTAGTACGTCCGGTCCTTCAGCTCGTCCGGGGCGTACTGCTGGGCGGCGATGCCCTCCGGCAGGTCGTGCGGGTACACGTACCCCTGCCCGTGGCCGAGCTTGCCCGCGCCCTTGTAGTGGCTGTCCCGCAGGTGTGCGGGGACCGGTCCGGCGTGCCCCTTGCGTACGTCGTCCAGGGCGGCGCCGATGGCGGTGGTCGCGGCGTTGGACTTGGGGGCGAGGGCCAGGGCGATGGTGGCGTGGCTCAGGGTGAGGGCGGCCTCCGGGAAGCCGATCATGGCGACGGCCTGGGCGGCGGCGACGGCGACCGGCAGCGCGTTCGGGTCGGCCAGGCCGATGTCCTCGCTGGCGGAGATCATCAGGCGCCGGGCGATGAAGCGGGGGTCCTCGCCGGCCTCGATCATCCGGGCCAGGTAGTGCAGCGCGGCGTCCACGTCGGAGCCGCGGATGGACTTGATCAGGGCGCTGGCGACATCGTAATGCTGGTCGCCGTCGCGGTCGTACTTCACCGCGGCCCGGTCGACCGTCTCCTCCAGGGTGGTCAGGGAGACCTCGGACTCGCCCTTGTCGAGCGCGGCACCGGCAGCGGCCTCCAGGGCGGTCAGGGCCCGGCGGGCGTCGCCGCCCGCGATGCGCAGGAGGTGCTCCTCGGTGTCCTCGGGCAGCCCCACCGACTCCTTGAGACCGCGCTCGTCGGTCAGGGCGCGGCGGATCAGGCCCCGCACGTCGTCGTCGGTGAGGGGTTCCAGGGTGAGCAGCAGGGAGCGGGAGAGCAGCGGGGAGATCACCGAGAAGTACGGGTTCTCGGTGGTGGCGGCGATCAGGGTGACCCAGCGGTTCTCGACGGCCGGGAGCAGGGAGTCCTGCTGGGCCTTGCTGAAGCGGTGGATCTCGTCGAGGAAGAGGACGGTCTCCTTGCCGTACCCGCCGACCGCGCGGCGGGCGCCGTCGATGACCGCGCGGACCTCCTTGACCCCAGCGGTGATCGCGGACAGCTCCACGAAGCGCTTGTTGGTGGCCTTGGAGACGACGTACGCCAGGGTGGTCTTGCCGGTGCCCGGCGGGCCCCAGAGGATGACGGAGGAGGGACCGGCGGGACCGGAGCCGCCCTCGCCGACCAGGCGGCGCAGGGGGGATCCGGGCTTGAGCAGGTGCTGCTGGCCGACGACCTCGTCGAGGGTGCGCGGACGCATCCGCACGGCGAGGGGGCTGCCGGTCGGGTCCTTCTCCTGGCGTTCTTCTGCTGCGGCGGTGAACAGGTCGGGCTCCACGCTCTGAACCCTACCGGGGGTCTGGGGGTCGCCCCCAGAGAGCACAGCACGGCACTGACAACGCGGCGGGGCAGGTCAGCTGGTCCAGAAGTCCCACCAGCGCGTCAGGATCATCATGCCGATGATGCCGACGTGCAGGACGGGGAGGACCCAGGTGAACTCGCCGAAGAAGCCGCGCAGCCAGCCCGGCGCGGGCAGGAAGCCCTTGCGGACGTTGAAGGACGTCACATACCAGAACATCACGATCGTGGCGACCCAGGCGAGGCAGCACCACAGGCACAGCGCGTTGATCCGGTACAGGGACTGGAACTGCAGCCAGGTGCAGAAGCCCACACCGAAGAGCGTGCCGGCGTTGAAGGTGAGCCAGTACCAGCGCGGGAAGCGGGCGCGGGCGAGCAGGCTGGTGCCGACGGCGACGACGATGCCGTAGGTCACCAGGCCGAGCATCGGGTTGGGGAAGCCGAAGACGGCCGCCTGGTCGCTCTCCATGACGCTGCCGCAGGAGACGACGGGGTTGAGGCTGCACCCGGGGGTGAAGGTCGTCCCGGCGACCTTGGCCTCGAGCAGCTTGAACTTGTCGAGCGTGATGACCCACGCGGCGAGCAGTCCGGCCGCGCCGGTGATCACCAGCAGCAGCGCGAAGGCGCGGCTGCCGCCCTCGGTGCGCGGTGTTCCGGATGCGGGTTCCGGCGCGGGCTCCGCCACGGTGGAGACGTCCTTCACTGTCGTCTTGCTCATCACGCCGATTCCGTCACTGGTGAGTCGGACCTGCTTCGGGCAGGGCCATTGTGCCGCACCACCCCGTATGGCCACCGTTCGATGAACATATGAACAGTCCGGCGATCACCCCGGAGCGGCCCGTTCCGGCCAACACCCGTTCCCAGGGGGCACGCGCGGACGAACACGCACGCCCCCTGAAGACGGGCCGGACGTACCAGCGTGCTAGCCGAGCCTGGACTCCAGCTCGGCCACGATCTCGTTGACGCCGATCGCGGTCTGCTCGCCGGACTCCATGTCCTTGAGCTGGACGACGCCGTCGGTCAGGTCGCGCTCGCCCAGGACCAGGGCGTAGCGGGCGCCCGAGCGGTTGGCCGCCTTCATCGCGGCCTTGAGGCCCTTGCCGCCGTAGGAGAAGTCGGCGGCGACGCCGTTCTTGCGCAGCTCGGTGACCTTGGCGAAGAGGATCCGGCGGGCCTCCTCGCCGAGCGGGACCGCGTAGACGGAGGTGGCGGACGGAATGTCCAGTTCGATGCCCTCCGCCTCCAGGGCGAGGACGGTGCGGTCGACGCCGAGGGCCCAGCCCACGGACGGCAGGGACGGGCCGCCGATCATCTCGGAGAGTCCGTCGTACCGTCCGCCGCCGCCCACCGCGGACTGGGAGCCGAGGCCGTCGTGGACGAACTCGAACGTGGTGCGCGTGTAGTAGTCCAGGCCGCGCACCAGCTTCGGGTCGTCCTCGAAGACGACGCCCGCCGCCGTGATCAGGTCGCGCACCTCCTCGTGGTACGCCTTGCAGGCGTCGCACAGGTAGTCGCGCAGCAGCGGGGCGTCGGTGAGCTGCTTCTGCACGTCCGGGCGCTTGTCGTCCAGCACGCGCAGCGGGTTGATCTCGGCCCGGCGCAGGGTGTCCTCGTCCAGGTCGAGGCCGCGCAGGAAGTCCTGGAGCGCGGCCCGGTAGACGGGGCGGCACTCCTGGTCGCCCAGGCTGTTGAGCAGGATGCGGAAGTTCCGCAGGCCGAGCGCGCGGTACGACTGGTCGGCCAGGATGATCAGCTCGGCGTCGAGAGCCGGGTCCTCGGCACCGATCGCCTCGGCGCCGACCTGGGAGAAGTGGCGGTAACGGCCCTTCTGGGGGCGCTCGTAGCGGTACTGCGAGCCCGAGTACCAGACCTTGACCGGCAGGTTGCCCGCCTTGTGCAGGTTGGCCTCGAGGACCGCGCGCAGCACGGGGGCGGTCGTCTCCGGGCGCAGGGCGAGCCGGTCGCCGCCCTTGGTCTCGAAGACGTACATCTCCTTGGTCACGATGTCGGTGGACTCGCCGACACCGCGCGCGAACAGCTCGACGTTCTCGAAGCCGGGCGTCTCGATGTAGCCGTAGCCGGAGTTGCGCAGCGGGGCGGCGATGGCCTCGCGGACCGCCAGGAACTTCGCGGAGTCGGGCGGCAGCAGGTCGTACGTGCCCTTGGGGGCCTTGAAGGTGCTCACGGGAGGTCTCTCGTCACATTCCTCGTCGGGGCGCGCCGGGCGCGCTGTGGCCGGCCGCCACCTGCCGCAGATACGGGTTGGTGGCGCGCTCCTGGCCGATGGTCGTGTAGTCGTTGTGACCGGGCAGCACCACGGTGGCGTCGTCGAGCGGCAGGACCACGCGGGCCAGGGACTCGAGCATGTCGTCCATGGAGCCACCGGGGAAGTCGGTGCGTCCGATGGAGCCGGCGAACAGCAGGTCTCCCGAGAACATGACCGGCGGGATGTCCGCCGACTCGGGCAGGCCGAAGGTCACCGACCCCTTCGTATGGCCCGGCGCGTGCGCGACGGTCAGCTCCAGGCCCGCCAGTGCCAGCTTGGCGCCGTCGGTCAGCTCCTTGACGTCGTCCGGCTCCCCGACCGTCAGCTCGCCCATGAGCGGCATGCCGATGGTGCGGCCGATGCCCTTCTCGGGGTCGCTCATCATGTACCGGTCCTCGGGGTGGATCCAGGCGGGCACGTCGTGCGCGCCGCACACCGGGACGACCGAGGCGACGTGGTCGATGTGGCCGTGGGTGAGGACGACGGCGACGGGCTTGAGCCGATGCTTCCTGATCGCTTCCTCGACTCCGGGGGCCGCCTGGTGGCCCGGGTCGATGATCACGCACTCCTCACCGGCGGCGGGGGCGACGAGATAACAGTTCGTCCCCCAGGCCCCGGCGGGGAACCCGGCAATGAGCACGATCGTCCTTCGTTTGTGTCGGTACGGGTGGGCTTGCGAACGGGCCGCGCCCATGGTCAGAGCCTACCGGCGGTGCCGTTTCCCCAGCGAACCCATATACGGTACGGGGCTACACGCCCACGGTCGGCTCATCGCACCCACGCGTACCGGTCGGCACACGAAGACGCATGAGGAGAGAAACCGGTGGTCAGCCAGGAGCAGCGGCGGCGTCAGCTCGCCCGGGAGAAGTTCTTGCGGCAGCAGCAGCGACGCACCTCCGCGCGACGCAGGGCGCGCACCCGCAACGCGGCGATCGCGTCGGTGCTCGGCGTGATTCTGATCGGCAGCGTCGCGCTGTACACGACCGGAGTGGTCCTCAAGGACGACGACGACAAGACGAACGCCAACGCGGAGGTCACACCGAGCCCTTCGGCCAGCGAGAAGGCCGAGGACCCGTGCGACAAGCCCGCCGAGGGCAAGGTCAAGACGCAGACCTGGAAGAAGGAACCTGCGATGACCATCGACAAGTCGGCGAAGTACTCGATGAAGCTGGCGACGACCTGCGGCGACATAGACATCGCCCTGAACGCGTCGGCGGCGCCGCACACCGTCAACTCGTTCAACTTCCTGGCGGGCAAGGGTTACTTCGACCACACCAAGTGCCACCGGCTGACGGACGCCGGGATCTACGTGCTGCAGTGCGGTGACCCGCAGGGCACCGGTTCGGGCGGGCCCGGCTACACCATTCCCGACGAGAACCTCAAGGACAAGAGCCTCAAGGGCAACGTGTACCCGGCGGGCACGGTCGCGATGGCCAACCAGTACAACCCGCAGGCGAAGCAGGGGCGCGACACCGGAGGCAGCCAGTTCTTCCTGGTCTACCAGGACAGTCAGCTGTCGCCCGACTACACGCCGTTCGGCACGGTCTCCGAGGACGGGATGAAGGTCCTCAAGAAGATCGCCGCCGCCGGGGCCCAGGCGGCCGACCCCGCGACAGGGAACACGGCACCCAACGCGACGGTCGTGATCGACAAGGCCACCGTCTCGAAATCCTGACCCTCATCAGCGAAGTTCGGTCGCGCGGGATGCGGACAGGCCGCCCGCCGGTCGCCTATCTTGGCCGTGACGAAACTGTGGACGATGCCCGGGGGAAGCGAATCCCTCCGTCGGCATCATGTGGAGGAGGCGCTGTGAGCAGCGACCCGTGGGGCCGCGTCGACGAGACGGGCACCGTGTACGTGCGTACGGCCGACGGCGAGCAGGTCGTCGGATCCTGGCAGGCGGGCTCCCCCGAGGAGGCGCTGGCCTATTTCGAACGCAAGTACGAAGGCCTGGTTGTCGAGATCGGCCTCCTCGAAAAGCGGGTGAAGACCACCGACCTGTCGGCGAAGGACGCCCAGACCGCCGTCGACCACCTGCGCGAGCAGGTGGACGCGCACCACGCGGTCGGCGACCTGGACGCGCTGCGGGCCCGGCTGGACAAGCTCGTCGGCCTCGTGGAGACACGGCGCGAGGAGCGCAAGGCCCAGCGGGCCAAGCAGTCCGACGAGGCGCGCGGCGCCAAGGAGGCGCTGGTCGCCGAGGCGGAGGAGCTGGCGCGCTCCGACCAGTGGCGGGTGGCCGGTGAACGGCTGCGCTCCCTGGTGGACACCTGGAAGGGCCTGCCGCGCCTGGACCGCAAGTCCGACGACGAGCTGTGGCACCGGTTCTCGCACGCGCGCTCGGCGTTCTCCAAGCGCCGCAAGCAGCACTTCGCCCAGCTCGACGCGCAGCGCGAGGAGGCCCGGCAGACCAAGGAACGGCTGGTCTCCGAGGCCGAGGCGCTGTCGAACTCCACGGACTGGGGGCCGACGGCCGCGCGCTACCGCGACCTCATGTCCGAGTGGAAGGCCGCCGGCCGTGCGCAGCGTGAGCACGAGGACGACCTGTGGAACCGCTTCCGCGGCGCCCAGGACGTGTTCTTCGCCGCCCGCGGCTCGGTCTTCGCCGAGCGGGACGCCGAGCAGGCAGAGAACCTGAAGCTCAAGGAGGAGCTGGTCGAGGAGGCCGAGAAGCTCGTCCCGGTCAAGGACCTGAAGGCGGCCCGGGCCGCGTTCCGCTCGGTCAACGAGCGCTGGGAGGCCATCGGCCACGTCCCGCGCGACGCCCGCCCGAAGGTCGAGGGGCGGATGCACGCGGTCGAGCGGGCGCTCCAGGACGCCGAGGAGACCGAGTGGCGCCGGACCAACCCGGAGGCACGCGCGCGTGCCGAGGGGCTGACCGGACAGCTGCAGGCCGCCGTCGACAAGCTGCGCTCCCAGATCGACCAGGCGCGTGCCCAGGGCAACGACGCCAAGGCCGACAAGCTGCAGCGCGAGCTGGAGGGCCGGCAGGCGCTGCTGGACCAGGCGCTGAAGGGCCTGCACGAGTTCGGCGGCTGACACCCGCGCAGACGAGAGGGGCTCCCGTACGCACCGTACGGGAGCCCCTCTCGTCTGTGTCGTACGGGCCCGTGCGGGTCTGTACGGGCCGCTAGGACGGCCTGCGCGCCGAGGTCACCCTGTACACGTCGTAGACGCCCTCCACGCCGCGTACGGCCTTCAGCACGTGCCCGAGGTGCTTCGGGTCGCCCATCTCGAAGGTGAAGCGGGAGGTGGCCACCCGGTCGCGGGAGGTCTGGACGGCCGCGGAGAGGATGTTGACGTGCTGGTCGGAGAGCACGCGGGTGACGTCCGACAGCAGCCGGGAGCGGTCCAGGGCCTCGACCTGGATGGCGACCAGGAAGACGGAGGACTGGGTGGGCGCCCACTCGACCTCGAGGATGCGCTCGGGCTCACGGGAGAGCGAGTCCACGTTCACACAGTCGCTGCGGTGGACCGAGACGCCGCTGCCCCGGGTGACGAAGCCGATGATGGGGTCACCGGGTACGGGCGTACAGCAGCGGGCCAGCTTGACCCACACGTCCTCGACGCCCTTGACGACGACGCCCGGGTCGGCGCTGGTCCGGCGTTTGCGGCCGCGACCGTGGGCCGGCGGGATCGACTCGTCGATCTCCTCGGTCGCGGCCTCCTCGCCCCCGAGCGCCTGGACGAGCTTCTGCACGATGTTCTGCGCGGAGACATGGCCCTCGCCGATCGCCGCGTACAGCGCGGAGATGTCCGAGTAGCGCATCTCGTGGGCGAGGGTGACCAGGGAGTCGCCGGTCAGGATGCGCTGGATCGGCAGGTTCTGCTTGCGCATGGCGCGGACGATGGCGTCCTTGCCCTGCTCGATCGCCTCGTCGCGGCGCTCCTTGGAGAACCAGGCGCGGATCTTGTTGCGGGCGCGCGGCGACTTCACGAAGCCGAGCCAGTCCCGGGAGGGGCCCGCGCCGGCCGCCTTGGAGGTGAAGACCTCCACCAGGTCGCCGTTGTCCAGGGTGGACTCCAGCGGGACGAGCCGGCCGTTGACCCGTGCCCCTATGGTGCGGTGGCCGACCTCGGTGTGGACGGCGTAGGCGAAGTCGACGGGGGTGGCGCTCGCCGGGAGCGCTATGACGTCGCCCTTGGGGGTGAAGACGAAGACCTCGTTGCGGGAGAGGTCGAAGCGCAGGGACTCCAGGAACTCGCCCGGGTCCTCGGTCTCCTTCTGCCAGTCGAGGAGCTGGCGCAGCCACGCCATGTCGTTGAGGTGGTCGTCCTTGCCCTTGCCGGACGACTTGGGCGCGTCGCTGCGCACCTTGGAGGCGCCGGCGACGGCCTCCTGCTTGTACTTCCAGTGCGCGGCGATGCCGTACTCCGCGCGGCGGTGCATGTCGAAGGTGCGGATCTGCAGCTCGACGGGCTTGCCGCCGGGTCCGATGACCGTCGTGTGCAGCGACTGGTACATGTTGAACTTGGGCATCGCGATGTAGTCCTTGAACCGCCCCGGAACCGGGTTCCAGCGGGCGTGGACCGTGCCCAGCGCCGCGTAGCAGTCGCGGACGGTGTCCACCAGGACACGGATGCCCACCAGGTCGTAGATCTCCGCGAAGTCGCGGCCGCGGACGATCATCTTCTGGTAGACGCTGTAGTAGTGCTTGGGGCGGCCGGTGACGGTCGCCTTGATGCGGGCCGCGCGCAGGTCCTGCTGGACCTCGTCGGTGACGACGGCGAGGTACTCGTCGCGCTTGGGGGCGCGCTCGGCGACCAGGCGGACGATCTCGTCGTACATCTTGGGGTAGAGGATCGCGAAGGCGAGGTCCTCCAGCTCCCACTTGATGGTGTTCATGCCCAGCCGGTGGGCGAGGGGCGCGTAGATCTCCAGGGTCTCGCGTGCCTTCTTCTCCTGCTTCTCGCGCTTGAGGTAGCGCATGGTGCGCATGTTGTGCAGGCGGTCGGCGAGCTTGATGACCAGGACGCGCGGGTCCTTGGCCATGGCGACGACCATCTTGCGCACGGTCTCGGCCTGCGCCGCCTCGCCGAACTTGACCTTGTCGAGCTTGGTGACGCCGTCGACGAGCAGGGTGACCACGTCACCGAAGTCGCGGCGCAGGTCCTCCAGGCCGTACTCGGTGTCCTCGACGGTGTCGTGCAGCAGGCCGGCCATCAGCGTGGCCGGGTCCATGCCCAGCTCGGCGAGGATGGTGGTGACGGCGAGCGGGTGCGTGATGTACGGGTCGCCGCTCTTGCGCTTCTGCCCCCGGTGCCAGCGTTCGGCGACCTGGTAGGCGCGCTCGATCTGGCGCAGGGTGGCCGTCTCGATCTTGGGGTCGTTGCCGCGCACTATCCGCAGCAGGGGCTCCAGGACCGGGTTGTACGGGTTGGCGCGCTGGACGCCGAGGCGGGCCAGGCGGGCGCGGACGCGGTTGGAGGAGCCGGAGCGGGCGGACTGGCCCGCGGGGGTGCGGACCACCGGCGCGTTCTGCGGGCGCTCGGGCGGCAGCGGCTTGGGGTGCGGCTGCTGCTCGGCGGGCTTGTCGACCGGCCCGGACGAGGCGTGCCTGATCGGCCCACGCGTGTCGTTCTTCGCCTGGGGCGCGCTGGGCGCGGGCTTCGCCGCGGGCGCCGAGGCGGACTCGGGCTTTGCGGCGGTCAGTGGCTGGGCCTCGTCTGGCAAGAGGACTCCTCGTGCGCGATCCGGGTCCCCCGGTCAGGCTCCGGAGATCCCATGGTAGCGATCCTGCCCCCGGGGATCGCCTTCAGGCCAATGTGGGGGCCGTCAACTCGGGAAACGCCTGAGGCGGGCGCCGGATTCCTCCGGGCCCGCCTCAGGCGCGCGGTGTGCGCGGTCAGACGGTGAGCAGCGCCTTCAGCGGCGCCCCCGCCAGGGCCGGCTCCAGGCGGGCCCGGCCGCCGAGGAAGCCCAGCTCCATCAGGACGGCGAGGCCAGCGACCTGGGCGCCGGCCCGGCGGATCAGCTCCAGGGACGCCTCGGCGGTGCCGCCGGTGGCGAGGACGTCGTCGACGACCAGGACACGGTCGCCCGCGTCCAGGTCCTCGGCGTGCACCTCGATCTCGGCGGAGCCGTACTCCAGGTCGTACGCCTGGCCGAGGGTGGCTCCGGGGAGCTTGCCCGCCTTGCGTACGGGGATGAAGCCGAGGCCCGCCCGCAGGGCCACCGGGGCGCCCAGGATGAAGCCGCGGGCCTCCAGGCCGACGACCTTGGTGGCCCCGGTCCGCCCGGCGACCTCGGCGAGCGCGTCGGTCAGGACGGTGAAGGCCGCGGGGTCGGCCAGGAGCGGGGTGATGTCCTTGAACACCACGCCCGGCTCCGGGTAGTCGGCCACGTCACGGATGCGGCTGAGCAGCAGCTCCGTGATGTCGGTCGTGCCGGTCATCGGCGCTTCCCCGAAGGACGGCCGCGGCCCCGGCCGCGGGAGGCGGTCTGGTTGCGGGGGCCGACGACCGCGGCGGCCGCGTCGTCGGGTTCCTCGTCCGCGTAGGGCTCACCGTCGTCCGCGGACTGTGCGGGCTCGCCCTTGGCGGCGGCCTGGGCGCGCTTGGCCAGGACGCGCTTCTTGAGGGCCTTCATCTGCGGCTCGGCCTCCTTGAGGTCGGCGACGAGCGGCGTGGCGATGAAGATCGACGAGTAGGCACCCGCGGCGAGACCGACGAACAGCGACAGCGAGATGTCGTTGAGCATGCCGGCGCCGAGGACACCGCCACCGATGAACAGCAGACCGCCCACCGGCAGCAGCGCGACCACCGTGGTGTTGACGGAGCGGACCAGGGTGCTGTTGATCGAGCGGTTGGCGATCTCGCCGTAGGTCCAGCGGGTCTGTTTGGTGATGTCTCTCGTCTGCTCCTTGAGACTGTCGAAGACGACGACGGTGTCGTAGAGCGAGTAACCGAGAATGGTCAGCAGACCGATCACCGTGCCCGGTGTGACCTCGAAGCCGACGAGGGCGTAGATGCCGACGGTGATGGTGATGTCGTGGATCAGCGCGACGAACGCGGCGAGTGCCATGCGCCACTCGAACGCGATCGCCAGGTAGATCACCACCAGGACCATGAAGATCCCCAGGCCCTGCCAGGCCTTGTCGGCGATCTGGTCACCCCAGCTGGGGCCGACCAGGTCGGCGTTGATCTTCTCGGCGGGGACGTCCAGGTCCTTGGAGAGCTGCTGCTTGATCTGGTCCGACGCCCCGGTGTCGGTGCCCGCGATCTGGATGCGGAGGCTGCCGTCGCCGAGCTTCTGGACGATCGCGTCGTGCCCGGAGGCTTCTTCCGCGTAGCCCTCCGCCTGGGAGACCGAGGCGCTCACGTTCTTCGGGGTGGTGAAGACCGCGCCGCCCTGGAACTCGATGCCCATGTGCAGGCCCCGCACCGCCAGGCCGACGATGGCCGTGATGGTGATGAGGATCGAGATGCCGTACCAGAGCTTGCGGTTCTTGACGAAGTCGTAGCCGACCTCGCCGTGGTGCAGTCGGGCGCCGAGGTTGCCGAGCTTTCCCATCTCACGCCTCCTTCGGGTCGACGGGGCCGGCGGGACGGGACGTACGGCGGGTGCGGCGCAGCGGCGGCTTGGCGCCCAGGCTCTTCGGGTCGAGGCCGGACCACTTGTGGCCGCTCGCGAAGAACGTGCGGCGGGCCATCAGCGTCAGCAGCGGCTTGGTGAAGAGGAACACCACGACCACGTCGAGGAGGGTGGTCAGACCCAGCGTGAACGCGAATCCCTGCACCTTTCCGACGGTGACGATGAAGAGCACCGCGGCGGCGAGGAACGACACGAAGTCGGAGACCAGGATGGTGCGCCGGGCGCGCGGCCAGGCCCGCTCGACGGCGGGACGCAGGGTGCGGCCCTCCCGGATCTCGTCGCGGACGCGTTCGAAGTAGACGATGAACGAGTCCGCCGTGATGCCGATGGCGACGATGGCCCCGCAGACGGCCGGCAGGTTCAGCGCGAAGCCGATGGTCGGGCCGAGCAGCGACATGATCACGTAGGTCAGACCCGCGGAGACCAGCAGCGAGGCGACGGCGATGAACGACAGGCCGCGGTAGTAGACCAGCAGGTAGAGGACGACCAGGACGAGGCCGATGGCGCCCGCGATCAGACCGGCCTTGAGCTGCTCACCGCCGAGCGCGGCGGTGACGGTGGTGACGCTGTCCTCCTTGAAGGTCAGCGGCAGGGCACCGTAGGACAGCATGTTGGCGAGGCCCTGGGCCTCCTCCTGGTCGAAGTTGCCGGAGATCTCCGCGCTGCCGCCGGTGAGCGCCTGGCTGACGTACGGGTCGGAGACGACCTCGTTGTCCAGGACGATGGCGAACTGGTTCTGCGGGGACTGGTTCTTCGCCAGCTTGCCGGTGATGTCCGCGAACTTCTTGCCGCCCTCGTCCGTGAACTTCATCGTCACGGTCCAGCCGGCGCCGGTCTGGGTGTTGAGGACGGCCTCGGACTTGTCGATGTCCGTGCCGTCGACCGAGGCGGGGCCGAGGACGTACTTCTGCCACTGGCCCTGCGAGTTCTGGCCACAGGCCACCATCGAGTCGCCGGGCTTGGAGCCGTCGCCGGCCTTGGCGCGGTCGGCCGCCTTCGTGCAGTCCAGCGCCGCGTACTGCTGCTGGAGCTTGGCGTTGGCGTCGTCGCCGGAGGGGCTGCCGCTCGGGGACGGGGAGGCACCGTCGGAGGTCTTGGCAGACGGGCTGGGGTCGGCCTTGAGGGCGTCGGACGCGGCGCGGCCCTGGCTGGTGGCGCCGGCCGAGGCGGAGGCGGAGGGCGTGGAGCTCGCGCCGTCCTCGTCGGTCGCCTTGTCCTGGCCGTCGGTGGCCTTGTCGGTGGCCTTGTCGCTCGCCTTGTCCGAGGGGTCGCCGGTGGCGCTCGGCGACGGGCTGCCCGTCGCGTTCGCACCGGAGAGCTCGGTGGCTACGACCGGGCGGAAGTACAGCTTGGCGGTGGTGCCGACCTGCTGGCGCGCTTCCTCGGAGTTCGTCCCCTTGGGGATGTTGACGATGATGTTCCGGTCGCCCTGGGTCTGGACCTCGGCCTCGGAGACACCCAGACCATTGACACGGCGCTCCATGATGTCGACCGCGGTGTCCATGTTGGTCTTGTTGATCGCGGACTCCTGGCCCGCTTCCGGGACCGCCCGGAGGGTGATACTGGTGCCGCCGGCCAGGTCGATACCGAGACGCGGAGTCGTGTGTCCGGAGGCGAACATGCCTCCGGTGAGCGCCACGATGGCGATCAGAATCAGGGCCAGCGAGCGCCCGGGCCTACTCGGAGCGCTCGCATTCTTTCCCTTTTTAGGTGCTACCACCTTTGCGTACTCCCTCTCGGGCCGCTTCGCGCCAAGGAGGCGTCACCGGCGGCCATCACATGGTGTCCGGATCCGTGCGAGCCACGCGTCACACGGGGTGGGGGGGGGGGGGCCACCCGCACGCCCCCCCC
>NZ_JBHYJX010000070.1:0-34562 GCF_042740985.1 Streptomyces sp. NPDC058985 | reverse complement strand
TACGAGGCTCTACGCCCGGCACGGCGAGAGCACGCACCTGACGCCGCGAGGCCGCCCTCCGGGCGACGACGGGAATTGTCAGACAGGCCCTAGGCCCCGCCCAGGACCCCGCGCACGAACGCGTTGCCGAACTTCCCCGCCGGATCCAGTGTCTCCGCCAGCGTCCGGAAGTCGTCGAGTCGCGGGTAGCGGGCGCGCAGTTCGTCCGCCGGGGTCGTGAAGACCTTCCCCCAGTGCGGCCGGGCGGCGAAGGGGGACAGCGCCCGCTCCAGGCCGCGCACCACCGGCAGTACCGCCGCCGTGTCCTCGACCCAGGTGAAGTGCGCCGCCACGGTGTCCCTCCCGTAGGACGGGCTCAGCCACTGCGTGTCGGCGGCCACCGTGCGTATCTCGCAGGTCTGGAGGACCGGCGCGAGGACGTCCCGGATCGCGTCCATCGCGTGCAGGGCGTCCAGGGCGTGCTCGCGCGGCATCAGGTACTCCGACTGGAGCTCGGCGCCGCTGCTGGGCACGAAGTCCGCGCGGAAGTGCGGCAGCCGCTCGTGCCACGGCCCCGGCACCCCGAACTGGTCCGTGCAGTTCACCGCGGGCATCCCGGGCACCGGGTGCATCCTGTCCACCGCCGGTTCCGCGTACGGGAACTCCGGCAGCGGCTGGTCCGTGCGCCGCTTCAGCCACACCTGCCGGAAGCCGGGCGCCCGCCAGTCGGTGAAGAGGCTCACGCTGTACGCCGACGCCATCACCGTCTCGAACGTCGCCGTGTCCAGATCCGTGAGCGGGAACTCCGTGAAGACGTGCTGCTCGACCTCGTAGGCCGGCTCCAGGTCCAGGGTGAGGGCCGTCACCACTCCGAGCGCGCCGAGTGACGTCACCGCGCCGCCGAACCGGTCGTCGCCGCGCGCGAGGACCAGCGTCGAGCCGTCCGCGGTGATCAGCTCCACCTCGCGCACCTCCGACGCCAGCGAGCCGTTGCCCACCCCGGAGCCGTGCGTGCCGGTCGCCACCGAACCGGCCACCGAGATGTGCGGCAGCGACGCCATGTTCGCCAGCGCCAGACCCCGCGCGTGCACCCGCCGGGCCAGCTCCGCGTACCGGACGCCGCCGCCCACCCGCACCGTGCGGGCCGCCGTGTCGACGTCCACCTCGGACGGCAGGTCGGCCAACGACAGCAGGACCCCGCCGTCGCCCGGCTCGGCGATCTCGTTGAAGGAGTGCCCGCTGCCCAGCACCCGCAGCCGCGCACTGTCCGCCACCAGGGCCCGCAGCACGGCCGGCGAGCGCGGCCGCAGCAGCTCCTTGGCCGTGTAGGTGATGTTGCCGGCCCAGTTGGTCACCGTGACGTCGCTCATACCGCGGAAACCTACCCGGCGCGCCTGGAAGGGGCCCCGGGCGGGAAGCCGCACGCGCGGGGGCATACCGTGAGAAGTCGAACGCCTGAGCCGGGAGGAGACACGGATGGGCAGCCGTACCGCGCTGGTCGAGGATCTTATGGAGCGCTTTCCGCACGTACCGCGGGAAGCCGTCTTCAAGGAGGACCTGCTCCGCGGCGGGGTGGCCTTCGACCCCTCCGCGCTGAGCGACAACGAGTCGGGTGAGGTCAAGCCGAAGTCGTACTTCATCTTCTCCTTCGACCACGGCACCCTGCCCGAGCTGGGCGAGGCCGCGCTGCGCCGCCCGCCCGAGGAGATCATCCTCACCGGCGGCCCCTACGACCTGCGCCGCACCGTCGTCTCGGTGCGCGTCAACCCGTCCTCGCCGTACCGGGTCGCCTCCGACGAGCACGGCCAGCTCGGCCTCTACCTCGACGGCAAGCGCATCTCGGACGTCGGCGTGCCGCCGATGCCGGAGTACTACCGCCACAAGCTCGCCAACGGGAAGTCGGTCATGGAGGTGGCCCCGACCATCCAGTGGGGCTACCTGATCTACCTGACCGCGTTCCGGGTCTGCCAGTACTTCGGCGCCAAGGAGGAGTGCCAGTACTGCGACATCAACCACAACTGGCGCCAGCACAAGGCGGCGGGCCGCCCCTACACGGGCGTGAAGGACGTCGACGAGGTCCTCGAAGCGCTCGACATCATCAACACGTACGACACGGCCAAGACGTCCACCGCCTACACGCTCACCGGCGGCGCCATCACGTCGAAGGTCCAGGGACTGGACGAGGCGGACTTCTACGGGCGCTACGCCAAGGCCATCGAGGAGCACTTCCCCGGCCGCTGGATCGGCAAGGTCGTCGCCCAGGCGCTGCCCAAGGACGACGTCCAGCGCTTCAAGGACTACGGCGTCCAGATCTACCACCCCAACTACGAGGTGTGGGACGAGTACCTGTTCAAGATGTACTGCCCGGGCAAGGAGCGCTACGTCGGCCGCGACGAGTGGCACAAGCGCATCCTCGACTCCGCCGACGTCTTCGGCGCGCGCAACGTCATCCCGAACTTCGTGGCGGGCGTGGAGATGGCCGAGCCCTTCGGCTTCAAGACGGTCGACGAGGCCATCGCCTCCACCACCGAGGGCCTGCGCTTCTTCATGTCGCAGGGCATCACGCCCCGCTTCACCACCTGGTGCCCCGAGCCCACCACCCCGCTGGGCAAGACCAATCCCGACGGCGCCCCGCTGGAGTACCACATCCGGTTGCTCCAGGCCTACCGGCAGACGATGGAGGAGTTCGGTCTCTCCTCGCCCCCCGGCTACGGCCCGCCCGGCGCCGGCAACGCGGTCTTCTCCGTCAGCTCCTTCATGGACAGCCTGCCGGAGGACGCGCCCGTCGAGGTGTGAAGCGAGCAATAGCGCGCAACTTCTGCGCGTTATTGCCTGTGTGTGCGGCGCGTACCAGAGTGGACTGACCGACGCACCGCACGCACAGGAGAACGACCATGCCCGATCCCAGCCCCGGCGCCACGCGGGCCCACGACGCCCTGGAAGCCTCCCGGCAGCTCGTCGCGGAGCGCAAGGGGGTGCCGATGGTTGTCTCCCTGCGTGGCGCCCGGCCGGCGGCCACGCAGGTGACGAGCAGCGCGGACGCCCGCCTCGCCGACCTCTTCGAGACCTTCCACCGGGAGCTGCACCCCGGCGGCGCCGACGACGAGACCGCGCTCGTCGAGACCCTCCAGGCCGTCGCGTACGACCGCCTCCCCGGCGGCGAGCGCGGCCCGCACACCTCGGCGGCGGCCACGCCGGACGCGCTCCCCGGACCCGCCGAGATCGGCTACGACGCCACCCTCTCCGACCTGCGCGCCGGCCGCTTCCTGCGGGTGATGAACTACCACAACACCCCGCCGGGCATGCGGGACGAACTGGTCGCCGAACTGACCGCGCTGGCCCGCGACTACGCCATCGTCACCCCCGACGACCTGGACCGCTTCATGCGCACCGGCGAGTGGCACCAGGACCGGCCCGCCCTCCTCGTCGCCATCTACGAGGGGTACCGCGACAACTACGACGTGGCCGCCGCCGCGTGCGAGGAGGCCGGCGTCACCGGCTGGTTCTTCGTCTGCACCGCCTTCATGGACACCCCCGCCGGCCGGCAGTACGACTTCGCGCTGGAGCACCGGATCAAGCTGGTCGACGAGAACCCGCGCGGTGAGCGCATCGCCATGACCTGGGACGAGGTGGCGGACCTGCACCGCAGGGGGCACGTGGTCACCCCGCACACCGCCTCCCACGAACTGGCGGAGCGCGTGGTGACGGAGGACGACGTGCACCGCGAGGTGGTCGAGCCCAAGCGGCTGATCGACGCGGCCACCGGCGGCGACGCCGTCTGCACCGCCTGGCTGGCCGGCACCCACTGGACCGGGCGGGGCACCGCCGACCGCGCCCTCGTGGACGCCGGGTACCGGTATCTCTTCAGCAACACGATGGTGCAGCGCCTCCCGGACCCACGGGACTGACCCACCGTACGGCGAAGGGCCGGGCGCACCCCAGGTGCCCCGGCCCTTCGCCGTACCGCCCGACGGGTCAGCCGAGGTACTGCACCATCGTGTTGCTGAACTGGTAGCGGTACCCCGCCTCCCGGACGGCCGCGTCCACCCTGGAGTTCTTGCCGAACGGCGTGCCCCACAGGAAGGCGGTGCAGGCCGCGTCCTGGCCGGTGACCTCGTCCATCCGCCGCTTGGGCTCCAGGACCTCGTACCGGATCGCCTCGTCGGTCTCCAGGGAGGCGGCGCTCGCGTGGCTCGCGGTGTGCGGGGTGACGACGTGGCGCGTGCTCAGGTCCGCCACCTGGTCCCAGGTCATGGCGAGCCGGTCGCCCTCGCGGTCCTCGGGGACCAGGTCGATGTTGTGGGCGTTGGCGTAGTCGAACTGCTCGGCCACCGGCACGTCGAGGAAGGCCGTGCAGATGAAGAACCAGCCGGTCAGCCCCGCCTCCTCGGCGAGCGGCGCGGCCACCTCGGCGTTGTTGCGGTACCCCTCGTAGAAGACCGGGATGATGCCGGGGCGGGACTTGTGCCACTCGCCGGTGGCGCGGAACGCGTCCAGGTCCTCCAGCGTCACCGGGTCGAACCGCTCGGCGAGGGAACGGAGTTCGGCCCTGACCTTCTCCGTGTCGGCCTCCGGCGTGTTGTGGTAGTTCACCACCCGCAGGAACCGGCCCTCCTGGAAGGCGCGTTCGTGCGCGGTGAAGCTCGCGCCCGGGATGTCGGCGTGCTGGGTCATCGCTGCTCCTCGGTGCTCTGTGCGGCGGCGGCAGCCGGTGCCTGCGGGGTGAAGTGGGAGACGGCCATGACCTGGAGGACGTCGATCAGCGCGGGCTCCGCGTCGTCCGCGCACTCCGGCGAGAGCGCCGAGCGGTAGTGACCGAGGAGCGACGCGAGCCCGGCACCCTCGGCGCGCACCGGCTCCTCGGCCGCCGGCCGCGCCTCGACGCTCTGCAGGGCCAGGAACATGGGGATGCCCTCGCGTTCGAGGGCGCGTTCGCCGGCGTCGGTCAGCACCCGGCGCGGGTCGGCGACCGGCTCGGGACCGGTGGGGGCGGAGGGCATGGGCGAGCCTTTCTCGACGGGCCCGGCGGAGGCCGGGGACGCAGGGGCGAGGAGACGCAGTTGGGCGGCGGCCGCTTCGGAGGCGGCCTCGCGGCCGGCGGCCAGGTAGCGGCGGGGGTCGACACGGTCGGTGGCGGCGAGCGCCTCCCGGACGGCGGCGGTGAACGCGGTGTTGAGGTGCGTACCGAAGTTGATCTTCCGCATGCCGTTGCGCACGGCCTCGCGGAGTTCGGCCTCGGGCACGCCCGACGACCCGTGCAGCACCAGGGGGACGTCCACCGCGTCCCGCAGCCGGGCGATCAGGTCCTGGTCGAGGCGGGCGGTGCGGGTGGTCATCGCGTGCGAACTGCCGACCGCGACGGCCAGCGCGTCCACGCCGGTGGCGGCCACGAAGGCGGCGGCCTCGGCCGGATCGGTACGGGCGGTGGCGGCGTGCACGCCGTCCTTGCCGCCGATCTCGCCCAGCTCCGCCTCCACCCACACGCCCCGGGCGTGCAGGCGTGCGGTCACCTCGGCGGTGACCCGCACGTTCTCGTCGTGCGGGAGCCGGGAGGCGTCGAACATCACCGACGTGCACCCGAGGTCCGGGGCCGCGCAGGCCAGTTCGGGGTCCTCGATGTGGTCGAGGTGCAGGGACAGGGGGACACGGCAGCGCCGGGCCACCGCGGCGCAGGCGGCGACGACGACCGCCGGGTCGTCACCGTGGTAGCGCACCGCGTTGTGGCTGACGGCGAGGATGGCGGGCAGGCCGGTGCGCTCGCAGGCGGCGGCGATCGCCTGGGCGTGCTCCAGCGTGATCACGTTGAAGGCCAGGGCCGCCGTGTCGGAACGGATCGCCAGGTCGACGACGTGGGAGGTGGCTGTCAGAGGCATGGCTTGTGGCTTCTCTTCGGTCTCTCGCATGGGGGTGGGCGGCGGGCGGCGGACGGCCGTCGGTGGTCAGGCGTGCAGGACCCGTCCGCCGCCGGCCGCGAGGGCGGCGGGTACGGGGTGATGGGGCGGGGCGTCGGTGACCAGCGTGCCGACCCGCGTCAGCGGGGCCAGCCGGACCGGCCCCCGGCGGCCGAGCTTCGACTCGTCGGCGAGGACCACGATGTCGTGCCCGGCGCCCAGCAGCGCCCGGTCCGTCTGTGCCTCGTCGACATGCGCACCGGTCAGACCCGCCTCGGCGTGCAGGCCGTACGCGCTGCTGAACACCTGGTCGATCTGCAGCTCGCTCAGCGCCAGCTCCGCCAGGTGACCGAGCAGGGACTGCTCGCGGTGGCGCAGGACGCCGCCGAGGACGATCACGTCGGTCGACGAACTGGCGGACAGTATCTGGGCGATGGGCAGGGCATTGGTGACGACGGTCAGCCCCCGGCGCTCGGTGAGCCGGCCGGCCAGCGCCTCGGTGGTGGTCCCGCCGCTGATCAGGATGGTGCTGCGGTCCTGGATCAGCGACAGCGCGGTGTCCGCGATACGCCGCTTCTGCTCGGGCTGTTCGGCCGCGCGCACCGGCTGGTCGGGCTCCACGGAGTCCGCGAGGGCGGTGGCCCCGCCGTGCACCCGGCGCAGCAGCCCCTGGAGTTCCAGGTCCCGCAGGTCCCGCCGGACGGTGGAGGGACTGATGCGCAGCAGCCGGGACAGCTCGACGACGTTCACCGCGCCCCGGCTGCGCAGCCGGTCCAGGACGGCGTGATGGCGCTGGGGGGCGAGGAGGAAGTCAGTAGCCACGGCCGCGGTCCACCAGGTTGAGCAGGTCCGAACCGGCCAGATGCCGCTCGATGTTCTCGCCGACCAGCCGCAGCACCTGCTCCTCGTAGTCCGGCGCGAAGCCCGCCACGTGCGGGGTCAGCAGGACACCCGGCTCGGTCCACCAGGGGCTGTCGGCGCCGAGCGGCTCCTCGTCGAAGACGTCGAGCGCGGCCCCGGCCACGTGCCCCGAGCGCAGCGCCCGCAGCAGCGCCTCCTCGTCGACGATGCCGCCGCGCGCCACGTTGACGACCATCGCGCCCTCCTTGAGCGCGGCCAGGGCGTCGGCGTCGACCATGCCCGCGGTCTCGTCGGTCAGCGGGCAGGTGACCACCAGGTAGTCGCAGCGGGCGAGGAAGTCGTGCAGCCGGTCGGGGGTGTAGATCTCGGCGTCCGCCTCGTCCCGGGCGGCGGCGCCGAAGAAGGCGCCGGAACGGGCCGCCCTGCCGCGCTTGAGGCCGAGGACCTCCATGTGGTGGGCGCGGGCGAGCCGGCCGATCTCCTGCCCGATCCGCCCGTACCCGATGACGCCGAGGGTGGCGCCGCGCAGGGATCGCGGCATCAGGGTGTTCCACCGCTCGCTCAGGGACGGCCAGACACCGGACCGCTGGACGGCCACCGCGCGCGGCAGGCGGTGCGCGAGACCGAGGACCATCATCATCACGTACTCGGCCATCGGCACCGGTGAGATGCCGCCGATGGAGGTGATGGGGACCGGCAGTTCCCAGGCGGGCGTGCCCTTGAGGTGGTCCGCGCCCGAGGTGTCCAGCTGGATCCACTCCAGCGCCGGTGCCTGGCCGGGGCCGGGGAAGACCCCGCCGGTGTGCAGCACGCGGGTGCGCCGCCACACCTCGTCGGGGACGTCGGCGGCCTTCTCCGCCGTGATCTGGGTGATCTCCAGCCCCGGCACGCGCTCCCGCAGGCGGTCCAGCCAGACGTCGGAGAAGGACAGGGTGCTGAGGTAGTGGACGGGGGCGGGGGAGTGGGCAGGGGTGCCGGCAGAGGTCATTACTTGATTCCCGATCGTGCGAAACCCTGGACGAAGTACTTCTGGAAGCACAGGAAGATGACGACCATGGGCAGGACGGACAGCAGCGCGAGCGCCATGATCGCGCCGTAGTTGGCGGTGTACTCGCCGTTCACGAACTGCATGCCGACGGAGAGCGTGTAGAGCCGCGAGTCCTTGAGGACGGTCAGCGGCCAGGCGAAGTCGTTCCACTGGTACAGGAACGTCAGCAGCGACAGCACGGCGACGAGCGGCTTGCACAGCGGCAGCACCACGGTCACGAAGGTGCGTATCTGGCCGGCGCCGTCCATGCGGGCGGCCTCGATGATCTCGTCGGGGATGCCCAGCATGAACTGGCGGGCGAGGAAGATGCCGAAGGCGGTGGAGGAGGCGGGCAGGATGACGGCCCAGAAGCTGCCGAACAGGCCCATGCCGCTGACGAGTTTGAACTGCGGCACCATCAGGACCTGCACGGGCACCGTCATGGTGCTCAGCAGCAGCAGGAAGACCAGGCTGCGGCCCCGGAAGCGCATCTTGGCGAAGACGTAGCCGGCCAGCAGGTTGACCGCGACGGTGACCGCGACCACGCAGCAGGTGATCACGGTGGAGTTCATCGCCCAGGTCCACACCGGGAAGGCGAAGACGGTCCGGAAGTTCTCCAGGGTGAGGTCGCTCGGCCACCAGTGGAGGCTGGTGGTGTGCAGGTCGGACAGCGGCGAGAAGGCGGTCAGCAGCATCCAGTACAGCGGGAGCGCCATGGCCAGCCCCGCGAGCGCCGCCGCCGCGACCCGCAGGTACTTCAGGCGCTTGGCGCGCCGCTGCCGGGCGCCCGGGCGGGTGTCCGGACCGGGGAGTTGCGTCGAGATCGTGGACATCGGGGGTCCTTCGGGACGGGACGGGGGAACAGGGAGCCGGGGAGGGGTCAGCCGACCGTGTCCCGGTTGCGGCTGAAGCGCCACTGGAGGGCGGTGAAGGCCATGACCAGCAGGTAGAGCACGATGCCGATCGCCGCCGCGTAGCCCTGCTGGCGTCCTTCGAAGCCGTTGCGGTACGCGTACGTGATCATGACGTCGGTGGCGTGGCCCGGTCCGCCGAGCGTCATCACGAAGACGGTGTCGAAGACCTGGAACGAGTAGATGACGTTCATGATCAGCAGGAAGAAGGTGGACGGCCCGAGCATCGGCACGGTGATGTTGCGTACCTGCTGCCACCAGCCCGCGCCCTCCACCCGCGCCGCCTCGTACAGCTCGGGCGAGATGCCCTGGAGTCCGGCCAGGTAGATGACCATGTTGAAGCCGACCCGCATCCACAGCGTGATCAGGACGACCGACCCCATGGCCGCGGTGCCGTCGGTCTGCCACGGCAGCGCGTCGATCCCCACCGTGCCGATCAGCTTGTTCAGCAGGCCGATGTTCTCGTCGAACATCAGGGTGCCGATCAGCGCCGTGGCGACACCGGAGATGACCATCGGCAGATAGACGAGGGTGCGCCACAGCGGCCGGGCCGGCATCACCGAGTTGAACAGCAGTGCCAGACCGAGGCCCATCGCCATCTCGACGGGCACCGTCGCCACGCAGAACACGGCGGTGTTCGCCACGGTCCGCCAGAAGACGGGGTCCTCCACGAGCTGCCGGTAGTTGGCGAGACCGGCCCAGGTCGGCGAGGTAAGACCGGTGCTGTACTGGAAGCTCAGCACCAGGGCCATGACCAGGGGCACCAGGAGGAAGACGGTGACCAGGGTCAGGTTGGGGGCGAGCATCGTCCAGGCGGCGACGGTCTCGCGTATCCGGGCCGCGGACCTGGTCCGGCGCCGGCCCGGGGGCGGGGCGGGTTTCGCGGGCGGGGAGGTGCGGGCGGGTGAGGTGACGGTGGCCATGGCAGCTCCGTGGCGGGAGGAAGAAGAGGAGGAGTTCACTGGGCGGCGATGGCCGCGCGGGTGGCGTCGGCGATCTTCTGGAGGGTCGCCTCGGCCGACTGGCCGCTGACGAAGGCGGCCTCCAGCTCGTCCTGGAGCGCGGCGTTGATCCGTCCGAAGTAGGGCACGGCGACCTCACCGGTCATGGCCGGGGTCAGCGTCGTGGCCTGGTCGGCGAAGACGGGCATCAGGTCGGGCCGTTCCGCGTAGTCCAGGCGGCTCTGGAGCAGGCCCGGCCGGGTGGGCAGGACCACGGTCTCCTCGCAGTAGCGCCGCATGATCTCCTCGCTCACCAGGAACTTGAGGAAGTCGGCGGCCAGTTCGGGGTTCTCGGTGGTGCGGGTGGCCACCACGGCGTTGCCGCCGAGGTCGGTGGCGGCGACCCGGTCGCGGGGCTGGTAGGTGACGCCGTACAGGTCCGGGTCCAGGCCGCCCGCGGCGATCTGCGGCAGCAGGAAGTCACCGGCGAAGGCCATCGCCGTGGTGCCGGCGTTGAAGAGGGAGTCCGGGTAGGACGCCGTCTTGACCGAGCTGTTGGGCGGGACCCAGCCCTGGCGGAAGAAGTCCTGGGTGAAGCGCATGGCCCGCAGTCCGGCGGCCGATTCGAGGGCCGGAGCGCTCAGATCGCGGGTGAGCAGATGACCGCCCGCCTCCCACAGCCAGGTGAGCCAGCGGAACGCGCCCGCCTGCTGCCACCCGTAGGTGAAGGGATAGACGTGATCGAGCTTCTTGCTCAGTCTTGCGCATATCTCGCCGAACTCGTCCCAGGTCCAGGCGTCTTCGAGGCGCCGGGGCACCTCGGTGATGCCCGCGCGCTCGAACATGTCCTTGCGGTAGAGGACGGCGGTGGTGTCGGTGTGGTGCGGGACAGCGTACGGGCGGCCGTCGTGGCAGACCGCCTCCCACAGCGCGGGCAGGAACGACGTGCGCTCCGCCTCGCTGAAGTACGGCGACAGGTCCAGGAGTTGGTCGCTCGCGCTGTACATGCCGAGGTTGGCGTAGTCGCAGCGGAACAGGTCGGGGGCGCGGCCGCCCGCGAGCAGGGCGTCCATGTTGGTGTACATCTGCTGGTACGGCTCGACCTTGATGTGCACCCGGATGCCCCGGTTGCGCCGTTCGTAGGTCCGGGCCAGCGACCGGAAGGACGCGGTCTCCGCCTCGGTTCCCCAGAGCGCGAAGGTCAGCGTGTCCGGTCCCGCGCTGCCGGTGTTGGAGGGCGTGAAGCCCGAGCGACGCGCGAAACCGACCGCTCCGGCTCCGGCCACGGCTGCGCCGAGCAGCGCGCGCCTGGTGACGGACATGCGGCAACCTCCAGATGTCAAGGGCGGGTTCCGGCCTCGTCCGCAGCCGGCGATGACTGCTTTCTATCCCCCCTCACCAAGAGCAGTCAATAACAAGCAAGTCATGCTTTCTTTTGCTCATTTTCCCTTGACGCTGTGCGGGGGACCGCTTAGCGTCGGCGCATCCCCCGAGTGATGAGCGACGAGACGAGGTAGGGCATGCCGGTCATCCAGGTCACCGCACCCAGCGCGGACCCCGATCGGGACGCGGCGCGGCTGACCGCCCTGTGCCGGGCCGTCGCGGCGGAGCTGGGTCTGCCGGACTCCGGCGTGGTGGCCGTACTGGCCCCGGCGGCGGTCACGGTCACCGGGGAGGCGTCCGTCGCCGCCTGGCCGCTCGCCGTCGTGCACGGCTCTCGGCGCCCGGCGGCGGCCACGGACGCCGCGCTGCGGGCGCTGGGCCGGACCCTGGCCCGCGAGTGGGGCGTGCCGCACGACGGGGTCTGGACGGAGTGGAGCGCCGGACGGCTCGCGCCGGTCGCCGGGGCCGCGCGCGGCTGAGGCGGCGCTGGGCCGGGGGCCGCCGCGCCGGCCGGCCCGGCCGGTCAGACCCGGACCACGTCCACGCCGGCGGCGGCCAGCGCGGCCACCTCCGCCTCGGGCGCCGAGCCGTCGGTGATCACCCGGTGCAAGGCGGCGGACGACGCCACCCGCACCGGCCCGGAGCGCCCGAACTTGGAACCGTCCACCAGGACGGTCACCCGCTGCACCTTCGACAGCAGCCAGCGGTCGGTCTCGGCCTCGTCCACGTGCGCGCCGCTGATCCCGGCCGCGTTGATGCCGTACGCGCCGACGTACGCCTCGTCGATGTGCAGTTCCTCCAGCGCCTGCCGGGTCAGGTGCCCCAGCAGGGACATCTCGCGGTGCCTCAGGTAGCCGCCGAGCACGACCGTCGTGACCGTCTCGTGGTGCGCGAGTTCGCCCGCGAGGTGGAGCGAGTTGGTCACCACCGTCAGCTCCGGTATCCCGCCGAGCAGCGGGGCGAGCGCGGCCGTCGTGGTGCCGCCGGTGATCAGGACGGTGGCGCCGGGCCGGAGATAGCGGACGGCCGCCTCGGCCAGCTGCCGCTTCTCCCACGAGGCCACGTCGGTGCGGGCGGGACGGTCGGGTTCCTCGCTCGACTGCTGGGCGACGGCGCCGCCGTGGGTGCGGTTCAGCAGCCCCTGGTCCTGGAGGTGGGAGAGGTCGCGCCGGATGGTGGACGGGCTGACACCCAGCCGCTCGGCCAGCAGGCCCACCTGTGCCACGCCGGCCTCGCCCACCATCTCCAGCAGCCTGTTGCGGCGTTCGGCGCCCAGCATGCGGTTCCCTCGTCCCTCGTTCCCAGGCCGTGGCGTGTACGGCGTTGTCGTGCAGGAAACCTTACGCGGACGGACGCGTGGACCAGGGGCGTACCCGTCCGAGGACCGCGTCGCCGGGCGGGACGGCGTCCAGGACGCGCAGAGCGGCCCCGGAGATCTCCTCGGCCGTGTGCCACCGCGAGCCCTCCGGCCGGGCCCGCCAGCCCAGGACGAGCAGCCGGCAGCCGGGGGCCGGCCGCGCGCCGGCGGGAAGGAGCGCCGGGCTCCACGGGCCGGCGTCGCCCTCCTCGTCCTCCGGTGCCGCGTGCGCGCTGGTCAGCAGCAGGACCACGGGGCGTCCCGGCTCCACGGCCTCGGTCAGGGCGTGCACGGTGGCCGGGGTGGCGAGGGGGCAGTACAGCAGGGCGCCGGTGAACGGCCTGTCCCGCGCGGCCCGCGACAGCGCCTCGCGCAGTCCGGGTGCCTCGAAGTCGCGGGCCAGCGGCCGTGCCGCGCCGCCCGTGCCGCGCTCCAGGTCCCGCAGGGCGGTGGCGTTCCTGGCCAGCGCCGTGACGGTGGCGCCCCGCGCGGTCGCGGTGCGGACCGCGGGGAGCAGCGCGCCCGTCGCTCCCACGACCAGCAGGTGCGGGGTGGTGCGGGGTGCCTCGGTGGTGTCGTCGCCGGTGCCGTTGGAGTCCATGAGCGCTCAGTCTTGGTCGTACGTCCTGCTGACGCAAGCCAGGGTGCGCATTTTTGCTTGTCTGTGCTCATTGACGCGCGTTCCGGGCGTGTGCGACGGTGCCGACGTGGTGCGGGCGGTCAGCCGGCCAGGCGCCCCCACCACCGGATCCTTACGGCCGGCCGCGACGAGGACGCCCCATGGCAGCTGCTCCTTCCCCTTCCCTCACCAGCGCACCCCCGCCCCCGTCGCGCGGCGGCCTCGGCCTCGCCCAGGGCCGCTACGGCGAGCGCGGCAACCTGGAGCTCGTGCTCTGCGACGAGGACGACGGCCTGTGGGTGCTGTGGCACAACACCGACCCCGAAGGCACCGGGACGCCCGAGGGCGCGCCGCCCCCCGGCGAGTGGAGCGGCGGCCTGCACTTCGCCGCCGGCCGCCGCTACGACGACATACGCGTCCTGCAGAGCCGCAACGGGCCCGATCACCTGGAGGTCCTGGCCCGCTCCGGCGACTCGGCCCACCGCCTCCGCTGGAGCCCTCAGGCCGCGTTCACGGCCGAGGAGCCGCCCCCGGCCCGCCCCTTCCCGGCGCTCGCGCTCGCCGAGACCGCCGACGGGGCGCTGTGGACCGTACTGTCCCCGGAGCCCGGCACCGCGCCGGGCCGCCTGTACCGGGCCGACCCGGCGGGCTACCCGGACCTGGTCTGGGCCCCGGCCGCGCTCACCGGCCCGGACGGACGGCCCCCGCACGCGGTGGCCCTGGTGGCCGCCCCGGACGCCACCCGCCCCGCGGTCCTGACCGTCTCCCGCGCGAGCAGCCACTGGGCGGGCGCCGACGGCGCCGTGTCCACCCTGCCGGGCGCCGAGCACGCCGCCGCGGTGCACGGCGCCGACGGTCCGCTGGTGTTCCTGTCGGACGGCGGGGCGGACCTCATCGCCGTACACCCCGCCACGGACCGCCGCCGGAGCCTCACCCTCCCCGGTACCGGCCCCGTCACCGCACTGGCGGCCACCCCGGTCCGGCACGACCCCCGGCGCACCGACCTGGTCGTCCGCCGGGGCGACGCCCTCTGGCACCTGACCGACCGCGGCCCGGGAACGGAACCGGTCGCCCGCTCCCTGGTCAGCACGGTCCGCCGCGAGGACGGCGGTACGCGGCCGGTGCACCGGCGCTGACGACTCCGGTACGGCGAAAGGCGACAGCCCGGGCGCGTGCCCGGGCTGTCGTGCGGTCGTGAGGCGGGTCAGACGGTGACCGCGCCGTCCGAGGCGGAGCCCACCGTCGCGACGTACTTGCTGAAGACGCCGCGTTCCGCGAGGCGCTCCGGGCGGGTCCAGGCGGCGCGGCGGCGTTCGAGTTCCCCGTCGTCGACGAGGAGGTCGAGGGTCTCGGCCGCCGAGTCGACGGCCACGGTGTCGCCGTCCCGTACCAGGGCGATGGGTCCGCCCCGGTACGCTTCGGGGGCGACGTGGCCGATGACCAGGCCGTGCGAGACGCCGCTGAAACGGCCGTCCGTGACGAGCGCGACCGAGTCGCCGAGACCCTGGCCCACCAGCGCGCCGGTGATGGACAGCATCTCCCGCATGCCCGGGCCCCCGGCCGGTCCCTCGTACCGGACGACGACCACGTCACCGGCGCGCACGTGGCCGCCCTGGATGGCCTCGAAGCACTCCTCCTCCGAGTCGAAGACCCGCGCCGGGCCCTCGCGCCGGAAGTCGGCGCGGCCGCCCAGCTTGAGCACGCAGCCGTCGGGCGCGAGCGAACCGTGCAGCACGGCGAGCGCGCCCGGCGCCTTCACCGGCTCGGCGACGCTCGCCACCACGTCCTGGCCCGGCGCCTCCTGGGCGTCGGCGGCGACGTCGGCGAAGGAGCGGCCGTCGACCAGGGTCACGTTCTCGCGCAGCAGCCCCGCGTCCCGCAGCCGGGACGCCACCAGCGAGGTGCCGCCCGCCCGCCACAGGTCGACCGCGGTGTGCGGTCCGGAGGGCTTGAGGCCGGTGACGATGGGGACCTGGCGGCAGACCGCGCCGATCTCGTCGATCGCCAGGTCGAGACCCGCCTCGCGGGCCACTGCCAGCAGGTGGAGCACCGCGTTGGTGGAGCCGCCCATCGAGGCGACCGACACGATGGCGTTGTGCAGGGCGTCCCGCGTCAGGATGTGCGACGGGCGCACGTCCCGGGCGAAGACGTCCAGGGCGACCTCGCCCACGTGCTCGGCGGCGGCCTGCTTCTCCGCCGCGACCGCGGGGATGTCACCGACGCCGAAGGGCGCCAGGCCCATGAAGTCGGCGACCGCGCCCATGGTGTTGGCGGTGTACTGGGCGGCACAGGTACCCGCCCCGGGGCAGGCGTTGCGGGCCAGGTCGTCCACGTCCTCCTGGCCGAGCCGGCCGACCGCGCGCTCGCCGAGGGCCTCCCACATGTCCTGGATCGTCACGTCGCGGTCGCGCCAGCGGCCCGGCATCATGCTGCCGCTGTAGAGGAGCACGGCGGGGATGTCCAGGCGGGCCATCGCCATCATCGCCGCGGGCACCGTCTTGTCGCAGCCGACGATGCACACCAGGGCGTCGAAGGCGTGCGCGCGGCCCATCAGCTCGATGGAGTCCGCGATGACCTCCCGGCTGACCAGCGACGCCCGCATGCCCGGGGTGCCCATGGTGAGGTTGTCGGACACGGCGACGGTGTTGAACTCCATCGGCGTGCCGCCCGCCCTGCGCACACCGGTGGCCACGTGCCGGGCGAGGTCGCGGTGGGTGAGGTTGCAGGGCATCGTGCCCGTCCACGTGGACGCGATGCCCACCGTGGGCCTGCGCATGTCGTCGTCGGTCAGGCCCATGGCGTACAGGTGCGAGCGGGCCGGCGCGCGGTCGGGGTCGTCGGCGATGTTCATCGCGGTCCTCCTGCTGGTGACGGGACGGTGGGAAGAGGGAGGGGGCGGCCTCAGCCGGTGAGGCGCACCGTGTTGCGGAGCCGGCCGACGTGCTCCACCTCGACCTCCACGACGTCGCCGTCGCCGAGCCACAGCTGCGGGGTCCGGCCCATGCCGACGCCGTGCGGTGTGCCGGTGGCGATGACGTCGCCCGGGTGGAGCGTCATGTAGCGGGAGAGGTACGCGATGGTCTCGGCGACCCCGAAGATCATCTCCTTGGTGGAGCTGTCCTGGACGGTGGCGCCGTTGACCTTGGCGGAGATCGCCAGGGCCTGCGGGTCGGGGATGTCGTCGGCGCTGACCAGCCACGGCCCGAGCGGGCAGAAGCCGTCGAAGTTCTTGCCCCGGAACCACTGCCCGTCCGAGAACTGGGCGTCACGCGCCGACACGTCGTTGGCGACGGTGTAGCCGAAGACGTGCTCCATGGCCTGCTCGGCGGTCACGTCGCGGGCGGTCCGCCCGATGACGACGGCCAGCTCGGCCTCCCAGTCCAGCTGCTCACTGGCCCCCCGGGGCACGCGCACGTCCGCCGTCGGTCCGGTCAGGCAGTGGGCGGTCTTCACGAAGGCGAGGGGGACCTCCGGGGTATCGAGGCCGGTCTCGCGGATGTGGTCGGCGTAGTTGAGGCCGATGCAGACGATCTTCTGCGGGGCGGCGAGCGGGCTCAGCACCTCGACGTCGGCGAGCGGCACGCCCGGCACGTCCGCGGAGAGCACGTCCTGGGCGGTGCCGTCGGCGATCAGGTCGCGGACGGCGTCGGCCATGAAGCGGTCGTCCTCCGCGACGACCGGGTGGACGGTGTCGCCTTCGACGCGGGCGGCGAACACCCGGCCCTGGTGGCGGATACGGCTGATCTTCACTTGGTCTCCAAGGGGTACGGGGGACCCGTGGCGCGGGTCGGTCAGGCGAACCGGGGCAGGAAGGCCCGCTGGGCGTCGAGCAGTGCGTCGGTGAGGGCGACGGCCGTGTCCGGGTCGGTGACCGCGCCGTCGGCGATCATCGCCTCGACCACCAGGCCGCGGTCGCCCTTCATCGCGGCCTCCGTCGCCAGTTCGACCGAGGTCAGACGGCGGGCCAGGATTGAGGTGAGCGGCGCCGAGAGGTCGGGGACCGACACGGGGCGCAGCCCGCGCGCGGTGGCGACCGCCGGGACCTCGAGCGCCGCCTCGTCGGGCAGCCCCGGCACCGAGCCGCGGTTGGGCACGTTGACGGAGAACATCTCGCGCCGGTCGAAGCTGATCGACCGGATGATCGCGATGAGCTGCTCCTGCTCACCGGTGGAGTTCTCGAACGAGGCGGCGTCCAGCGGGGCGTCGTCCTCGGCCTGGGCGCGCATGCCCTGGTAGCGGTCCTCGCCCCACTGGAGGATCTCCGGGACGGAGAAGGCGTCGACGCCCAGCTTCTTGCCGTAGTAGTCGCCGCCCGCCCAGCGCTCGGGGAAGAACTCCAGCACGTGGCGGTCGTTGGCGGCCGGGTAGGCGCCGTAGCGGCGGAAGATCTCCCAGGAGAACGGGTTGTGCCACGCCTTGCCGTTCTCCCAGATGGCGCCGATGTCCGCGGGGTCGGCCGGCTCGGCCAGCTCCCGCTCCATCCGCGCGCGCACGCCGGGCCAGGCGTCCTTGCCGTTGTGCCGGAAGTCGTAGATGAAGGTGAGGTGGTTGATGCCCGCGTACAGCGTCGAGGTCTCCTCGAAGGGCAGCCCCGCGAACGCGGCCAGCTCCCGCTGGACGTGGTGCATGCCGTGGCACAGGCCGACGGGCGTGGCGCCCGCGTAGCGCGTCATGGCCTGGACGTTCGCCGTCATCGGATTGCTGTAGTTGAAGAAGAAGGCGTCCGGCGCGAGGTCGGCGATGTCGCGGGCGACGTCCACCATCACCGGGACCGTGCGCAGCAGACGTGAGATGCCGCCGGGCATCACCGAGTCGCCCACCGGCTGGTAGACGCCGTGCTCCTGGCAGATCTCGTGGTCCCGCTGCCACGCGGGGCGTCCGCCCACGCCGACACAGGTCACCACGTAGTCCGCGCCGGGCAGTTCGGTGCGCCGGTCGGCCGAGGCACGGACGGTGATCCGGTTCCCGGCCTCCCGCGCCTCGACCATGCGCCGGGCGAGCCGCGCGGCCACGGCCAGCGCCTCCTCGTTGACGTCGACCAGGCGGATCTCCCAGGACCCGAGGTCGTCCGCGGTGATCAGGTCGGCGAGCAGTCCGCGGGTGAACACGGCGCTGCCCGCGCCGATCAGGACGAGCACGCGGGTGTCGGACATCAGGGGGTTCCTTTCAGCGGGACCGCCCGGTGGTGGGGCGGGATGAGGGAGTCTTGGCGGTGCTACGGCGACGGGGGCCCTTGCGGGGACCGCAGCGCGGCGCGGGCCGTGTCGTCCAGCGGGGTGCCGGCCAGCGACGCGGCGTGGAGGGCGGCGCCGACCACGGGTTCGTACAGGGGAGGACGCAGGTCGAAGCGCGCGTCCAGACGGGTAAGTTCGGCGCGGAAGGCATCGGCCACCGGCCGGGCCCCGAAGACCCCGCCCGAGTACGACACGGGGACCGGCTCGGTCGTGGGGAAGCCGAGCTGTTCCCGGGCCGCGTCCGCCAGCAGCGCCAGCTCCCGCCCGGCCCGGGCGAGGATCGCCCCGGCGACGGAGTCGCCCAGCTCGGCGGCCTCGGTGACCCGGCGGCTGAGGGCGGCGACGCCGTCCCGGCCGAGCCCGCCGTACAGCACCCGGCCCACCACGTCGAGGTCCGAGCCGAGGTCCAGCGCCTGGCGCAGTACGTCGGCCAGCGGGCCCGGGGCGAGCCGGCCGTCGCTCATGCGGGTGAAGGCGTTCAGCCCCCGCACGGCGATCCAGTGGGCCGAGCCCTCGTCGCCGAACAGCTCGCCCCAGCCCCCGGTGCGCGCGGTCCGTCCCGCCCGTTCGCCGTAGGCCATCGACCCGGTGCCGCCGATCACGTTGATCCCGGCGGCCAGGCCGAGGGAGCCGGCCCAGCCGCAGACCATGTCGTTGCCGACGCCGTACCGGTCGTGGCCCAGCAGGCGGCCGGGCAGGGCGTCGAGGGCCGCCGTCAGCGCGGGCGACTCCCCGTGGGCGGGCAGCCCGAAGAAGGAGTGGGTCACGTCCGCGGGGGCGACGCCCGACTCGGCGCACACCCGGGCCACACCCTCGGCGAGCACCGGGTACGTGCCGAACGACCCGTCGTCGCCGGCCTCGTCCGCGGGCGAGGTGCCGGGACCCGTCACCCGGGCCCGCACCGTGCCCGAGGCGTCCACGAGACAGAAGGCGGTCTTGGTGCCCCCGCCGTCCACACCGAGGAACACGGCGTCGGGCGCGGGGTGCCGGTCGTCCTTCACGGGCTGCACGGAGGCCATGCGGCTCTCCTCTCCGGTCTCGGGCGAACGCGGTCAGCGTCCGGACAGCGGGTACACGGTGACGCCCTGCACGACGCGGTTGACCTCGCCGTCGGGGAAGGGGTTGTCGGGCCGGATGCCGCGGCCCAGGGAGGCGTTCAGCGCCACCCGCTGCGCGCACACCACGGCGGGCAGCGCGAGCGCCGCGTCGTCGGCGTCCGCCATCCCCGGCAGCAGCCAGGTGCCGTCGTCCGCGGTGAGGCCCTCGGCGCGGCCCGCCACGGCGACCACGCGCCCCGGCGGCAGGGCGGCCCGCATCTCCGCGAGGATGTCCAGGTCGTACCGGCGGGTGTACGGGTCGTTGGAGACGTAGACGAGGACCGAGGTGCGGTCGGTGAGGAAGGCCTTGGGCCCGTGCCGGAACCCGAGCGAGGAGTCCGCCCAGGACACCACCGCGCCACCGGTCAGCTCCAGGAGCTTGAGCGCGGACTCCCCGGCCAGCGCCTTGAGCGCGCCGCTGCCCAGGTACACCACCCGGTCCGGGGCGTCGGCGGTGAAGGCGTCGATGCGGGCGCCGAGCGCGTCGCCGACGACGGCCCGGGCCGCCCGGGCGAGCGGGTCCACGCCGCCCTCGGGGCGCCGCCCGAGGACCAGCAGGACGGCCAGCAGCATGCAGCTCAGGCTGGAGGTCATGGCGAAGCCGCGGTCCTCGGCCTCCGGGGGCATCAGCAGCACGTGCGAGTCGGACCGGTCCTGGTGCAGCCGCGCGAGGTCGCCCTCGGCGTTGCAGGTCACGATCAGGTGGGCGCAGGTGCCGAGCAGGGCGGAGGCGGCGGCCGTCGCCGCGGTGCTCTCCGGGCTGTTGCCGGACCGCGCGAAGGAGACCAGCAGGGTGGGCAGGTCCTCCCCGAGGCAGCCGTGCGGGTCGGCGACGATGTCGGTCGTCGCGATCGCGTCCACCCGCCGCCCGGTGTGCGCGGCCAGCGCCGCGCGCAGGATCTCCCCGGCGTAGGCGGAGGTACCGGCGCCGGTCAGCACGATGCGCAGCCGGGGGTCGGCGAGCAGCGGCGCGAGGAAGGCGTCCAGCCGCGGCCGGCCGTCCGCGACGATCCGGTCGACCCGCTGCCACAGCTCGGGCTGCTGGGCGATCTCCCGGTGGGTGTGCTCCGCACCGGCCGGGGCGGCGAGGGCGGGGCTGAGGGGGGCGGTCACGCGGACTCCTTGATCAGGGGGGTGCAGGCCCGGTCGTAGTCGCGCAGGACGTCACGGACCCGGTCGATGGTCAGTTCGCGCGGGGTGGGCGCGAGTTCGCCCGCACGGACCCGCCGGTACTGCTCGGGCAGGTGGGCGGAGAGGAGGGGCAGCGGGATGCCGGCGGCGTCGAGGTTGCCGAAGAGCGTGGACTGGGCCGCCGTGATCTCGGAATCCGCCCAGTAGTACCGGATCCGGTCGCTGTAGCTGTAGCGGCGGGCGAGGTGGCGCTCGCGCGTGTCGCCCTCGTAGTACCCCTGCCACCAGTCGGGCCGCTCCAGCATGCGGCGTTCGACGACGTCCGCCAGCCGGGACGCCCGGTCCGGGCCGACCAGCTCGTCCTCGACGGCCGCCAGCGCGAACAGCGCCTCGCGCAGGGCGAACGTCAGGCCGGGGCCGACCTTGAGCACGGCCCAGTGGTCGGCCACCAGCTCGCCGAGCGCGGCGGCCGACTGGTAGTCGGTCGAGTGGGCCTCGAAGACCATGTGCGGCTCGCCGTCCAGGACCCGGCGCAGCCGGTCCGTCGCGGACCGCCGGTAGCCGAACACCCGGTGGTGGTCGAACTCCACGCCCGGCTGGACGACGAGCGCGAGCACCCGGGGCCAGACGCCGGACAGACCCGCCTCGGCGAAGGCGGCGCGGTGCCGCTCCAGCGTCGCCCCGGCGGCCGGCGCGGCGGTGGGCGGGACCTCGTGCAGCGACTCGTGCGCACCGCCGGGGACCGGCACCTCGGTGCCGATCACGTACCGGAGCCCGGCCGCCCGCGGCCCCGCCGTGCGCTCGGCCACGCGGATCAGCCGCACCGCGCGCCGGGCGACCAGGTCGTCGGTGAGCGGTACCGGATCGCCCGCGCAGGAGAAGCTGCAGTCCAGGTGGATCTTGGTGAAGCCCGCCTCGACATAGGCGGCGACCAGCACCTCCGCCTTGCGCATGGCCTCCTCCGGGGGCAGGGCACGCCAGCGGTTGGGGCCGAGGTGGTCACCGCCCAGCACGATCCGGTCCGCCGGCAGGCCGTGTTCCGCGGCGATCCGGTGGACCAGGTCGCGGAAGCCGGCCGGGCGCATGCCGGTGTAACCGCCGTCCTGGTCCACCTGGTTGGAGGTCGCCTCGACGAGCAGGGTGCGCCCGGTGGCCAGCGCCTGGCGGACCGCTGCCTCGATGACCAGGGGGTGGGCCGAGCAGACCGACGCGATCCCCACCGGGATACCGGACTTCTGGTCTCGTACCAGTTGGTCCCACGGGCTCGGCATGGTGTCTCCGGTTCTGGTGCGGGTGAGTACGGGAAAGTGGCAGGTGGTACGGGGTGTGCCGGGACATCGGGCGGAAGGCCCTCGCCTGCCGCGACCATACTGGTATTAATACTGGCCGTCAATGAAGAGCATCTGGTATTGTACTGGTATGCCTACTGAGTCGCCGCTCCCGCGCGGCCTTCTCGACGCCGACGCGCTGCCGCTGTACGCGAAGGTCGCCGCGCGCCTGATGGACGACATCACCGCCGGGGGCGCCCGGGCCGGCGACCGGCTCCCCTCGGAACGCGTGCTGGCCGAGCGGTACGCCGTCTCGCGTGTCACCATGCGCTCGGCGCTCGCGGACCTCGCCAGCCGGGGCGTGATCGAGTCGTCCCCGGCCCGGGGCTGGTTCCTCACGAGCACCGGCACCGGCACCGGCGCGAGTCCGGGTCCGGGTACGCATACGGGAGCGAGTGCCGGAGACGGGACGGCGGAGGCCGGGGACACTCCCGCCACCCCGCCCGGCGGCCGCTCCGTGCAGGGCTTCGCCGACCACGCGCTGCGCCACGGCCTCGCCGCCCGCACCAGGGTGCTGGCCTCCGCGGTGCGCCCGGCGAGGGTCCAGGAGGCCGAGGAGCTGCGCATCGCCCCGGGCGCGCCCCTGTTCGAGATGCGGCGCCTGCGCTACCTCGACGACCTGGTGGTGGTCGTCGAGCACAACAGGCTGCCCCTCGCGCTGTGCCCGCGGCTCGCCGACACCGACTTCGGCACGGCCTCGCTGTACGCCACCCTGCGCACGGCCACCCCGGGGCAGTTCCCCCGCGTCGCCGACTACTCGGTCGAGGCCCGCCAGCCCACCCCGGAGGAACGGGAGCTGCTGGAGATCACGGACGTCACACCGGTACTGGTCGCCACGCAGCTGGCGTACAACCAGGACGCCCGCCCGCTGGAGCTGACGGTCGCCATCTACCGCGGCGACCGGTACCGCTTCCGGGCCTCGATCACCGACTGAGACCGCACGTCAGGCCTGGTCCGCCGACCACCGGGTACGAGGACCGCATCGACACCCGGCGGCACCGAAGGAGGCGGCACATGGCCCTGGAGCACCCGGCCGAACGCGGCGGCAGGAGGCGCGGCCCCTTCGAGCGGTTCGCCGAGCGGGCGTCCAACTTCACCAGCAGTCCGGCGTTCTTCGGGGTCTGCCTGCTGCTGGTCGGCATCGTCATAGGCGTGCACATCGCCAAGGCGCCGCTCACCTGGATGCTGCTCGCCGGCGAGTCCATGACCGCGGTCACCCTTCTGCTGCTGGCGCTGCTGAAGAACAGCGAACGCCGGGCCGAGCACGCCGTGCAACGCAAGCTCGACGCCATCGCCGCCGCCCTGCTGGAGTCCCAGCAGGGCGAACCCGGCCCGGCCCAGCGCTCTCTGCGCACGGCCATCGGCATCGAGGAACAGACCTGAGCGAGCGTTCCTTCGCCACGAGCTGCGTAGCCCTGGTGAGAAGGAGGGAAAGGAGTTCCGCATGACTCCGAAGCAGCCCAGGACCGAACTCGACGCCCGCTACAGCTCCGCCCTCAACCCGCGCCCGGGCGCGGAGGACGTCACCGCCACGGACTGGGCCGAGGCCCAGCGCCGGATGCGGGCCGCCGAGGTCTTCTGGATCACCACGATCCGGCCGGACGGCCGCCTGCACGTCACACCGCTGATCGCCGCCTGGCACGACGGGGCACTGCACTTCAGCACCGGGTCGGGGGAGCAGAAGGCGAAGAACCTGGCCGCCAATCCCCACTGCGCACTGACCACGGGGCACAACTCACTCTCCGAAGGGCTCGACATCGTGATCGAGGGCACGGCGGAGCGGGTGACGGATCCGGCGCGGCAGGACGAGGTCGTGGCCGCGTTCGAGGCACAGTACGGGGACCACATCACCTCCCCGGAGGGGGTGTTCCACGGCTTCGGCGACAGCATCCGCGAGGGCGACGACCTGCTCTTCGCGGTGGCACCGGGCACGGCGTACGGCTTCGGGCACGAAGGCCAGGTGTTCAGCCACACCCGCTACACCTTCCAGCGGTCGTGATCAGGACTCCGTCGCCGTCGTCTCGATCGTGTGGGCGGGCGCGGCGGTGGCGTTCAACGCGGCGTCGAGCGCCTGGGCGGGATCGGCCGGGGCGGTGATGGTGCGCCAGGCGATGTATCCGTCGGGCCGGACCAGGGCGGCCCCGGTGGATGTGAGGCCGTAGGCGGTACGGAAGGCGCTCGGCTCCACCGGACTCGCGTCCGTGCCGATGCGTACGAACGTGACGGGGATGCCTGACCGCTCGGCGGCACGGGTCGCGGCGGCGGCCCAGCGCTCGTCCTCGGACAGCAGCACCCAGTCGTGCCGGAACAGGTCCAGTGTCGAACGCTCCTCGCCGTCGACGGTGACCCACAGGTGCGGGGCCCGGGTGCCCGACTGGCCGGACCACTGGTCCGGTCGCCGTGCGGGCGGCAGATCGGCGTCCGCGCCCAGCACCGCGGCCGAGCGGTAGAGCTGGCCGAGTTCGATGGACGCGTCGTCCAGCATCGGTACGTCTGTCTTGGGTGCCGTCAGGTAGGCCTTGTAGTCGGCGCGTGCGAACAGTTGGTCATGGCGCAGGTCCGCCACAGGCCGACGTTCGGCATCGTAGGTGTCCAGAAGCCGGGGCTCAGACCTCCCGGCCAGCACGGCGGCCAGTTTCCAGGCCAGGTTGTGCGCGTCGTCGATTCCGGTATTGGCGCCGAAGCCGCCACGGTTGGGCGGCAGTTGGTGCGCGGCGTCGCCGATGAGGAAGACCCGTCCGTCGGCGAAGCGGTCGGCGATCAGCCCGGCCAGGTCCCAGCGGCCGGTGGTCACCAATTCGACGGGAATGTCGCTACGTCCGACCGCCTGCCGCACCACCCGCCGTTGCTCGTCGGTGTCACGCTCGATGTCGTCACTGAGCATCAGCACCCACCGCCCGTCGGAGTAGGTGGTCAGGAACGCCTTCAAGTCCGGCTGCTCGATCTCGAACTGGACCACGCCGTGCCGGAGATGGTCGTCCAAGGGCGCACGGAACAGGATGCTGCGCTGCACCGACAGCGGACCCGCCCCGTGGCGGGCGATGCCCAGCTTCTCTCGCACGGCGCTGGTCGCGCCGTCCGCGGCCACCAGGTACTGGGCGCGCAGGGGGTACTCGTGGCCGTCGTCGCGGCGACGCAGTGTCGCGGTCACGCCGTCGTCGTCCTGGACGAAGCCGATCAGTTCGGTACCCAGCCGCAGGTCCGCGCCCAGCTCGGCCGACCGGTCACGCAGGAGGGGTTCGAGCCTGTCCTGGGTGATCGCGATCGCGTGCACCGGGGAGTCCTCGGCGCCGTAGGAGCCCTCGCCGCCCGGGGTCCACGGGTACTCCTCCAGCCACGCACCGCTCAGGCTCTCCACCCGCGCCCGCCGCGGCGGCTTCATGCCCTGGAGTGACGGCGGCACGTCGACCCCCACTTGCCGGAAGTGTTCCATCGTGCGGGTGGTGAAGCCGATCGCACGCGGATGCGAGGAGCTGCCGCGGTGCTTGTCCACCAAGACGACCGGAACGCCGTGCCAGGTCAGGAAGACCGCGGCGGACAGCCCTACGAGGCTGCCGCCGACGATCAGTACGGGCACCGCTTCGGCGGTCGTGCCGTCGGCAACATGGGTGATCTCGTCCATGACCTGCTCCTTCGCGCGTAGGGGACGGTGCGGCTCGATGCCGGTTCGGCCTGCGGCCGTGGCGCGTCGAGAACTCCGCCGACTCCAGCGTAACGAACGTGTTCGTTACGAGCAATGTCGTAACGAACATGTTCGTAATGCCTTCGGGGGGCCTCTTCGGGGAGCGAGGGTGCGTGCGTGCACCGGAGAGACGGCTGCCTGGGCCGGCGTCCGCTCGGGGACGGTGCAGGACAGTACCGTGCGGCTGACCTGGAATCGGCCGCTTCGGCCCAGGTGAGCGACGCTCACGGGCGGTGGGGGTGGCAGGGCCCGAGGGCTCAGCCGGCCCGGCCGGGCACGGGGGTACCCGTGATGCCGTTGACGAGCACGTCGAAGCTCCAGCGCATCCGGTCCTCGGCCGTACCGCTGACCAGGTGCGGTATGTGCGCGCTGATCGCCGGATGCGTCGTCTCGTCCACAGCGTGCAGCACGCCGACGGCCGCGCTCCAGTCGTCTTCGGAGTGGGGGTCGTGCTCGCGCGTCCCCTGTTCGGCGGCGGTGGCCGTCGCGTCCTGGATGAGCTTGTCCACCCCCCAGGCGACCTGCTCCCGGCCGGCGCCGCTGTGGGAGAGGAGGTCGAGGACGCGCTCCACCAGGCGCAGGTAGTTCTCACCGCTCGGCCGGGTGACGAGAGCGGACCGGGCGAGCTGCGGGTGCTCGAAGAGCACCAAGGTGTAGGAGGTCATGACGGCGCGGAGCCGGCCGCGCCAGTCCTTGCCGTCCGCGTTGCCGCCCCGGCCGGTCAGGTCGACCTCGCCGAGCAGGGCGTCCAGGACGGCCGCGTGCAGCTCGGCGGTGTTGGCGACGTACACGTAGAGCGAGGCCGGACCGGTGTCCAGTTCCTGCGCCAAGCGGCGCATCGTGACCTTCTCCAGCCCTTCGGCCCGCATGATCCGCAGGGCCGTGTCCACGATTCCGCGCCGGGACAGGGCGGGTTTGGCCGGACGCTCCCGGCGGCTGACCGGCTCTCTTCTCGCACCCACGACGCTCATCGTAGCGAACGTGTTCGCGCAGGCGCCCACCTTCGGGGACGCCCTGCTCGCGGTCGAAATGCCCACCGCGAGCGGGCGGCCCGCGCGACTCGTGCGGCGTGGGGGCCGAGGGCGGCGCCGCCTTGGTACCGGTCGAGGTCGGAGACGAGTGCGGTGAGTTCGGGATCGGCGTCGAAGCGGCGCATGCTCAGACGTCCGGGAAGTCGGTGGTCGCGGCGGAGGCGGCGGTGGCGTCGAGGTTGGCCCGCAGGGCGTCGACCTTCGCGGTGGCGTAGGCGTGGGCGTGGGAGCCCAGCAGCTGGCGCAGGGGGCTCTCGTCGAGACCGGCGCGCTCGATGATGGCGGCGGCACCCTTGGCGCTCTTCCTGGGACGTCGGTCAGTCGTCCTGGGGGCGAACCGGATGGCCAGAGCCCTGTTCGCGGACTTCGATGCGATGCCGGCCACGGAACGCAACTACACCCGCTGGCTCTTCCTCGACCAGGACGCCCGAGACCTTTTCGTCGACTGGGAAGTGCAGGCCCGCGCGGCGGTGGAGAACCTGCGCCTGGACGCGGTCCGCGCGTCGGAGCGACAGGCCACGGAGGCGCTGGTGCACGCCGAGCTGCGGGAACTGAGCGACGACTTCGACGACTGGTGGCGGCAGCACCGCGTGCACCAGCGCACACACACGGGTCCAAGCGGCTGCCGCATCCGTTGGTCGGCGAACTCACCGGGGAGTACGAGACTCTCGCGCTGCCCGCGGACAGCGAGACCACCCTGTTCCTCTACACCGCCGCACCCGGATCGGCGTCCGTCCAAGCGCTGAGCCTGCTGGCGTCATGGACCTCGGCGGCGCCGCGACCTCCCCCGGCCTGTCGAGCGGCTGATCCGGGGGCAGGTCGCTTCTCGTGGCGGCTCTCCCGCAACCTGCCGGCGAAAAAAGTGATCAATACCTGTGTGCGCACCGGATGGCCCGGTGCTGTCCGAGCACGGGAGTCTTGAGTTGAGATCAGCGGTCCGTCACCTGTTGTCCGGCAGACCCGCTGTGGCGATATTGGCCGCTGTCGGCGTCACCGCGGGTGTGCTGATCGGCCGGGAGGGGCTGCACACCGTGGTGGGCTGCGGCCCGGCAGGCGACGCCCATCCGTCGCAAACCGCGGCGGACTGGACGGCCGGCGCGGACCATGCGGTGGTGGCGGTGGCGACCGCCGAGCGGGAGACCAACAGGCGGGACGTCTCCAAGGGGGCGGTGCGGTACACGGTCGACCGGGCGGTGACGTTCCGGAAAGAGGGAGTGCTGTGGTCCGCGGGCACCGCCCGGCGCGAGCTGCGGAGCACGTTCGAGATGACCGCTCCTGGCTGGTCGGTGTATCGCAACGGCAAACGGATCAAGCGCACCGCCCCGGAGGCGCCGCGGCTGGAGACGGGTCGCACCTACGTCCTCGCCCTGCGCTGGGACGCCGGTCGGTGGATCGTCCTCGGCGAGGGGGCCGCCGTGCCGTTCGACGACCATGTGGTGGGGCGAGGGGAGTGGTGCGGCCGGGTGCTGAGCGAGGACGACTTCGCCAAGGGCGAGCGCTTCTCGCAGCGGGACGAGCACAGCTTGGAGGAGACCGTGCGTGGACAGGGCGAGCACGCCGTCTCCCGTGAACTTGAGAAGGCGGACGGCGGGAAGCGGCCGTAGCCGGCTACTTCGCCGCAGCCGACCCGCTGCTGGCCCGACTCCTCGGCCGCGCACCCCGCAGCGTCGCTGACCGGCTCGCAGCCGGCGTCGCCACCTGTCCGAGGCAGGAACGCGTACCGCGTCCTCGGCCGGCTCGGCGGAGGAGGAACCGGACCGGTTGTGTTTACGGCAGCGGTGTCCCGCCTGTCGCGTTGACGATCTCGGCTGTGATGTACGACGACTCCTGCGACGCGAGGAAGACATACGCCGGCGCCATCTCGGCGGGCTGCGCGGGCCGCCCGATGGGGGCCTGCTTGCCGAACGTCTGCGTGTCCGGCAGGGTCGCCGGGATCAGCGGCGTCCACACCGGGCCCGGCGCCACCGCGTTGACGCGGATGCCCTTCCCGATCAGCATCTGCGCCAGACCCTGGGTGAAGGTGACGATGGCACCCTTCGTCGTCGCGTAGTCCAGCAGATGCGGACTGGGTTTGTACGCCTGCACCGACGCGGAGTTGATGACGCTGCCGCCTTCCGGGATGTGCGGCAGGGCCATCTTGCAGAGCCAGAACATGCCGTACAGGTTGGTGCGCAGCACCCGGTCGAACTGCTCGGTGGAGATCGCCTCGATGCCGTCGGGCTGGGACATCTGGTACGCCGCGTTGTTCACGAGGACGTCGATCCGGCCGAACTCGGAGACGGCGCGGTCGATCAACGCACGGCAGTTCTCTTCCTCCCGTACGTCGCACGCCACGGCCACGGCACGCCGACCGGCTTTCTCGATCAGCCGTGTCGTCTCGGCGGCGTCGTCCCGCTCGTCCTCCAGATGGGTGAAGAGCACGTCGGCTCCCTCCCGGGCGAAGGCCAGGGCGACCGCGCGGCCGATCCCGGAGTCTCCGCCGGTGATCACGGCCTTGCGGCCCTCCAGCCGGCCGTGGCCCCGGTAGGACTCCTCGCCGTGGTCCGGGGGCGGGTCCATCGGACCCGTCCAACCGGGGTGCGGCTGGCTCTGGGAGGGAAACTCCGGGGTCGGGTGCTGCTCGCCGGGGTGCTGTCGTTCCGTCACGGGTCTGCCTCCATGTACCTGACGTGGGGCCCGATGACCACACCGGGCCCCACCACGGGTACCCAGGGCCACAGGGCTCTCCCCGGCCCTTCCTCAGTCTCCGCTCCGGGTGAGCGCCTCCCCGCGGGCGAGGGGTGCGCCGGAGCCGGACGGGGCGGCGGCACGCAGCGCCGCTTCGACCCGGCGGTTGCTGGTCATGGATGCCGTGACGGCCGTCATCGCCAGGAGGAGGAGGCCGGCGGCGTACAGCGGGGTGCGGATGTCGTGGGTGGTGGCCAGCCAGCCGCCGAGGAAGGCCCCGATGGGGGCGGCGCACATGGCCAGCATGCGGGAGGTGGAGGCCACCCGGCCCATGAGGTGGGCCGGGACGATCGCCTGCCGGAGGGAGGGCCCGAGCACCATCGTGGCGCCCATGCCGGCTCCGCAGACGGCGAGCGCCAGCCCGGCCGCGTACGGGTTCGGGGCAGTGGCCAGGCCCAGGATGGCAAGCCCTTCGACGGCGGCTGTGCAGGTCAGTGCGGTGCCGGTGCCGAGTCGTCGGCCCAGGTGGGAGGCGAGGGCCGCACCGAGCAGGCCGCCGGTGGCCTCCGCCGTGAGCAGCAGGCCGAAGCCGTAGGTGTCGATGCCGAGGCGTTCGTGCGCGAAGAGGGCGAGGACGGTCTCCACGGCGAGGAAGGCGACGTTCCCGACCGCCGGGCGCAGCGCGAGCCCGAGCAGCAGCCGGTCCCGGAAGACGTACGAGGCCCCGGCCCGCGCCTGCCGCAGCAGCGACTCGCGGACCTCCGGCACGGCCCGGGGCACGGCCGGCAGCGTGCGTACGAGCAGTGCGGAGAGCATGAACGACACCGCGTCGGCGAGCAGCGGCAACGCTCGCCCGAGCGCGAGCAGCGCACTGCCCGCAGGCGGGCCGGCGAAGCCGGACATGGCGGTCTGGGCGCCGCGCAGACGGGAGTTGGCGCGCTCCAGGAGTGCGGGGTCGCGGCGGAGCAGGTCCGGCAGATAGGCCGTGGCGGCCGTGTCGAAGAAGAGTCCGCCGAGGCCGAGCAGGAAGGCGACGGCCGCGAGCAGCGGAATGCTCAGGACGTCCAGCACGGCCGCCGCCGCGGGTATCGCGAGCAGCACCGCACGTGCCGTGTCCGCGACCCACATCGTGCGCCGGCGGTCCCAGCGGTCCACCAGCGCACCGCCGAGCACCCCGAAGAGCAGCCACGGCAGCGTTCCCGCGGCCGTGACGACGGCGAGCGCCATCGGTTCCCGCGTCAGCGTCAACGCGAGCAGCGGCAGCGCGGCATGCGACACCCCGTCACCGAGGGAGGAGACCGTCTGCGCGGTCCACAGGCGTCCGAACCCGGTCGGCAGCTTCCATGCCGCTGAGGTCACTCGGACTCCCCCTCCGCCTGCTCGCGCGGCGCCGGCCGGAACAGCGCGAAGACGAGCGACACGTCCGGCAGCGACGGATCGGACAACCCCTGGTACTCGTCCGCCAGAGCCTGCAACCGCGCCCCCAGCTCTGCGAACTGCCCCTCGGTGAGGCGCAGGTGCGCCATCCGTACGTGCCGCTCGCCATCCGCCGGCGACGCCTCCAGATCCGCCACCGCGTGGCGCATCAGCACATCCGGCCCTCCCTCGCCCGGATCCGGCAGCACGATCGCCCCCGCGGCCATCGCGTAGTACCGCTCGGTGACCCCCCGCACCTTCCGCGTCCGCACCACCTTCACCAGGCCGGCCCGCTCCAGCAGCCGCACGTGATAGCTGGAACTCCCCTTGGCGAGGCCGACCCGCTCGGCGATCTGCGTGATCGTCGCCGGTTCGAAGCGGAGCACGGCCATGATCCGGTGACGCGTGAGATTGGAGACGGCGCGCAGCTGTTCCTCAGTGGTGACGTGAAGGGTCTCGGGAACATCGTCGGCATGCATGGGAGTAATGGTCAACGATTCTTGACCATTGCGCAAGGGGATCGCGCGCGCCCCTCTGCCCGCTCCCGAGGGCCGCCCGGTAAATCGCTGGTGGGCCTCGCGAGGCGCCGCTAGAGTTCTGTTCGTTCCGGTGGCTGCTCCGCCGCCGCTGCTCGCTGTACGTGACCCGGGAGGTGTTGACCGATGGCTGTCGTTGCGAAGGGCGCTGCCCGCATCCAGGAATCCGTCAAGTCCACCTCCGTGGCCGCCGGCTGACACCACTTCCCGCAGTTCTCCCGGCCGGGGCCGCCCCTCGAAGGGTCACCCCTTGTCTTCCGACGCTTCCACCCCGTCCACCTCCCTCTCCTCCGCCCTGACCCCCTACGGCTGGGACGAGGACTGGGCCGACGCCTTCTCCCCGTACGCCGCCGAAGGGCTCCTGCCCGGCCGCGTCGTACGGGTCGACCGCGGCCGGTGCGACGTCGTCACCGCCGACGGCACCGTGCGCGCCGACACCGCGTTCGTCACCCCGCACGACCCCCTGCGGGTCGTCTGCACCGGCGACTGGGTCGCCCTCGAACCGGACGGCAACCCGCGCTACGTACGCACGTGTCTGCCGCGTCGTACCGCCTTCGTGCGCTCCACCTCCTCCAAGCGGTCCGAGGGGCAGATCCTCGCCGCCAACGTCGATCACGCCATCGTCGCCGTGTCGCTCGCGGCCGAGCTGGACCTCGCCCGGATCGAGCGGTTCCTCGCGCTCGCCTGGGAGTCCGGGGCGCAGCCCGTGGTCGTCCTCACCAAGGCCGACCTCGTGCCCGCCCCGGTGACCCTGTCGCATCTCGTCCAGGACGTGGAGACCAGCGCGCCCGGCGTGCCGGTGCTCACCGTCAGCGCCGAGCAGGGCGAGGGGCTCGACGTGCTGGACGCCGTCGTCGGCGGCGGTACGGCGGTGCTGCTCGGGCAGTCCGGCGCCGGAAAGTCCACGCTCGCCAACGCCCTGCTCGGCGAGGACGTCATGGACGTCCAGCGGATCCGGGACGTCGACGGCAAGGGACGGCACACCACGACCACCCGCAACCTGCTCGCCCTGCCCGGCGGCGGCGTGCTGATCGACACCCCGGGGCTGCGCGGCGTCGGCCTGTGGGACGCGAGCAGCGGCGTCGGGCAGGTGTTCGCCGAGATCGAGGAGCTGGGCCGCGGCTGCCGGTTCCACGACTGCGCGCACGAGCGCGAGCCGGGGTGCGCCGTCCTCGGCGCCCTCGACTCCGGCGAGCTGCCCGAACGGCGGCTGGAGAGCTACCGCAAGCTGATGCGGGAGAACCAGCGCATCGTCGCCAAGACCGACGCCCGGCTGCGGGCGGAGATGCGCAAGGAGTGGAAGCGCCGGGACGCCATGGGCCGGGCGGCGATGGAGGCCAAGCGGGGCGGCGGCCCCCGGTAGCCACCGCTCCGGCCACCCCCGGATGCCATGTCCGATTTCCGCCAGCCCGGTCCGCCGGACTGGCGGAGACTGGACAGCGTGACCGATACAGCACAGCGCACAGCGCACGAGGACAGCAGGTACGAGGCCGTACGCAGCCGGGACGCCCGGTTCGACGGCGCGTTCTTCTTCGCCGTGCGCACGACCGGCATCTACTGCCGGCCCAGCTGCCCGGCGGTCACGCCGAAGCGGCGCAACGTGCGGTTCTTCGCGACGGCGGCCGCCGCGCAGGGCTCGGGGTTCCGGGCCTGCCGGCGGTGCCGCCCCGACGCCGTGCCGGGCTCGGCGGACTGGAACGTGCGCGCCGACGTCGTCGGCCGGGCCATGCGGCTGATCGGGGACGGCGTCGTCGACCGCGAGGGCGTCGCCGGACTCGCCGTCCGCCTCGGCTACAGCGCCCGCCAGGTGCAGCGGCAGCTCACCGCCGAGCTGGGCGCCGGGCCCGTCGCCCTCGCCCGGGCCCAGCGGGCGCACACCGCGCGCGTCCTGCTGCAGACCACCGGACTGCCGGTCACCGAGATCGCCTTCGCCTCCGGATTCGCCAGCGTGCGGCAGTTCAACGACACCATCCGGGCCGTGTACGCGGCCACCCCGAGCGACGTCCGCGCCGCCGCCCCAGCGGCCGACCGGGCCTCCCGGCACACCGCCACCCCGTCCGCCGGCGTCCCGCTGCGCCTCGCCCACCGCGGCCCCTACCAGGCCGGACCCGTCTTCGACCTGCTCCAGCGGGAGGCCCTCGCCGGCGTGGAGGAGGTGAGCGGCCCGCCCGGCCGGCGCCGCTACCGGCGCACCCTGCGGCTGCCGTACAGCACCGGCATCGTCGCCGTCGAGGAGCGCACGGGCGTCCAGGGCAACGGCGGCGGCTGGCTCGACGCCCGCCTCCACCTCACCGACCTGCGCGACCTGACCACCTCCGTGCAGCGCCTGCGGCGGCTCTTCGACCTGGACGCCGACCCGTACGCCGTGGACGAACGCCTCGGCGCCGACCCCCGCCTCGCCCCGCTGGTCGCCGCCCGCCCCGGGCTGCGCTCACCCGGCACCGCCGACCCCGGTGAACTCGCCGTCCGGGCCCTGGCCGGGCGCGCGGCCGCCGAACGGCTGGTCCAGCGGTACGGCAAGGCCCTCGACGCGCCCTGCGGCACCCTCACCCACCTCTTCCCCGAACCGGCGGTCCTCGCCGCCGCCGAGCCGGACGGCCCCGTGGGCGCGCTCGCCGCCGCCCTCGCCGACGGCACCCTACGCCTGGACCCGGGCGCCGACCGGGACGACGCCGAACGCGCCCTGCTCGCCGTGCCCGGCATGGACGCCCGGACGGCCGCGGTCGTCCGCACCCGTGCCCTCGGCGACCCCGACACCGCCCCGCCCGACCCGACCGTGCCCGACAGCTGGCGCCCCTGGCGCTCGTACGCTGTGAACCACCTGCGCGCCGCAGGAGACTGGGAGCAGGACCGATGACCACGACCACCACCGGCACGTCCGTGACGTACTGGACGGAGACCGACAGCCCCGTCGGACCGCTGCTCCTCACCGCGGCCCCGGACGGCGCGCTCACCTCGCTGTCCGTGCCCGGGCAGAAGGGCGGCCGGAGCGTCCAGGACGGCTGGCGGCACGACACCGGGCCCTTCCGGGCGGCCGAGGAGCAGCTCGCCGCCTACTTCGCCGGTGAGCTGACGGACTTCCGGCTGCCGCTGCGCGCCGAGGGCACCGCCTTCCGGGAACGGGTGTGGGCCGCCCTCGACGACGTCCCCTACGGAGCGACCACCACGTACGGCGAGATCGCGGCGCGCATCGGTGCCTCCCGGCCCGCGGTCCGCGCCGTCGGCGGCGCGATCGGCGCCAACCCGCTGCTCATCCTGCGCCCCTGCCACCGGGTGATCGGCGCCGACGGCACCCTGACCGGATACGCGGGCGGCCTGGACCGCAAGACCCGGCTGCTCACCCTGGAGGGAGCCCTCCGGGACGGCTTCGGCCGCTCCTAGGGCCTGTCTGACAATTCCCGTCGTCGCCCGGAGGGCGGCCTCGCGGCGTCAGGTGCGTGCTCTCGCCGTGCCGGGCGTAGAGCCTCGTAC
>NZ_JBHYJX010000069.1:0-34804 GCF_042740985.1 Streptomyces sp. NPDC058985 | reverse complement strand
AGTCCAAGAACATCACCCTGACCGCCGCAGCCCACCACTTCGGACTCTGGCCGGCCACCATCTCCACCCTCGAACGCGGGATCCGCCGAGACGACGACCTCGCCCATGCCTACCGCCACTGGCTCCAAGCCGCTTGACAGGCAATAGGAGCATCAGCCGGTGCCGGACGGCCCGAGGAGCCGGCGGAAGCGCTGGTCAACACCTGTGGTGCGGCTCGTCACACCGGTCGCGGCGGGGCTCGGCACGCCGCCGGTCGCACCTGCCCCGTCTACTCCACGACGTGCCGTCCCTCGGGCCGCGCGCTGCACGACGCGCGGAAGGCGCAGTGCGCGCAGTGCTGGCCGGCGGTAGGAGTGAAGCGTTCGTCGAGGACCTTGCCGGCGGCCGTGGCCAGCAGGTCGCCGACCCACTCGCCCGCCGCTCCCTCCGGCGACTCCTGTGCCTGCACCTTGGGCAGGGTCTCGCCGCCGTCCCGCCCGGCCGCGCCCTGACGGAGCTGGACCAGTTCGGCTCCGCCCGATTCGGGGCGTACGCCGTCGAAGGCCTCGTCGACAGCGCCCTCGCGGACCGCGAGCTGGTAGACGGCGAGCTGCGGGTGGTGTGCCACCTCGGCCGCGGTGGGCGCCTGCTTGCCGGTCTTGAAGTCGACGACGTAGGCGCGGCCGTCGCCGTCCCTCTCGACGCGGTCCATCTGGCCGCGGATGCGCACCTCGTACTCGCCCGCCTCCAGGGTCACGTCGAAGTCGTGCTCGCTGGCCACCGGGGTGCGCCCGGCGCGGTCCATGACGTGCCACTTCAGGAAGCGTTCGAGCGCCACGCGCGCGTTGGCCTTCTCCTGCGCGGACTTCCACGGCGCGTCGAAGGCGAGCGCGTTCCACACGGAGTCGAGGCGTTCCATCAGGACGGCGAGGTCTGCCGGGGTACGCCCGGAGGCCACCTCGTCGGCCAGGACGTGCACCACGTTGCCGAAGCCCTGGGCGGCCGTCGCGGGGGCGTCCGCCTTGACCTCGCGGCCCAGGAACCACTGCAGGGCGCACGTATTGGCCAACTGGTCCAGAGCGCTGCCGGAGAGCGTGACGGGGTGGTCGCGGTCGCGCAGCGGCACCTTGCTCTCGGTCGGGTCCCACATGCCCCACCAGCGGTACGGATGGGCGGACGGCACCAGTGGGCGGCCGTCCTCGTCGGCGAGGGCGGCCAGCCGGGCCAGGCGGCGGGCGGCGGCCTCCCTGAGAGGTTCGGAGACGCGGGGGTCGACGGTGGTGGCCCGCAGCTCGGCGACGAGCGCCGCGACGGCGAGGGGGCGGCGCGGGCGGCCCGTAACGTCGATGGGTTCGACACCGAGTTCGGTCAGGAACCGGGAGGGCTGGTCGCCGTCGTCGGCCGGTGCCTTCACCGCGGTCACGACGAGGCGTTCACGCGCGCGCGTGGCGGCCACGTAGAACAGGCGCCGTTCCTCCGCGAGCAGGGCTCCGGGGGTCAGTGGTTCGGCGAGACCGTCGCGGCCGATCCGGTCGGCCTCCAGCAGGGAGCCGCGGCGCCGCAGGTCCGGCCAGAGGCCCTCCTGGACGCCCGCGACGACGACCAGCCGCCACTCCAGCCCCTTCGAGCGGTGCGCGGTCATCAGGCGGACGGCGTCGGGGCGTACGGTGCGCCGCGTGAGGGTGTCGGCGGCGATGTCCTCGGCGTCGATCTCCTCCAGGAAGTTCAGGGCGCCCCGGCCACCGGTGCGCTCCTCCGCGCGGGCGGCCGTCGCGAACAGCGCGCACACGGCGTCGAGGTCGCGGTCGGCGTTGCGCCCGGCGGCGCCGCCACGCCGGGCGGAGCGTTCCAGACGGGCCGGCCACGGGGTGCCGTCCCAGAGGTCCCACAGAGCCTCCTCGGCGCTGCCGCCGTCCGCCAGGCGTGCGCGGGCCCGGCGGAGCAACGCGCCGAGGCGCTGGGCCCCGCGCGCGTAGGCGGGGTCGTGGACCGCCAGCCGCTCGGGCTCGGCCAGCGCACGCGCGAGCAGTTCGTCCGAGGGCGCGGGCAGCGCGTTGCCGGCGGCCCGCTCCTCGTCACGCAGGGCGCGGCCCAGGCGGCGCAGGTCGGCCGCGTCCATGGCGGCGAGGGGGGAGGTGAGGAGGGTGAGGGCGGTCTCGGTGGGGAGCCAGCAGGGGGCCGCTGCCCCGGCGTCCGGTCCTGTCTCCGGGGCCGGCTCTGCTTCCGCGTCCGGTTCTGCTTCCAGGGCCGCCGTGGTCTCCGGGTCCACCGCAGTCTTCGCGTCCGCGTCCGGCCCCGCTTCCAGGGCCGCCGTGGTCTCCGCGTCCACCGCGATGCCGTTCCCGGTCCCGGGCTCGCCCGAACCCACGTCACGGGCGCCGTCCGCCCCGGCCCCGGCCTCGTGCCCGGGCTCCCCCGCACCGATACCCGCCTCCGCCTCCGCCACCGCCCGCAGTGCCGTCAGCAGGGGTGCCACCGCGGGCTCGTGGCGCAGCGGAAGGTCGTCGCCGTCGATGTCCAGCGGGACGCCGGCCGCGGTGAGGGCCCGGCGCATCGTGGGGATGGTGCGTGAGCCGGCGCGTACCAGGACGGCCATGTCGCCCCAGGGGACGCCGTCCTCCAAGTGGGCCCGGCGCAGGATGTCGGCGACGTTGTCCAGTTCGGTACCGGCGGTCGGGTACGTGTACACCTCGACGCGCCCCCCGTCCCGCACCGGGGTCAGCTCGCGGTGGGCTCGTACCTTGGCGGCGGGCAGGCGGGCCAGCGGCATCCGCTGGGTCAGCAGGCGGGTACCGGCCAGCAGGCCCGCCCCGGAGCGCCGCGAGGTCCGCAGTACCTCGACCGGCGCCGGACGGCCGTCCGCGCGCGGGAAGGCGGCCGGGAAGTCCAGGATGCCGTTCACGTCCGCACCCCGGAAGGCGTAGATCGACTGGTCGGGGTCGCCGAAGGCGACGAGGGTCCGCCCGCCGCCGGCCAGGGCGTGCAGCAGCCGTACCTGGGCCGGGTCGGTGTCCTGGTACTCGTCGACGTAGACCGCGTCGTACTGACCCGCGAGGTGTGCGGCGACCTCGGGGCGGCGGGCGAGGAGCACCGCGCGGTGGACGAGTTCCGCGTAGTCGAGCACGCCGTGGAGGTCGAGCACGTCGAGGTACTCGGCGAGGAAGACGGCGGCGGCCCGCCAGTCGGGGCGGCCGATGCGCCGGGCGAAGTCTCCCAGCGCCTCCGGGCCGAGACCGAGTTCACGGCTGCGGGCGAGCACCGCGCGGACCTCGTCGGCGAAGCCGCGGGTGGTCAGGCAGGCGCGCAGTTCGTCGGGCCAGCGCACGTGGGCCAGTCCGAGCCGCTCCAGGTCGACCTGCCCGGCGAGCAGCTCGCGCACCGTGACGTCCTGCTCCGGGCCGGACAGCAGGCGCAGGGGCTCCACGAACAGGTCGCTGTCCTGGTGGGCGCGGACCAGGGCGTAGCCGAAGGAGTGAAAGGTGGTCGCCCGCGGCGCACGGGCGGCGCCCATGCGGAGGGCCATGCGGTCGCGCAGTTCGACGGCCGCCTTGCGGCTGAAGGTCAGCACCAGGATGCGCTCGGGGTCGCCGCCCTTGGCGATCCGGTCCGCCACGGACTCGACGAGTGTGGTGGTCTTGCCGGTGCCCGGACCCGCGAGGACGAGCCGCGGCCCGGCGGCGTGGTCAACCACGGCACGCTGTGCGGCGTCCAGACGAGGGGGGTCCCTTCGCGCCGGAGGGGTACGCACCAGTCGGTAAGCGCCGCGGCTCCCCCGTCGCACCTGGGGGTGCGACGGGGGTCCGGTGGAGGAAGAGGAGCTCACGTGGTTCGCCGGTCCTGGTGGGTGTGCTGGTGGGCCGTCCGCGTCGCGCGCACGGCGGTGACCGCGGGATGAGGGGGACGCGTGCGGCCGACGCTACGCCGACGGACGAGGTGGAAGCAGAGCTTCCTCTTCTTCCCTCTCCTCCCTCGGGTCACTCGCGACGCGCGTGTCCCCCGCCCCACGAACGTACGTCATGCCACAGACATGTCCGTTGTGTCCCGTTTCCCTCATCCGGATCACAGGTCACACGCCGTCCGGTCTCATGGCGGAAGCTGTCAGGTGTGACCCTGCGCACGTCCGCCGCCGTCCCACCGCGCCCGCTTCAGGTCGAGGCGCGGCAGATGGCCCTCCGCGGCCCTGCTCGCCTCCTTCAGGGGAGTGCCCTCGTCCCGGTAGCGGTCGAGGGCCTCCAGTTCGTGCCCGGCGAGCAGCGCCCCGTCAGCGCGGACGACGCGCCACCAGGGGACGCCTCCCCCGTAGAGGGACATCACGCGGCCGACTTGACGGGGTCCCCCCTCCTCCAGGTACTCGGCGACGTCCCCGTACGTCATGACGCGGCCCGGTGGGATCAGTTCGGTCACGTCGAGGACCCGCTCGGCATACTCGGGCAGCGCGTCCACGTGCTCCGCGCGGGCGCCGTCCGGAAGGCTGTGCTCGCTCATCCGCCCCATCCTGCCGCACTCCTGCGACAACGCGACGCGCTCCCGAGGGTGCGATTCCCTCGCCCGGACGCGGTGCTTCGGGCAGACTGTGCGGCCCGCACGGGCACCCTGATGCCTGCCGAGGCCGACGCGGCATGCCACCATCGTGCGGGCGGTGACCAGTGATACGAGAGCAAGAAGAGGCGATGAAGCAGCAGGGTGTGCACCCCGAGGACGCCGAGGGCACCTCTGACGCTTCGTCGCGCCCGGACACCGCGGACGACAGCGGCGGGAAGACCGCCCGGCGTGCGGCGGCGGGCAGGTCGGCCACGGCCGCCGATCCCGACGACGTGGCGCACATCGACGAGGTGGAGGGCGACGAACCGCTCCTCCCCGCGCGCGTGCACCGCCCCTCCGACCTCATGCGGCTGCTGGTGGGTCTGCTCGCCGTCGCCGTACTCCTCGCCGTGGCCGCCTTCGCGCACGGCACCACCTCCGGCCTCGAACAGGACATCAACAAGGGGACGGGGCAGGCTCCCGACCTGCTCATCAAGATCGCGGGGCTGGCGTCCAGCATCGCGATCCTCCTGGTACCGGTCGCCTTCGCGATCGAACGGCTGATCAAACGGGACGGGCTGCGGATCGCCGACGGCGTGCTGGCGGCGGTCCTCGCCCACGGGGTGACCCTGGCCACGGACCTGTGGGTCGCCAGGGCCGCCCCGGGATCCATCCAGGAGGCGCTCACCCAGCCGTCCCCGGGCGACATCCACGCGCTGACCGACCCCGTGCACGGCTATCTGGCCCCGGTCATCGCCTACATGACCGCGGTCGGCATGTCCCGCAGACCTCGCTGGCGCGCGGTGCTGTGGATCGTGCTGCTCCTCGACGCGTTCTCGATGCTCGTCACCGGCTACACCACCCCGTTCTCGATCATCCTGACCGTCCTCATCGGCTGGACCGTGGCCTACGGCACGCTGTACGCGGTCGGCTCCCCCAACGTCCGGCCCACCGGCCGGACGCTGATGGCGGGCCTGCGGCACGTCGGCTTCCGCCCGGTGACCGCCGCCCGCGAGGAAGCACCCGCGGACACCTCGGAGACCGGCGACCGCGGCCGCCGCTACTTCGTCACGCTGGAGGACGGGCATCCGCTCGACGTGACGGTGGTGGACCGGGAGCAGCAGGCGCAGGGCTTCTTCTACCGCGCCTGGCGCAATCTGACGCTGCGCGGCTTCGCCACCCGCAGCAGCCTCCCCTCCCTGCGGCAGGCCCTGGAGCAGGAGGCACTGCTCGCCTACGCGGCGATCGGCGCCGGCGCCAACGCTCCCAAGCTGATCGCGACGTCCGAGCTGGGTCCCGACGCGGTCATGCTCGTCTACGAGCACACCGGCGGACGCACCCTCGACTCCCTGCCGGACGAGGAGATCACCGACGAACTGCTGCGCGGCACGTGGGAGCAGGTCCAGGCGTTGCAGTCCCGGCGTATCGCACACCGCAGGCTGGTGGGCGACGCGATCCTGGTGGATCGTTCCGGCGCGGTGATCCTCACCGACCTGCGCATCGGCGAGATCGCCGCCGGAGACCTGCTGCTGCGCATGGACATCTCCCAGCTCCTGGTGACGCTCGGCCTGCGCGTGGGCGCCGAGCGCGCGGTCGCCTCGGCGGTGGACGTGCTCGGTCCCGACGCCGTGGCGGACTGCCTGCCGATGCTCCAGCCCATCGCGCTCAGCCGCTCCACACGCGCGACGCTGCGCAGACTCGCGCGGGAACGCGCCGAGCGCGAGCGCGAGGCGGTCCTGGAGTCGTCCCGGCAGGCCAAGCTGGCCCGTGCGGAGGCGGCCGCCGGGGAGGACGCGGGCGACACACCCGGGAAGAGCGTCCAGCTCACCAAGACGGAAGACACCAGCAAGGCCGAGAAGCCAGATAAGTCAGACAAGACTGACAAGAAGGCCGCGCGTGCGGAACAGCGGGCCGAGAAGCGGGCCGTGGAAGAGGCGCTGGAGGAGGCGCGCGAGGAGGACCTGCTCACCCTGATCCGGCATGCCGTGCTGCGCATCAGGCCGCAGGCCCCGGTCGAGCCCGCCCGGCTGGAGCGGGTGCGTCCGCGCACGCTGATCAGCTTCATCGCCGGGGCGATCGGCGCCTACTTCCTGCTGACGCAGCTCACCCACATCGAGTTCGGTCCGCTGATCTCGAACGCCCAGTGGGGCTGGGTGGCCGCGGCCGTGCTGTTCTCGGCGGCGAGTTACATCGCGGCGGCGATGGCCCTGCTGGGCTTCGTGCCCGAGCGGGTGCCGTTCCTGCGGACCGTGGCCGCGCAGGTCGCCGGCTCGTTCGTGAAGATCGTCGCCCCGGCGGCGGTCGGCGGCGTGGCGTTGAACACCCGCTTCCTCCAGCGCGCGGGCGTGCGCCCGGGACTCGCGGTGGCGAGTGTCGGTGCCTCCCAGTTGTTCGGGCTCGGCTGCCACATCCTGATGCTGATGGCCTTCGGCTATCTGACCGGCACGGAGAAGACGCCGTCGCTGTCCCCGTCCCGGACGGTCATCGCGGGTCTGCTGACCGTGGCGGTGCTCGTGCTCGTGGTGACCTCGGTGCCGTTCCTGCGCAAATTCGTCGTCACGCGCGTGCGGTCGCTCTTCGCCGGGGTCGTACCGCGCATGCTGGACGTGCTGCAGCGGCCGCAGAAGCTGATCACCGGCATCGGCGGCATGCTGCTGCTCACCGCCTGCTTCGTGATGTGCCTGGACGCCTCGATCCGGGCCTTCGGCGACGACTCCACGTCGATCAGCCTGGCGAGCGTCGCGGTCGTCTTCCTCGCGGGCAACGCCCTGGGGTCCGCGGCGCCGACGCCTGGCGGTGTGGGCGCGGTCGAGGCGACGCTGACGGTCGGCCTGATCGCCGTCGGCCTCCCGAAGGAGGTCGCCGCCCCCGCGGTACTGCTCTACCGGCTGCTGACTCTCTGGCTGCCGGTCCTGCCGGGCTGGCTGATGTTCAACCACCTGACGCGGAAAGAGGCGCTCTGACCCAGGCGTCGAACCGCGCGTCGAACCGCGCGGCACCCGCCCACGCGGCGCCCGCCCGTCCCTCGTACGGCTCCTGCCCCGAGCGCACCGTCCGGCACGACCGCACGATGGACGCATGCCGAATCCCTCCCGGCTGCGCGCCGCCGCCCTGACCACCACCGCCGTCACGCTGTCCGCCCTGCTGGCAGGGTGCGGCGGCGGTTCGCCAGAGGACGACGAGAACCTCTCGCAGCAGAAGCTCAGCTGGAAGGAGTGCCCGGCACCGTCCGAGGCCGAGGGCGGTGGCGCCGCCCCCTCCCCGCTGCCGGACGGCGCCGCGTGGCAGTGCGCCACCATGAAGGCGCCCCTCGACTACGACGACCCCGAGGGCGACACGATCGACCTCGCGCTGATCCGGGCCGAGGCGAGCGGTGCGGCCGACCGGCGGATCGGCTCGCTGATCTTCAATTTCGGCGGCCCCGGCGGATCGGGCGTGACCACACTGCCCGCCTTCGGGCAGGACTACGCGAAACTGCGCACGCGCTACGACCTGGTCAGCTTCGACCCGCGCGGCGTCGGCCGCAGTGCCCCGGTGGAGTGCCTGGACGACAAGCAGCTGGACACCTACTTCCAGCAGGACGCCACCCCCGACGACGCCGCCGAGCGCACCGAGCTGGTGGACAACACCGAGAAGTTCAACGCGGCCTGCGAGAAGAACTCGAAGAAGGTCCTCCCGCACGTCCCCACCACCGACGCGGCCCGCGACATCGACCTGATGCGCCAGGTCCTCGGCGACGACAAGCTCTACTACTTCGGCATCTCCTACGGCACCGAACTCGGCGGCGTCTACGCCCACCTGTTCCCGAAGCGGGTGGGCCGGGCCGTCTTCGACGCGGTCGTCGACCCCACCGAGACCCCCGAACAGGGCTCGCTCGGACAGGCCGAGGGCTTCCAGCTCGCGCTCGACAACTACGCCGAGGACTGCGTGTCCAAGGTCGAGGACTGCCCGGTCGGGGACACCGCCGACGACGTCAAGTCCCGTATCGCCCGGCTGCTGAAGGACCTGGACCGCAAACCGATCCCCGGCATCTTCCCCCGCGAACTGACCGAGACCGCGGCGACCGGCGGCATCGCGCAGGCGCTGTACTCGAAGGACTTCTGGGAGTACCTCACCGAGGGCCTGGAGCAGGCCTACGACGGTGACGGCCGGGTCCTCATGGTGCTGTCGGACTCGTTGAACGGGCGCAACGAGAACGGCCAGTACAGCAACATCACCGCGGCCAACGTCGCGATCAACTGCGCCGACGACAAGCCCCGGTACGACACCGCCTACGTGGAGAGCAAGCTGCCCGCATTCCGGAAGGCGTCACCGCTGTTCGGCGACTTCCTCGCCTGGTCCATGCTCAGCTGCACCGACTGGGCGGTGGCCGGCGCCGCCGACCATCCGGACGTCAGCGCTCCGGGTGCGCCGCCGATCCTGGTGATCGGCAACACCGGTGACCCGGCGACGCCGTACGAGGGAGCCGGGAGGATGGCGGAGGCGCTGGGCGAGGACGTCGGTGTGGAACTGACCTACAAGGGCCAGGGCCACGGTGCCTACGACAGCAAGGACACGTGCGTACGGAACGCCGTGGACGGCTACCTGCTGGACGGGAAGGTACCCGCGGCCGGCACCGTCTGCCCCTGACCGCGACATCGCTCCAGGACTGGAAAACACCTGGTCAAAGCGTTATCCACAGGCTTCGGCGGGCGCTGCGTGATCCGCCTACCATGGCATGACCGCCATCCGCCGCACGGCGCGGACGGCTTGCGTGGGGGGAGAGGACATGGCGCGTCTCGTACGGTGGACGGCTCTGGCGGCCGCCGCCGCACTGCTGACGGCGGGCTGCAGCGGCGGCTCGTCCGAGGAGGACGGGGACGAGGGGGGCGGGAGCAGCGCGGGGCCCTCGGCGGCGGCACCGTCCGGGGTGCCCGAGGCACTGGCCTCCCAGTCGCTGGAATGGGGCCGCTGCGAAGGCACCGCCGACTCCCCCGCACCGGGCGGCGACTGGCGTTGCGCCACACTCGAGGCGCCGCTGGACTGGTCCGACCCGGACGGCGAGACCATCGGCCTCGCGCTGATCCGGGCCGAGGCCAAGGGCGGGGAGCGCGTCGGCTCCCTGCTGTTCAACTTCGGCGGCCCGGGCGGCTCCGGCGTCTCCATGATGCCGTCCTACGGCGAGAGCGTCTCCTCGCTGCACGAGCGGTACGACCTGGTGAGCTGGGACCCCCGCGGGGTGGCCGCCAGCGAGGGTGTCCGCTGCCGCGGCGACGAGGCGATCGACGCGGCCGAGACGGTGGACTCCACGCCGGACACCGCGACCGAGGAACAGGCGTATCTGAAGGACGCGGCCGACTTCGGCAAGGGCTGCCAGAAGGCCGCCGGCAAGCTGATGGCGCACGTCTCGACCACGGACACGGCCCGCGACATGGACCTGATGCGCCATGTACTGGGCGACGAGAAGATGCACTACTTCGGCATCTCGTACGGCACCGAACTGGGCGGGGTGTACGCCCACCTGTTCCCGAAGCGGGTGGGCCGCATGATCCTCGACGCCGTCGTGGACCCGGGCGCCGACACGATGGGCCACGCCGAGAACCAGGCCAGGGGCTTCCAGCGGGCGCTGGACGACTACCTGAAGTCGACCGGGCAGGAACCCCGGCAGGGATCGCGGAAGATCGCCGCCCTGCTGGAGCGGCTGGACGCGGAGCCCCTGCCGACGTCGTCGCCGGGACGGAAGCTGACGCAGACGCTGGCGCTCACCGGCATCGTGCTGCCGCTCTACAGCAAGACCAGTTGGCCGGCCCTGACCAGCGCGCTGGCGGCGGCCGAAGAGGGCGACGGCTCGGAACTGCTCGCCCTCGCCGACGGCTACAACGAACGCGACGACTCGGGGCGCTACGGCACGACGACCCACTCCCAACGGGTCATATCGTGCCTGGACGACAAGCAGCGGCCGACCGTGGAGGAGACGAAGGCGCTGCTGCCGAGGTTCGAGAAGGTCTCGCCGGTCTTCGGAGCCTTCCTGGGCTGGGACACGGCCGGCTGGTGTCACGACTGGCCCGTACCCGGACAGCACGAGACCCCGGAGGTGAGCGCGGCCGGCGCGGCCCCGGTCCTGGTGGTCGGCAACACCGGCGACCCGGCCACGCCCTACGAGGGTGCCCGCAGGATGGCGGACGAGCTGGGCAAGGACGTCGGCGTGATGCTCACCTGGAAGGGCGAGGGGCACGGGGCGTACGGGAGCGGGAGCGACTGTGTCGACTCCGCGGTCGACGCCTACCTGCTGAAGGGGACGGTGCCCGAGGACGGCAAGGTCTGCTCATGAGGACGGCGGGGGCTTCGGGCACCCGTGGTGCGCGAAACCCCCGCCGTCCGCGGGACGAGCCTCGGCCGGTGGACCGGCTTCGGTCAGTAGACCGGCTTGGCCGGCTCGATCTGGTTGACCCAGCCGATCACTCCGCCGCCGACGTGCACGGCGTCCGAGAAGCCGGCGGACTTCAGGACCGCCAGGACTTCCGCACTGCGGACACCCGTCTTGCAATTCAAGACGATCTTCTTGTCCTGCGGCAGGCTCTCCAGGGCGGAGCCCATGAGGAACTCGTTCTTCGGGATCAGCCTGGCGCCCGGGATGGAGACGATCTCGAACTCGTTCGGCTCGCGGACGTCGATCAGCTCGATGTTCTCACCGTCGTCCATCCACTCCTTGAGCTGCTTGGGAGTGATGGTGGAGTCGGCGGCCGCCGCCTGGGCCTCCTCGGACACGACGCCGCAGAAGGCCTCGTAGTCGATGAGTTCGGTGACGGTCGGGTTCTCGCCGCAGACCGCGCAGTCGGGGTCCTTGCGGACCTTGACCTGGCGGTACTGCATCTCCAGGGCGTCGTAGATCATCAGACGGCCGACCAGCGGCTCGCCGATGCCGGCGAGGAGCTTGATGGCCTCGTTGGTCTGGATGGAGCCGATGGACGCGCACAGCACGCCCAGGACGCCGCCCTCGGCGCAGGAGGGGACCATGCCGGGGGGCGGGGGCTCCGGGTAGAGGCAGCGGTAGCACGGACCGTGCTCGGACCAGAAGACGGACGCCTGGCCGTCGAAGCGGTAGATCGAGCCCCAGACGTAGGGCTTGTTCAACAGCACACAGGCGTCGTTGACCAGGTAGCGGGTCGCGAAGTTGTCCGTACCGTCGACGATCAGGTCGTACTCGCGGAAGATGTCCATCACGTTGTCGGCCTCGAGCCGCTCCTCGTGAAGGATCACGTCCACGTACGGGTTGATGCCCTTGATGGTGTCTCGGGCGGACTCGGCCTTCGAGCGGCCGATGTCGGCCTGGCTGTGGATGACCTGCCGCTGCAGGTTGGACTCGTCGACCTCGTCGAACTCGACGATGCCGAGCGTGCCGACACCGGCTGCCGCCAGGTACATCAGGGTCGGCGAACCGAGGCCGCCCGCGCCCACGGCGAGCACCTTGGCGTTCTTCAGCCGCTTCTGCCCGTCCATCCCCACGTCGGGGATGATCAGGTGGCGGGAGTACCTGCGGACCTCGTCTACGGTGAGCTCGGCGGCCGGCTCGACCAGGGGTGGCAGCGACACGGGGACTCCGTTGGTCGGTCAGTGATTACGGTTGCTCTGCCAGTAACACTGCCATGGCCTTTTTCATTCCGAGACACCCGTCCCGACCCGCGAGACGATTTCGTCCCAGTAGCCGGGCATCGTCTCCCAGGGGTCCACCCGGCCGCCCAGATCCGTGCGATCGGTGAAGTAGATCGTCGCGGCACCCTGCCAGCGGGCGATGCGCAGCGCCGCCTCCAGGTGCCCGCGCGGCACGCCGTGGACGAAGTGGCAGAAGCGCTCGGGCGGATAGTCGGCGCTCCACTCGGACGCCTGCGACCAGCGGTAGTCGGCCCAGGTGCCGGAGAAGGTGACGAGCTGGTCGGCGTTCTCGGCGTAGCCGGGGTAGGGGTGGGTGCCGTGGCCGAGGACGATGTGAGCGTCGTCACGGATCACGCGGAGGGTGCCGACGGTGCGGCGGATCTCGGGGAGGGCGGCCCGTTCGGACGGGCAGCGGTCGAGGAGGAAGCCGTCGACCTGGTACCAGTCGAGATACCGGTGAGCCTCGGAGATCTGATCGCCGAGGCTTCGTGCCCCGTACGCCGCGTCGATGTGGCCGAGGACGCGGACGCCCGCGTTGCGCAGGCGCCCGGCGGCCTCCAGGCAGCGCGGGTCGGGGTGGGCCCCAGGGCCGTCGGCGATGTTGAGGACGACCCAGTGCAGAGGTGTACCGGGGCAGGTGAGGCCGGCCCACTCGTCGGGAGCGACGAGGGGGTGAGCCAGCCCGGGGACGCCGAGGCCGGTGCGTATGCCGGTGCTCGCGGTGCCCGTCCTCGTGCTGGTCAGATACGACACGCCGCCTCCATCCAGATGTCCGCGAGGGACTCTTCGAGACCGATCCGGGGCCGCCAGCCGAGCCGGTCGCGCGCGGTGCGCACATCGGCCTGCTGCCAGCTGCCGCAGCCGTCCGGGTAGGGGTAGGCGACCGGCGCGGCGTGCTCGGTGTCGGCGCGGTCACCGCGGTGCCCGAGGGGTTCCGGACGGTGGTGGCCGAGGGCGTCGGCGCGGTGGTGGCCCAGGGCGTCGACGCGGTGCCCGGGGGATTCGGTGCGGGGATGGCCGATGGTGGGCCGCAGCGCGCCGGGCGGACCGTCGAGTTCGTGCAGGGCGCCGCCGTAGCCGGCCACGCGGGCGAGGGTGGCGGCGGCGTCGCGCAGGCGGACGGCGCGGCCGGAGCCGATGTTGATGACGCCCTGGGCGGCGGAGAGCGAGGCGGCGTGCACGGCGCGGGCCACGTCGCGGACGTCGATGAAGTCGCGCTGGGCACCGAGGCCGCCGAGCCGCAGCTCACCGTCGCCGGACTGCATCGCGCGGCGCATGGCCTCGGCGAGGCGGCCCAGCGGGGAGCCGGCGGGGGTGCCGGGTCCCGCGGGTGAGAAGACGCGGAGGACAACGGCGTCCAGGCCGGAGCCGAGGACCAGCTCGGTCGCCGCGAGTTTGCTCACGCCGTAGGGGCCGCCGGGGCGGGGCACGGCGTCCTCGGCGGTGGAGGAGCCGGGCTGGCTGGGCCCGTACTCCGCGCTGCAGCCGACCTGCACCAGCCGGGCGCCGCACCCGCTGCGGCGCAGGGCCTCGCAGACGGTGGCGACGGCGACGGTGTTGTGCCGGGTGAGTTCGCGGGCGCCGCCCCGGGTGGCGCCCGCGCAGTTGACGACGACGCCGGGGTGGACCGCGTCCAGGAAGCGGGTGAGGGCGCCGGGGCTGCCGGTGGCGAGGTCGAAGCGGACGTCGGCGTCGTCGCCGCGGCCGAGAGCGGTGAGCTGGACGGCCGGGTCGGCGAGGAGACGGTCGGCGACGAAGCGTCCGATGTAGCCGTTGGCTCCGATCAGCAGGACTCTCATCGGGCGGCTCCCGGTGCCGAGGCGTCGGGTCGGGAGGTGGTCATCTGGGGGCTCCTTCAGGGGGTGTTTGCGGACGTGTGGAGGGCTGCCCGGAGCGCGCTCATCCCGGCCGCTCCGTCGCTGCGGCGGCATGGGCGTGGGCGGACGCCCTGGTCAGGCGACGGGACGCGTGCACCAGGAGGGTCAGCGCGCCGATGCCGCAGGCCGCCGTGGGCACACCGGCCGGGCCGCAGACGGCCACCACGGCCTCCACGGGGACGGCCAGGAAGTCGCAGCCGGGGAGGCGGCCGGCGAAGAGCGTGGCCAGGGCGGCTCCCTCGGCGGCGGCCGTGGCGGTGAGGACGAGCGTGGCGGAGTGGGCGTGGCCGTGCACGGTGAGCAGCCGGGCGAGCAGCAGCAGCGCGCCCAGGGCGAGGGCCTGGGGGTGGGCTGCGGGCTCGTCCAGGACCGCGCCGGTCAGCGTGAGCAGGGCCGTCAGAACGCCCATGTACAGGGCGAACGCGCCGAGCAGGAGGGGGCGTACGGAGGCGGAGAAGTCGGCGAGGCCGCGGCTGGACGTCAGTTTGCGCCGGGCGCGCACGGCGAAGAGGTGGGCGCTGACCGCGGCGGGCGCGCAGGACAGCGCGAGCGCCACGACGGGGGCGACGGTGAGCGGCCACGCCCCGTCGGCCGTGCCGTCCGGCAGCGCGTCGGGACCGCCGGCGAGGGCGGTGCGCAGGAGTCCGTCGCCGAGGAGGGCGTAGCCGACCAGCCAGCAGGTCCAGGTACCGGTGGTGCGGGTGGCGGCGCTCAGCGGCCCTCGGCGCAGTGCCGCGCGCAGCGCCAGCGTCACGGTGAGCGCGCCGACGGCGGCCGCGATCAGGCGTGGCCGGCCGTCGGTGAGGCGCAGGCCGGCCACGGCGGCGGCGCACAGGACGCCGGGCAGCAGGGCGAGCACGAGCCAGGCGGCGCCGACCCTCGGGACCGGCGGGTCCGTGGCGCGCGGCGCCGGGTCGTCGTCGCGGGGGACGCGGGCGTACATCTCCTCCGCGAGGGAGAAGACGTCCCGGTGCCGGAAGCGTGCGGCGGTCCGGTCGGTGACGCCGTGCGCCTCCAGGCCGGCCGCGATCTCCAGCGGGTCCACGGCGCGTTCGCACAGCTCGCGGTGGCGGTGCATCAGAGCCTTCACGGGGTCCGCGTTGGACCGGCGGGCGCGGGTGGGCGACTGCCGGTCTCGCGAGGACGCCGTCGCGCCCGCGCCACGGCTCCCGCTCTCGTCCGTCCCACCCTCGTCGCCACCGACGCCCGTCAGGGACCGGCGTGAGCGTTCGTCCCAGGCCCCCGGGCTGCGGGGCGTCTCGGGCCGGTCCAGTTCGCCGAGGCCGCTCATCGGGACGCTCCCTCGGGCGCGGCGGAGACGGGGGTCGTGGCCGCGACGAGTGTGTCCGTCGCCCAGCCGGGGCCGCCGCGGACGGCGATCCGGGCCGCCGGGTCGGCCCACCGGCCCGGGACGTGGGCCTCGGCCGGTACGCCGAACGGCAGGGGTGCGCCCATGTCGTCGAGGAGGACGCGCCGTACCGGTGTGCGCGAGAGGATCTCCAGGTAAATGCCGTGAAATGCCGCGATGTTCTGCTCGACGGTGAACAGCTCCAGTGCGCGGGCGCGCGCGGCGGCTCCGAGGCGCTCGCGGCGCTCGGGGTCGCGCAGCAGGACGACGCACGCCTCGGCGAGCGCCCGCGGATTGCGCGGGGGCACGACGAGTCCGGTGCCGCCGATCGCCTCCACCACCGCGCCAACGTCCGTGGACACGGTCGCGCGACCGCAGAACATCGCCTCGACCAGCCCGGCCGGGAACCCCTCGACGACGCTGGAGAGCACCACCAAGGCGGCGGAGGCGTACGCGTCGGCGCGGGACGGCAGTTCCGGTCCGCCGGTCTCCTCGAAGGAGACCGGGTTGCGGCCGACGGCGTGCGGACCGTCGGCCTCGTCGGGGAAGAGCTGTGCGGCCAGGCCCTTGCAGTGGGCGAGGTAGGCCGCACCCTCGGGCCCGGACGGCGTGCCGACGACCCGCAGGCGCGCCCCGGGCTCGGCCCTGCGGATCTCCGCGAAGGCGTGCAGCAGCGAGACCAGGTCCTTCGCCGGCTCCACGCGGCCGACCCAGACGAGGGTCTGCGGATCGGCGCACTCCGGCGACTCCCCCGCCTCGGCGAAGGGCGCGGCGTCCATGCCCGGGTGGACCGTGCGGAGCTTGGCACGGTCGGCACCGCAGCGTTCCTGCCAGCGGCGGGCGTGCGTGTTGCCGGGTGTGATCACGGCCGCGCGCCGGTAGGTCTCGGCGGCCAGCCGCCCGTGAAACGCGGCCAGCAGGGTCCGTGTCGACGGCGGGGCGTCGGGTTCCGTGAGGTAGTGCGAGCGCAGCCGGACCCCGTACTCGGTCACCAGCAGCGGCACGTCGTGGAAATGGCGGGCGAGCAGACCGGGCAGGGCGGCCGGGCCGCCGGAGGCCGCGTGGCACAGGTCCACGGCGCCGAGACCGTCGTCCTCGTACCAGTCGAGCGACAGGGGGCGCAGGGCGCGTTCGAGGCGCGCGGCGACGGCGAGCAGATCCGGGACGCGCGCCTCGCGTGCGGAGCGGTGGGCGCCGGGAGCGCGACAGGCGCGTTCCAGGGCGCGCACGGCGTCGTCCGACCGGAGCGCGGCGGGCAGCCCGCCCTCGTCGCGGGCGAGTTCGGCGAGGCCGTACAGCGCTCTGGCGAAACGGTCCGCCTCTAGGGCCGACGCCTCCTCGGAGACCGCGGACGGAGCTCCGGGGGCGGCCGTGCACAGGGCCGTGGCGAAGTCGCCGTAGCAGTCGGCGAAGCGCCGGCGCGCGCGCCGTCCGAGCACGATCCCGTCGTCCTCGGCCTCCCACAGCGAGGCGGTGCGCACCCGGCCGACCTGCGGCGGCAGCGGCACCCACCCCTCGGCCTCCTGGTGCTCGCTGCGGCTGAGGGCGTAGACATCGAACTCGTGCCGGGCCAGCCCGCGCACGAGCCGGTCGCACCAGAGTCCGGCCTCACCGCTCACATACGGATAGCCACCCTCCGTAAGCAGTCCGATGCGCACGCGCGCACCCCCGATCTCCCGTCTGGGGAGCCGCCGTTGGCCCGGCGGCTCGCAGCGGGACGAACGTATGCGGACAAGGCGGTGGCGCGATGGACGGTTGTCCGTCGCGCCACCAAAAGGGGTGAACGGTCGTAACTTTCCCGTGCGGGGCGCGTTCCGTCGCGCTAAGAGATCAAGGGGTCACCACGCGTGATGCTTCGGGCCGAGCCCGGTCAGCCCTTCGGGTAGGCCCAGGCGTTGGGGCGGCAGTCGATCCCGTCGTGGTCGACGAACTTGGTCTGCTGCTGCATGACCGGGGCGAGTTCGCCGTCCTTGTCGCAGGTGACGTGGTTGAAGCCGAGGCGGTGGCCGACCTCGTGGTTGATCAGCATCTGGCGGTACGCGAGTATCGCGTCACCGTAGGGCTCCGCGCCCTGCGCCCACCGGTAGGCGTTGATCATCACGCGTTCGGTGGCGGCGGAGTCGCAGGAGACGTTGTCCTCGGTCGTGTCCAGGCCGGACTTGGCGCACCAGTCGGCGGTGGTGCCGGGGCTGGCCAGCGTGATCACGAAGTCGGACTGTCCCGAGTGGATGCGCTCGAAGGTGCGGGCGCCGTCGTGGGCCCAGCTCCGCTCGTCGTTGAGGGTCTTCTGCACGGCCTCCGCGAAGAGGTCACCGTCGAGGCCGAGCCCCTGTTCGACATCCACGCGGTAGGTGTACTTCTGCCCCTTGCCGGGCGCCTTGGCGATGCCGGGGATCGCGTCGAACTTCCCCGACGCCTTGAGTTCGGGGCTGAGCGGGTACCTCTTGCCGAGCTTCTGCTCGTACGTCAGGGGTGCGGCGGCCTCGGGCGCGGAGGGTGTCGGCCGTTCGTCGTCGCGGGACGCCGGGTCGCGGGCGTCGCGGGCCTGGCCGGCGGCCGACTGCGACCGCGTACCGCCGTCTCCGTCCGTCCCGTCGGCGACCTGCCCGGCCACGACCACGGCGAGCACGGTGGTGACGGCGGCCGCCGCGATGCCGGTGAAGGCCCTGCCCTTGCCGCCCTTGGCCGGCGCGGGCTCGCCCGTGGGCGGGGCGTCGTCGCCGCCGTCGTCCACGCCCGGTCCCGCGTCGGCGCCGGGGCGGCCCCCGCCGTCCGCGCTCCAGTCGGTGACGGAGGCGTACGGGTCGGCGGACGGCGCGGGGGCGGGCGTACGGCGCGGAGGGCGGGCGGCGAAGACGTCGTCGTCCTCGGTGAAGGCGTCCAGGTAGTCCTGGCGCGGCCCGCCCTGAGGCGCCTGCCGCTGCCGTGGGAGGGACGGACCCGGCCGGGCGAACCGGTCGGGAGCCGCTGCCCCGCCGTTCAACTCGCCCCAGCCGCCGCCCGCTTCACGCTGCTCGGGGTGACCGCCCCGAACCCGCGGCACCCCCTGCGCGGGAGTGCCGTCGGAGAACCTCGGGACGCCGTGCGCGGGCGTGCCGTCGGGAAAGCGTGGCATCCCGTGGGCGGGCGTGCCGTCGGGGAACCCGGGCACCCCGTGCGCCGGAGTGCCCTCGGCGAACCGCGGGCCCCCGTACGCGGGCGTACCCCCCGGGGCACCCTGCGCGCCCGGGAATCCGCGCGCCGGTCCGCCGCCGCCAGGAAGCGTCGGATAGCCGTGGGCGGGCGTACCGTCCGGGAACCGTGGATCGATGCCTCGCCCCGGACCCGGGTGTCCCTGGGGCCCACTCTGGGGACCGCGGGGTCCGCCCCGTGCCTTGGCGGTGTCCGCGGCGTCGGCCTTCGGGGCGGGTCCACGGCGGCTGTGGCGTCCCACGTCGCGCCTCAGCCTCCTGTGCTCTGGTTGGCGGGTTCGTCGTCCACGATCCCGTCGGTCCGCTCGCCGACCGTCGGCCGCTCGGTGTCCGCGAGGAGTTCGCGGAAGGCCGTGGCCACGGTCTCCGGGTATTCCATCATCGCCACGTGACCCGCGTCCGGCAGGGTCAGCAGCCGGGAGTCACGGAAGGCGCGGACGGCCCGCCGGGCCATGCGGTAGCCCACGAGTTGGTCGCGTCCACCGTAGACCAGGAGGGTCGGTGCGAGAACCCGTTCGGCCTGTCGCCACAGACCGTACTGGCCACCCACCGTGTACGCGTTCACGATCCCGCGGGCGGAACGCGCCATCGCGTCCCAGAAGTACGGCAGCCGCAGCCGCCGCTCCATCTCCTCGACGGCGTTGCGGAAGCCCTCCGGCGACACCTGCCCCGGATCCCCGTAGCAGAGCGCCGTCACCCCGCGGACCCGCTGCTCCGCGGTCCACTCCCGGGTGAGGCGCGAGAAGAGCGTCACCACCCCCGGCAGGGCCAGCAGCCCCGTGGGCACGGCGCTGCGCTGCACGCGGATCTCGGGCAGCGCGGGCGAGATCAGGGTCAGTGTCCGCACCAGGTCGGGCCGGGCCGCGGCGACCTTCGTGGCGACAGCGCCGCCGAGCGAGTTGCCGAAGAGGTGCACCGGGCCGCGCCCGGACGCGTCGATGTGCCGGACGACCGCGCGGGCGTGGCCGGTGATCGAGTAGTCGCCGTCGTCCGGCGGCGGGGAGTCGCCGAAGCCGGGCAGGTCGAGCGCCTCGCTCTCGACGACACCGTCCAGCAGCGGCATCAGCGCCGACCAGTTCTGGGAGGAGCCGCCGAGGCCATGGACGTACAGGGCGGGTGGCAGGCCGTCGCGGAGCGGTCGCCTCGAACGCACCGTCAGCGTCATGCCGGGCAGGTGGACGGACCGGAGCCGCTCGCCGTCGGCGACCTTGACGGATCCGACCTTCGGCAGCACGTTCGCGGGCGGCGCGGTGGGCGGCTCGGAGTACGGCTCGGTCGAAGGCATGCGGCAATGTTACGAGACGATCACGCCGCGACTCGTGTGTCGGCAGTCACAGGCGACGAGGAGCCGGGTACCGGACCGGTGACGGGACGGGCGGACGGACGGGACCGGCGGACGGGACGGGCGGCACCGGACGTGCGCGACGCATGGCGTCCGGATCGGGTGTCTCCTAGGCTCGTGGAGTGGGCACCCGCATGGGGCCCCCGCATCCGCGGGGACGTTCGTACGAAGGGAGCCCATCATGACCGTCGACCCGACCGACCCCGAGACCTTCGACGCCGAGACACCGAACCCCGAGGAAATCGATGTCGAGGCACCCGACGCCGACGCGGCCGAGCAGCACGCGGACCTCGCGCCCGAGCACGACGACCCGCTCACCGGCGCCGACACCGACCGCGCCAACGAGGCCGACCTGGCCGAACAGGCCCGGGTCGTCTCCAGCGACGAGGACGACTACCGCTGAGCCTCGAACGGAAGGAAGGCGCAGTCCTGCCCGGCCTGGCCCCTTTTGAAACCTGTTGTGCGGCTTTCGGCACCGTCCGGTCCGTGAAATTCTGCGCTCGCGGCACACACACCACGGTTACCGAAAAGTACGATGACGACGCGGCGCACACCGCACGAGGACGACTATGGGAGGCGGCGTGACAGCCATCGAGCAGACAGAGGCGGTACGCCCGCGGGGCACACGCCTTCCCCGCCGAGCCCGACGCAACCAGCTGCTGGGCGCCGCACAGGAAGTGTTCGTGGCCCAGGGCTACCACGCGGCCGCGATGGACGACATCGCCGAGCGGGCCGGCGTCAGCAAGCCCGTGCTCTACCAGCACTTCCCGGGCAAGCTCGACCTCTACCTCGCCCTGCTGGACCAGCACTGCGAGGCGCTGATCCAGTCCGTGCGGAGCGCGCTCGCCTCGACGACCGACAACAAGCAGCGCGTCCGGGCGACGATGGACGCGTACTTCGCGTACGTCGAGGACGACGGCGGCGCCTTCCGCCTGGTCTTCGAGTCGGACCTGACCAACGAGCCCGCCGTGCGCGAGCGCGTCGACAAGGTCACGAACGAGTGCGCCGAGGCGATCTGCGACGTGATCGCCGAGGACACCGGCCTCTCGCGCGCCGAGTCGATGCTGCTGGCCTCCGGTCTCGGCGGCCTCGCCCAGGTGGTGGCCCGCTCCTGGCTGCACAGTGACCGCAGCGTGCCCCGCGACCAGGCGGTGCAGCTGCTGACCTCGCTGGCCTGGCGGGGCATCGCCGGCTTCCCGCTGCACGGCACCGAGCAGCACTGACAGCGGCACGGACGGTCGCGGCACGAGGGGCGCGCGGCAGGTCTGTTCCCACCCGCTGTTCGCTCCTGGCGTTCTCCGGCGCACCGTGTACGTCCCCTCACCGGGCTAATGTGTGCTGGGTACGGCGCGGAAGATCGCGCACTTCACTGACCGTCGGAGGGACATAGCCGTGGAGGTCAAGATCGGCGTGCAGCACGCGCCCCGCGAGATCGTTCTGGAGAGCGGTCAGAGTGCCGAGGAAGTCGAGAGTGTGGTGGCCGAGGCACTGGCCGGCAAGTCGCAGCTGCTGAGCCTCGTGGACGAACACGGCCGCAAGGTCCTGGTGCCGGCCGACCGGCTCGCCTACGTCGAGATCGGCGAGCCGTCCCCGCGCAAGGTGGGCTTCGGCGCGCTGTAGCCCGAAAGCGGGACGACGGACGAAGTCGCGGGAGGGGCCCGGCGGTGCGTGTCACCGCCGGGCCCCTCCCGTTTCCGCGGAGTCGACGGAGTCTTCCGTTCACGGCGGGAGCACAGTTCACCCACAGGGGGAGGGTTGTATTCCGCAGGTCAGGGGTAAGACGGCTGTGACCGTTCGGGCAGGCCGGCCGTGTGGGAGGGACCCCGACATGCTCTTGGAAGCGCTCAGCGCCGCGATCCTCGGACTCGCCCTGGCATGGGCGGCCGCCCATCGCCTGCCGCACCGCCTCCCGGCCCGGGTCCTGGTCCTGCCGACGGGCATCGCCGGAGCCCTCTTCGGGGCGTTCGTCACGCACACCGCGCTGGGCGCCGGCGCACTGCTGCTGGTGCTCCTGGGTTCGGCCGCGCTCTCCGCGGCCTCGCTGTCGCTGCTGCTGCGCCCCGCGGGAAGACTCCACCGCAGCTCGGCGACCGCCTGACCGGCCGCCGAGGCTCCGGGGCGGGCCCGAGCCGGCAGCGGTCAGGCCGCGAGGCCCAGCGCCGCCATCCGCTTGGTGTGCGCCTCGGTGATCCGGGAGAACATCCGGCCGACCTCGGCCAGGTCGAAGCCGTCCGCGACACCACCCACGAGCATGGTCGACAGCGCGTCCCGGTCGGCCACCACCCGCTGGGACTGCGAGAGGGCCTCGCCCATCAGCCGCCGCGCCCACAGCGCGAGCCGCCCGCCCACGCGCGGGTCGGCGTCGATCGCCGCACGGACCTTCTCCACGGCGAAACCGGCGTGCCCGGTGTCGTCGAGCACGGCCAGCACCAGCTCACGGGTGTCCGCGTCGAGGCGGGCCGCGACCTCGCGGTAGAAGTCACTGGCGATGGAGTCGCCGACGTAGGCCTTGACGAGTCCCTCCAGCCAGTCCGAGGGGTCCGTCTGCTTGTGGAAGCCGTCGTAGGCGGCCACGAACGGCTCCATCGCCGCGGTCGGCTCCTCGCCGATCTCCGCGAGCCGGCCGCGCAGCCGCTCGAAGTGGTGGAACTCCGCAGACGCCATCTTCGCCAGCTCCGCCTTGTCCGCCAGCGTGGGCGCCAGCTTGGCATCCTCCGCCAGCCGCTCGAACGCCGCCAGCTCGCCGTACGCGAGCGCGCCGAGCAGGTCCACGACGGCGGCGCGGTACTGCGGGTCGGCCGCGGCCGACGCCCAGTCCCGGGCGGCCACTGAGGTGGGGCCGGTGGCTTCGGCTGCTCCGTTGGTTTCGGCGGGGGCGTCTGCGGCGGTGCCAGGCTTGTCAGAGCTCGTCATGCAGCGCACAATAGCCCGCTCTTCGACAGGGGTAAGGCCCTGGTCAGTCAGTGTGACGACGACTACGTGACCAATTCGGCCATCGCATGTGCGCGAATCCGGGGTATGGTGGTAATGCGCCTGCCGAGTATGTGACGTACGGGTACGTGACATCGTCGTCGGGCCGCACGCATGAGGATGCCCGGTCGGTGGCCCGATCGGCTCCGACCCGACAGCCCTCCCTGCCGTACGCCACACTGCGTACGGAATCCGGAGGGGGACCCTCAGTGGTACGAGCGCTGGAGCGTCGACAGAGGTCCCGTGTCCTACGGCTCACCCGTACGGGCAGCCGACGTCCCCGACACGATCACGACCCGCGCGCTCGCCTCGCACCACGTACACAGAAGAGGCAGCACCCTGACTACGACGTTCCGATCCCTCGGGATCCTCCCCGAGACCGCCGAAGCCCTCGAAGCCGTCGGCATCATCAACCCCTTCCCCATCCAGGAGATGACGCTCCCCGTGGCCCTGTCGGGCACGGACGTCATCGGCCAGGCCAAGACCGGCACCGGCAAGACGCTGGGCTTCGGCCTTCCGCTCCTCGAGCGCGTCACCGTCCCCGCGGACATCGAGGCGGGCCGCGCCGCGCCCGAGGCCCTGACCGACGCCCCGCAGGCCCTCGTCGTCGTCCCGACGCGCGAGCTGTGCCAGCAGGTCACCAACGACCTCCTGACCGCCGGCAAGGTCCGCAACGTGCGCGTCACCGCGATCTACGGCGGCCGGGCCTACGAGCCGCAGGTCGAGGCCCTGAAGAAGGGCGTCGACGTGATCGTCGGCACCCCGGGCCGCCTGCTGGACCTCGCGGGCCAGAAGAAGCTCAGCCTGAAGCACGTCAAGTGCCTGGTCCTCGACGAGGCCGACGAGATGCTCGACCTGGGCTTCCTGCCCGACGTCGAGAAGATCATCAACATGCTGCCGACGCGGCGCCAGACCATGCTGTTCTCGGCGACCATGCCGGGTGCGGTCATCGGACTCGCCCGCCGCTACATGTCGCAGCCCACGCACATCCGCGCCACCTCGCCGGACGACGCGGGCGCGACGGTCGCGAACACGAAGCAGTTCATCTACCGCGCGCACAACATGGACAAGCCCGAGATGGTGGCGCGCATACTGCAGGCCGACGGCCGGGGACTGGCCATGGTCTTCTGCCGCACCAAGCGCACGGCGGCCGACCTGGCCGACCAGCTCAAGCAGCGCGGCTTCGCCTCCGGCGCGGTCCACGGCGACCTCGGCCAGGGCGCCCGCGAGCAGGCCCTGCGCGCCTTCCGCAACGGCAAGGTGGACGTGCTCGTCTGCACCGACGTCGCCGCCCGCGGCATCGACGTCGAGGGCGTGACGCACGTCGTCAACTACCAGTCGCCGGAAGAGGAGAAGACGTACCTGCACCGCATCGGCCGCACCGGCCGCGCGGGCGCCAAGGGTACGGCGATCACGCTGGTCGACTGGGACGACATCCCCCGCTGGCAGCTGATCAACAAGGCGCTGGACCTGGGCTTCAACGACCCGCCGGAGACGTACTCCACCTCCCCGCACCTGTACACCGACCTCGGTATCCCCGAGGGCACCAAGGGTGTGCTGCCGCGCTCGGAGCGCACCCGCGCCGGGCTCGACGCCGAGGTGCTGGAGGACCTGGGCGAGCCGGGCGGCCGCGGTGGCCGTACCCGAGGTGGCCGTGGCGGCCGGGACGAGTCCCGCCCCGCCGAGCGCGAGCGTTCCTCCCGTGAGACTCCGCGTCGCCGCCGCCGGATGCGCGGCGGAGCTCCGGTGGACGCGGACACCTCCGCGAGCGCCGCGCCCGAGGCCGTGACCGGCGGTGCCGGCGGCGCCACGGGCACGGACGAGGCCGGTGCGCCCCGCACGCTGCGCCGCCGCCGGCGTACGCGTGGCGGTGAGCCGTCGCGCCGTCCGGTGCAGGCCACCACGGCCGACACCCCGGTCGCGCGGGCCTCCGAGGACAGCGCCGTCGCGGTCTCCGAGGCGACCGACGTGGCTCAGGCCGCGGAGGTCGTGGAGACCCCGGCCAAGCCGCGCCGCCGCCGCACCCGCAAGTCGGCCGAGGCGCCGGCCGCTCCGGTGGAGACCACGCCCGCGACCGAGCCCACGGCCACTACCACGGCGGTCGTCGAGGCCCCGGCCGTCGAGGCACCCGTGGAGACCAAGCCGCGCCGCACCCGCAAGACGGCCGCCCCGAAGGCGGAAGCCGTCACCAAGGCGGAAGCGGTCGCCACCAAGGCCGAGGCCGCCGCCGACACGGCCGAGGGCACGGAGACCAAGCCGCGCCGCCGCACCCGCAAGGCCGCCACCGCCGAGCCCGTCGGGGCGACCGAGGCCACCCAGGCCCCGGAGTCCGCCGAGGCCAAGCCGCGCCGCACCCGCAAGACGGCCGCCGCCAAGGCCGAGGCCGCCGCCGACACCGCCGAGGGCACCGAGGCCAAGCCCCGCCGCCGCACCCGCAAGGCCACCCAGGCCGCGGAGCCGGCCGAGTCCGCCGAGGCCGCCGCCGGTATCCCGGCACAGACGGCGCCGGAGACGGAAGCGGTCGAGGCCAAGCCCCGCCGCACGCGGAAGACGGCCGCCGCCAAGGCCGAGGCCGTCGCCGACACCGCCGAGGGCACGGAGACCAAGCCGCGCCGCCGCACCCGCAAGGCCGCCACCGCGGAGCCCGTGGTGGCCGCCGAGGAAGCGGCCGAGGCCAAGCCGCGTCGCACCCGGAAGACGGCCGCCGCCAAGGCCGAGGCCGCCGCCGACACCGCCGAGGGCACCGAGACCAAGCCCCGCCGCCGCACCCGCAAGGCCACCCAGGCCGCGGAGCCGGCCGAGGCCGCCGCCGGTATCCCGGCACAGGCCGTCGAGGCGCCGGACGAGGCGAAGCCGAAGGCGCGCCGCACCCGTAAGGCGGCCGCGGCCGCCACGCAGCCCGCGGAGTCCGGCGAGAGCTGATCCGCACCGCGCACCCGGGCGTCGGCCCGGTCCCGCAACCCAGGCGGGGCCGGGCCGACGGCGTTCCCGCGCGCCACCGACCGATAACCTCTGCCCGTGAGCAGGAACGCCGCCTTCAGTCCACCGCCGGGCGCCCGCGCGTACCGGATGTCCACCGCGCGCGGTGAGTTCGCCGTCGTCGACTCGCCCGCGGCCGACGGGGTGGCGGCGCGGGGAACCGTCCTGATGCTGCCTGGGTTCACCGGCAGCAAGGAGGACTTCACGCTGCTGCACGCACCGCTGGGGGCGCGCGGGTACCGTACGGTCGCCGTCGACGGGCGGGGGCAGTACGAGTCGGACGGCCCCGAGGACGACGAGGCCGCCTACGCACGCCCCGAGCTGGCCCGGGACGTGCTCGCGCAGGTCGCCGCCCTCGGGACGCGCGTCCATCTCGTCGGGCACTCCCTCGGCGGCCAGATCGCGCGGGCCGCCGTCCTGCTCGACCACGCCCCGTTCGTCTCCCTCACGCTGGTCTCCTCGGGTCCGGCGCGGATCTCCGAGTCCCAGCGGCTGCGCGTGAAGCTGCTGCGGGACGCGCTGGACACCATGACGATGGCCGAGGTCTGGCAGGTGATGCAGGCCATGGGGCCGCCCGAGGAGGTCGGCGCCCCGGCCCCCGCCCACGGCCCGGAGGACCCGGTGCGGCTGCGCGAGCGCTGGCTGGGCACCAGGCCCGCGCAACTGCGCGCCACGGGGCGGCAGTTGTGCACGGAGCCGGACCGGGTCGCCGAGCTGGCCGCGCTGGCCCTGCCGTACCACGTGCTGTCCGGCGCCTACGACGACACCTGGCCCGTTCCCCTCCTGGACGAGATGGCCGTACGCCTGGATGCACGCCGGACCGTGATCGCCGGCGCCGAGCACTCCCCCAACACCGACCAGCCCCTGCCGACCGCCCGCGCGCTCGCCGACTTCTGGGACGGCGTCCCCCGGCACTCCGGGGAGGCCGGACCCTAGTACTGCGCCCGCAGGTGCTCCCAGAAGCCGTCCCGCAGGGCCCGTCGCAGATCGGCCTGGCCGCGCAGCGAGTACTGGAGCAGGCCCTCGGCCTCCACCAGCAGGTCCTGGTCGACCGAGCCGGGGAGGTAGGGGTGGCCGGGGAGGAGTTCCAGCAGGGTGTCGCGGCCGCGGGCGGCCAGCCACTTCGCCGCGATCTGCGCGCCCACGAAGCGGACGTCCTCGCGGGCCGGCCGGGTGCCCGCCGCGTCGAAGGCATGGGCCGCGCGCCGGGAGACGTACGGCTTGAAGAACTCCAGGTCGAAGGTGCGCTGGCTGTCGACCTCCCAGAGCAGCGGGTCGGCCTGGTTGCGGCCGTCGGGGGCCTCGATGCCCCACAGGTGGACGCGGGCGCCGTACCCCTGCGCCGCCTCGACCGCGGAGACCAGGTCCTCGTCGCCGCCGAGCAGCGCCGCGTCGCTGATGGCGCGGTACCGGGCGAGGGACTCCAGGTCCGAGCGGATGAGTGAGTCGACGCCCTTCTGCTGGTTGTTGGCGTTGAGGTTGCCCAGGCGCACCTTGACGTCCGGCAGTTCGGCGATGGACTGCTGCTCGGCGGTGTGGATGCGGCGGCGGGCGCCGTCGTACCAGTAGACGCGGAGCAGGCGGCTGTCCGCGAAGATGGTGCGCGCCCTGTCGATGAGCGCCTCGATCAGCCCTTCGGCGTCCAGGTCGAAGGCCCGGCGGTCCTCGGTCCCGGTCACCAGCCGCCCCGCCGCCGCGTACAGGTATCCGGCGTCGACGAAGATCGCGTGGGTCGAGGGTGTCTTCGCCACCTCGGCGAGCATGCGCAGCAGCAGCTCGTTGGTGCGGTCGATACGAGCGTTCAGGGACGCGAGGTCGGCGTTCATCGCCTCCATTGTCCCGGCGGTCACGCTACGAACACAACTGGTCCCGGTCAGTCTTGTAACGGACACTTATCGCACTGCAACAAGCCGCTTACCTGTCAGTAATTAGTCGTTCGAAAAATTTCCTTAGCGTAGGGAATGTTTGCATCGGGCATCCCGTTGAACTCCTACGGAAGCCCGGGCACCGACGACCCAGGAGCCACACCAGTAGTTCTCCTCAGGAGGATGACCAGATCAAGGGAGAGGCCATGCGCTTTGAAGTCATGCGACTCGACGACGTCGACGGGACCCCCGTCGACACGACCGTCGTGGACGCCGCCTCCGTAAACCGGATCGTCCAGCAGGCCGCCGCCATCGGACAGCGCCTGTGGATCCGCCCCGCCGAACCCTCGGCCTTGTAGCGCGGACCCTTCACACACACGCACGGGCCCCCGTACGGAACGCCGTACGGGGGCCCGTGCGTGTCGGGTGCGCGTCCGGCACCGCGCTCAGGCGCCCTGGATCACCTGCGTGACACCGTTGATGATCTGCTGGACCGCGATCGCGGAGAGCATCATGCCCGCGAGCCGGGTCACCAGGACCACACCGCCGTCCTTGATGACGCGGATGATCAGCAGCGAGTACCGCATCACCAGCCACAGCACCACATGGATGGCGAGGATCGCCGCCCACACCGAGACCTGGCCGGTCACCCCGTCCGCCTTCTGCACGGCGAGGATGACCGACACGATCGCCCCGGGCCCGGCGAGCAGCGGCATGCCCAGCGGCACCAGCGCCACGTTGACGTCCTTGGTCTGCTTCGGCTCGTCCGTCTTGCCGGTGAGCAGGTCGAGGGCGATCAGCAGGAGCAGCAGCCCGCCCGCGATCATCAGGGCGGGCACGGACACGTGCAGATAGTCCAGGATCTGGTGCCCGAGCAGACCGAACACGGTGATCACGCCACCGGCGACGCAGACCGCCTGGAGGGCCATCCGCCGCTGCACCTTGGCAGGGCGCCCGGAGGTCAGCGCGAGGAAGATCGGGGTGATCCCCGGGGGATCCATGATGACGAAGAGGGTCAGGAAGAGGGAGCCGAAGACGGCGAGGTCGAACATGGGTGAGCCACTGGCCTTGCGAGAGAGGACGGGAGAGGGGAAGGTCGCGCGGGAGGTGAGGCTCAGGCCCCGCCGGCCCCCGGCACGGGGAACGCCCCGAACGCCCGTCGTGTGATCTCCCCGTACACCTCGGGGTCGGTCGTGTACTGGCCGAGCACGCAGGTCTTCCGGCTGCCGTGGTAGTCGCTGGAGCCGGTCGTCAGGAGCCCCAGCTCCTTCGCGACCCCGCGCAGCCGTGCCCGGGTGTCCGCGTCGTGGTCCATGTGATCGACCTCGATGCCGTCGAGCCCGGCGGCGGCCAGGTCGGCGATCGCGGTCTCCGGCACGGTGCGGCCCCGCTTGACGGCGGCCGGGTGGGCGAAGACGGCGACCCCGCCGGCGCCCTTGATCAGCCGGAGTGCCTCGAAGGGGTCCGTCTCGTGCTTCTCGACGAAGGCCCGGCCGCCGTCGGCCAGCCAGTCCGCCGTGAAGGCGTCGCTCACCGTCGGCACCACGCCGAGTTCCACCAGCGCGGTGGCCACGTGCGGCCGCCCGACCGAGCCGTCGCCGGCGATGCGGGCGACCTGCTCCCAGGTGACGGGCACGCCCAGGCCGTTGAGCTTCGCGACCATGCCACGGGCCCGCGGCACGCGGTCGTCGCGGACCAGCTCGCGCTCGGCGAGCAGGGCGGGCTCCTCGGGGTCGAAGAGGTAGGCCAGCATGTGCATGCTGACGCCGTCGAGCCGGCAGGAGAGCTCGGCCCCGGTGACCAGGGTCAGCCCCTCGGGCAGCGCGGCGAGGGCCTCGGCGTGGCCGCGGGTGGTGTCGTGGTCGGTCAGCGCGACGACGTCGAGGCCGGCCGTGGCGGCTTTGCGCACCAGCTGGGCCGGGGTGTCCGTGCCGTCGGACGCGGTGGAGTGGGTGTGCAGATCGATGCGCACGACGCTGACTCCAAACGGTGACGGGACGGAAGGGGACGCTCGAAGACAAGAAGCTCAGAGACAAAAAGGGGACGCTCAAGGATAACCGGTGCCGCACCCACCCCTGTCACACCCGCTGCAGCCCTGCGCCCCCTACAACCCGCCCGTCCCAAGACGCCTACGGCTGGATCAGCCGAGGCGACAGGGCCCCGCACGGCACCAGGTCGATCTCGGCACCCGCGTCCCGCAGGTCGGTCAGCACCAGCTCCTCGTACATCAGCAGCCCCGACCGCTCGGGCCAGACGACGGCCCACAGCCACATGCCCAGGGCCTCCCCGGCGAAGACCGCGCGGTCGACGGGTCCGCCCGAGACGTGCCAGAGGGGGGTCGGGCGGCCGGCGGCCAGGACCTTGGCCTGGGGCGGCTTCTCCACGTTCATGTACGGGCCCGGGTCGGGGGCGTCGAGGCCGGCGTAGCGCGCGCCCAGACCGACACCGAGTTCCTCGGCGATCAGGATCAGCTCGCCGATGCCGCCGAGCGGTCCCGGTCCGGAACAGGCCACCGCGGTCGCGCGGCCCCCGGTGCGGTCGTCGCCCGCGCAGGCCACCCCGGTGAACAGCCAGCCGACCGGCAGCGGCCAGGGCATCCAGACCGGCACCTGGGTGCGGTGCACCACGACACCGAGCGCCTCGACGCTGGGCGGGAGCACGGGCTGGAGCGGATGCACGGTGCCGTGCAGGTCGCACTGCCAGGAATCGGCGAAGAGACCGGGAGCCCTGACCCGGCCACCACACTTCGGGCAACTGGGTTCGCCCCTCATACAGCCCCACGGTCCTACCCTCACTCCCCCACGTCAAGGACGATCACCCATCCGGAGGGAAGCCTGCGCCCCGGGCCTACACCCCCGCGATTAGGTGTACGTTGCATTAGTTAGCGTAGCTAACTTAGTATATGTAAACACCAACCATCTCGTCGCATTGGAGCACTGGCATGGACCCCTTCGACGCGGGTGCGGGCGGCATCCTGCGACAGCCCAAGGCGGTGTGGGCGACGGCCGGCGCGTCCGTCGTGGCCTTCATGGGCATCGGGCTCGTCGACCCGATCCTGCCGTCCATCGCGAAGGGCCTGGACGCGAGCGCCGGCCAGGTCTCCCTGCTGTTCACCTCGTACTTCCTCATCACCGCGCTCGCGATGCTGGTCACCGGCTTCGTCTCCAGCCGCATCGGCGGACGCAAGACCCTGCTGCTCGGCCTGGCCTTCGTCGTGGTCTTCGCGGGCCTCGCGGGCACCTCCGACACGGTCGGCCAGCTCGTCGGCTACCGGGCCGGCTGGGGTCTGGGCAACGCGCTGTTCGTCTCGACCGCCCTCGCCGTGATCGTCGGCGCCGCGGCCGGGGGCAGCGCGGCGGCGATCCTGCTCTACGAGTCCGCGCTCGGCCTCGGGATGGCGTGCGGCCCGCTGCTCGGCGCACTGCTCGGCGACGCCAGCTGGCGCTACCCGTTCTTCGGCACGGCCTTCCTGATGGCGATCGGCTTCCTGTGCATCACCGTGTTCCTCAAGGAACAGCCGAAGCCGGCCCGCAAGACGTCCCTGCTCGACCCGATCAGGGCGCTCGGCCACGGCGGCCTCGCCTCCGCGGCGGCCTCGGCCTTCTTCTACAACTACACGTTCTTCACGGTGCTGGCCTTCACGCCGTTCGTGCTGAACATGACCCCGTACAAGTCCGGCGCGGTGTTCTTCGCCTGGGGTGTGCTGCTCGCCGTCTTCTCGGTCCTCGTGGCGCCCCGCATGCAGAAGCGGTTCGGCTCGCTGAAGGTGCTCGGCGGCTCGCTGGTGCTGCTCGCGGCCGACGTCCTGGTCCTCGGCTACGGCAACCACAGCGCCGCGATCGCCTGCACGATCCTGTCCGGGGCGTTCATCGGCGTGAACAACACCGTCTACACCGAGCTGGCCCTCGGGGTGTCGGACGCGCCGCGGCCGGTGGCGAGCGCCGGGTACAACTTCGTGCGCTGGTTCGCGGCGGCGGCCGCGCCCTACTTCGCGCCGAAGATCGAGGAGTGGACCGACATCCACATCCCGTTCGTGGTGGCGGCCGTCACCGCCGTACTGGGCGCGGTCGTCGTCCTCGTACGGCGCCGGGCGCTCACCCACGAGGCGGAGGAACTGCAGACCGGGCACGCCACCGAGGACAGCGTCACCGTCTTCGCCAACTGAGGAGCGGGGAGGCTCACTTGGTGAGTTCCGTCACTCCAGTGGGACGGACCTGCGGGACGGATCGCGCAGGTCCGTCCCGTGCGTCAGCCAGCGCTCCTGGAGGGCCTGCGCGCCGTGCACGCGCTTCCAGGCCGCCTCGTTCGGCGTCATCGGCAGCAGCGGCAGGAACCGTACGGGGTCCAGCGGGGCGTCCAGCTCCAGGTCCTCGACCAGGCCGCCCGGCTCGGCGACCAGAACCGAGGTGAACGGCGCCCCCGGCCACAGCGCCTCCCCCACGTCCAGCGAGGCGCCCGGCGCCACGATCACGCCCTCGACCTGCGGGGAGGCCGCCAGCACGGCGAGCGGCCGCAGCACCTTGCCGGTGTCGGCCACACCGGCCCGGACGGAGAGCACCAGCTCGGCGCGGGGCCCCTTGACCGGGTCGGCGAGCGGGGCCGTCGGATCCGCCATGGGCTGCGCCGACATGCCGAGGGTGGCGTAGCGGACGATGTCGCCCTCCGGGCCCTCGGCGGGGAAGCGCAGCACCTCGATGCGGTCGGTGCCGAGGAAGGTGACCGCCGCGCGTGCGTCCGGTTCGCCCAGCGCGCTGCGCAACCGGGCCTCCACCAGAGGAAGAACATCAGCCATGCGGCGAGCATAGAACTCGTCGAGAACCGGCAAAGCGGCGCCTTGACACCTTGGGCGACTGGTACTCTGGGCCAGCGGTTCGGGGCAGCGCTCAGCGCATCGCGATCAAGCACCCGACGCTATGAAGACTCCCCTACGGGGAACCCCTCCAAACAAGGGGTATGGATCGTCCCTCACGAGGGACCGGCCGGAGGAGGTGGGCGGCATGGACCGAAGTCGACCGTGCAGTACCACCCGCTCTTCCGGCCACTGACGCAGCTGTTCCGGTTCCTGCCGCTGCCGCTTTCCGTCCGCGCGCCCTTCACGCGGAAGAGCACTTCGTCTCGTAGTGCCTGACCCGGTCCATCGACGCCCCTCGCGTCGATCCGTGTCAGCAGCTGAATCAGCAGCGAAGCCGGCCACCGCGACGGTGCGGTGCCCCCCGCTTTGTGGACGCGCCGAGCACGCGTAACCAGGACGTCCCCATTCCGGGCGGTTCCACCCGTCTCCGGCCCCGTTCGCTGCCCGTCGCGAAGGAGCCTGCCATGTCGATGATCCGTGACCTGCGCGCCGCGGTCCGCCCGTCCCGCGTCTCTCTGCGCAAGGACAACGGCGCCTACGACACCACCCGCGACCCGGGCAACCCGTCCGCCGTCGTCGACTGCGCCATCTACCGCGACGGTGCCCGCGTCGAGACGGACACGCCGCTGACGCCGCACACGGCGATGCGCCAGGTGCGCCGCGACGGCGGCTTCGTGTGGATCGGTCTGCACGAGCCCACCGAGGACGAGTTCGCCGGTATCGCCCGGGAGTTCGGGCTGCACCCGCTGGCCGTGGAGGACGCCGTCCAGGCCCACCAGCGGCCCAAGCTGGAGCGGTACGACGACTCCCTGTTCACGGTCTTCAAGACCATCCACTACGTCGACCACGACGAGCTGACCGCCAGCAGCGAGGTCGTCGAGACCGGCGAGGTCATGTGCTTCACCGGGCGGGACTTCTTCATCACCGTCCGGCACGGCGGAAAGGGCTCGCTGCGCGCGCTGCGGCACAGGCTCCAGGAGGACCCCGAGCTGCTGCTCAAGGGCCCCTCGGCGGTGCTGCACGCCATCGCCGACCACGTCGTGGACGGCTACATCGCGGTCGCCGACGCGGTGCAGGACGACATCGACGAGGTCGAGACGGAGGTGTTCTCGCCGGGCCGCAAGGGCAGCCCGCGCGGCACGGACGCCGGCCGGATCTACCAACTCAAGCGCGAGGTGCTGGAGTTCAAGCGTGCGGTGGCGCCGCTGCTGCGCCCCATGCTGCTGCTGAGCGAGCGGCCGATGCGGCTGATCGACCCGGAGATCCAGAAGTACTTCCGGGACGTCGCCGACCACGTGGCCCGGGTGCAGGAACAGGTCGTGGGCTTCGACGAGCTGCTGAACTCGATCCTCCAGGCCAACCTCGCCCAGGCGTCCGTCGCGCAGAACGAGGACATGCGCAAGATCACCTCGTGGGCGGCGATCATCGCCGTACCGACGATGGTGTGCGGGGTGTACGGGATGAACTTCGACTACATGCCGGAGACTCACTGGAAGTTCGGGTATCCGCTGGTCCTGTCCGTCACCGTCGTCCTCTGCCTGGGCATCCACCGCACGCTCAAGCGCAACGGCTGGCTCTGAGAGGGGCCCACGGGCGCTGGATAGGCTGACCGCATGACACGCGAGCTGCTCGACCAGGCCCTCGTCGAGGAGGCCACGAAGAAGTCCGGCCTCATCTGGGCCAAGGGCCCCGGGGTGCCCGCCCGGGCGCTGTGGCACGTCTGGCACGAGGGCGCGGCCTGCGTCGTCGGCGACGGGCCCGGCGAGCAGCCGCTGCCGGGGCTGACGGACGGGGCCGCGGCCGAGGTGACGGTGCGCAGCAAGGACAAGGGCGGCCGGCTGGTCACCTGGGCGGCCCGGGTCGTGGAGCTGCCGTCCGGTTCCGAGGCGTGGCAGGCCGCGGTCGCCGACCTCAAGGGCAAACGCCTCAACGCCCCCGACGGCGAGGCGATGACCGACCGCTGGGCCCGCGAGTGCCGGGTGCTCCGGCTGGAACCGACCGGGACCACGGCCCCGCTGCCCGACGGCGCGCTGTCCGAGCCGCCCCTGCCGACCTCGGCGACGACCCGGAACCCGGCACCGGCCGGACTCCCCCGCCTGCTGCTGAAGCGGCGCCGCCGGTAGGGGCGGGCAGCTTCCACGGCCTCTCGGGCCCTAGGTCGTGTCCGCAAAGTCCTGCCGTCCGCCCGGAGGGCGGGCCCCGCGGCGTCCGGTGCGTGCTCTGGGGGTCCCCCCGGCCGGAGGCTGGG
>NZ_JBHYJX010000068.1:0-36273 GCF_042740985.1 Streptomyces sp. NPDC058985 | reverse complement strand
TACTGCAGGGGGGACCCTGTGGGAGAGTAGGACGCCGCCGAACAATCATTGTATGAGAGCCCTGCACCGGGAACGGTGCGGGGCTTTCTGCGTTTTGGGGGAAGTGAAGGCGGGGCCGTTTGGCCCCGCCTCAGCTCTTTACAGGCGTCCGGCCGCCTTCAGTTCCAGATAGGCGTCGGCGAGTGCCGGCGGCAGGTCGTCCGGGGTGGCGTCGACGACCGTGACGCCGTGTCGACGTAGCTGGTCCGCGGTGCGACGGCGTTCGGCCTGGGCCTGTGCGGCCGCGGCGGCCTCGTACACGGCGTCCGTGTGGCCGCGAGCCTTCGCCATCTCCGCGACGTGCGGGTCTGCCACCGAGGCCAGGAGGACCGTGTGGCGCTGCGTCAGTCGCGGCAGGACCGGGAGGAGCCCCTCCTCGATCGGCGCCGCGTCGAGAGTGGTGAAGAGGACGATCAACGAGCGGCGCGGAGCCGAGCGGAGTGCGGTGGCGGTGAGGCCACGGGCGTCGGTCTCCACGAGCTCGGGATCCAGGTTCGCCATGGCGTTGACCAGGGAGGGGAGCACGTCGCCCGCAGGCCGGCCCTGCACGAGGGCGCGCACCCGGCGGTCGTACGCGAGGAGGTCTACGCGGTCGCCGGCGCGGGAGGCCAGGGCCGCCAGGAGCAGAGCGGCGTCCATGGTGGCGTCGAGGCGGGGGGCGTCGCCGACGCGGCCCGCGGAGGTGCGGCCGGTGTCCAGGACGAGCAGGATGTGGCGGTCGCGTTCGGGGCGCCACGTGCGTACGGCGACGGTGGACTGCCGGGCTGTCGCTCGCCAGTCGATGGAGCGGGTGTCGTCGCCGGGGACGTACTCGCGCAGGCTGTCGAACTCCGTGCCCTGCCCCCGGGTGAGCACGCTGGTGCGGCCGTCCAGCTCGCGGAGGCGGGACAGCTTGGAGGGGAGGTGCTTGCGGCTGGTGAACGGGGGGAGGACGCGCACCGTCCAGGGGACCCGGTGAGTGCCCTGGCGGGTGAAGAGGCCCAGGGGGCCGTACGACCGGATCGTGACGCGGTCCGCGTGACGGTCGCCGCGACGTGTGGGCCGTAGGCGGGTGGTCGTGCGTCGGCGTTCGCCGGCCGGCACCGTCAGGGTGTGTCGGGACGCCGCCACCTCGGTGCCGGATTGCCAGCTGCTGGGCGGCCAGGCGTCGCGGAGCCGGGCCCTGAGCGGGCGCGTGGACGCGTTGGTGACGGTCAACGTGACGTCGGCGATGTCACCCAGGCGTACGGATGTGTCGCCGGAACGAGTGAGGCGCAGGCGCCGTACAGGGGCGGCCAGCGCGAAGTCGCAGGCGCAGGCGGCCGCGAGCGGTGCGTTGACCGCGAGGATGCCCGTCCAGCTGGGGTCCCAGATGCCGATGGGGACGGAGCCCAGGGCCGCGATGAGCGCGGCGCGTCCGGTGAGTGCCATCAGCGGGGGACGGGGACGTGGGCGAGGATCGCGTTGATGACGGAGTCCGCGGTCACGCCCTCCATCTCGGCCTCCGGGCGGAGCTGGACGCGGTGGCGGAGGGTGGGGAGGGCCAGGGCCTTCACGTCGTCCGGAGTGACGTAGTCGCGGCCGGTGAGCCAGGCCCACGCGCGGGAGGTCGAGAGCAGTGCCGTGGCTCCGCGCGGGGAGACGCCGAGGGTGAGGGACGGCGAATCGCGGGTGGCGCGGCAGATGTCGACGACGTAGGCGGTGATCTCCGGAGAGACGGTCGTCCTGGCGACCTCGGCGCGGGCGGCGTCGAGGTCGGTGGCGTTCGTGACCGGGCGTACGCCCGCGGCGCGCAGGTCGCGCGGGTTGAAGCCGGTGGCGTGCCGGGTGAGGACGTCGATCTCGTCCTGGCGGGAGGGGAGGGGGACGGTGAGCTTGAGGAGGAAGCGGTCCAGCTGGGCTTCCGGGAGGGGGTAGGTGCCCTCGTACTCGACGGGGTTCTGGGTGGCCGCGACGAGGAAGGGCTCGGGGAGCGGCCGGGGAGTGCCGTCGACCGTGACCTGGCGCTCCTCCATGGCTTCGAGGAGGGACGACTGGGTCTTCGGGGGCGTGCGGTTGATCTCGTCGGCGAGGAGCAGGTTGGTGAACGCCGGGCCGGGCTGGAACGAGAACTCGGCGGTGCGGGCGTCGTAGACCAGGGAGCCGGTGACGTCGCTCGGCATCAGGTCGGGCGTGAACTGGACGCGCTTGGTGTCGAGTTCGGTGGCTGCGGCGAGGGCGCGGACGAGGAGGGTCTTGGCGACTCCGGGGACGCCTTCGAGGAGGACGTGGCCGCGGCACAGGAGCGCGACGACGAGACCGGTCACGGCGGCGTCCTGGCCGACCACGGCCTTGGCGATCTCGGCGCGCAGGGCTTCGAGGGCGGTGCGGGCGTTGCCCGGGTCCCCGCTCTGCCCGGCGTTGTCAGTGGTCGGGTCCATCATGGACGGCGTACCTCACTTTCGAGGGCGTCGAGTTGGTCGGCGAGGGCGATCAGGGCCGCGTCGTCGCCGGGCGGCGGGCCGAAGAGGAGGGTGTGCAGGGACTGTCCGTCGCCGTCGAGGTGGGCGGGGAGGGCGGGGAGCAGGGACTCGGGCGTGTGCGCCTGGGCGACGGGGACGCCTGCGAGGGGGGCGAGGCGGGTGCGGGTGGCGGAGCGAAGAGCGGCGGCCGCGCGGTCGCGGGCGTTGGCCTTGCGGTAGAGGCGGGCACGGCCTTCGACGGTCTCGGAGGCGCGGATCGCGACGGGGAGTTTCTCGGGCACCAGGGGGCCGAGCCGGCGTGCCCGCCACAAGGCGGCGAGGGCGGCGGCGATGAACAGTTGCAGCGTGCCCCAGAGCCAGCCGGAGGGGAGCAGGTCGAAGAAGCTGCGTTCGTCGTCCGGGTCGGGGACGTCGGAGAGCGAGGGGAGGTACCAGACCAGATGGGCGCGGGAGCCGAGGAGTTGCAGGGCGAGCGAGGCGTTGCCGTGGTCGTCGAGGCGGTCGTTGACGAGGATGTCGCGGGCGCCGAGCACGACGGTGTCGCCCGGGGTGCCCTCCGCGGAGGTGTCGGGGACGCGCAGCAGCGTGGCCAGGCGCCGGCTGGGGTAGCAGGCGTCGGCTTCGATGTGGGTGCTGTAGCGGAGGCCGCCCGTGTCGGCGGTGCCGGCGCGCCGGGCGGCGGGCAGGTCGCAGGCGGGGGCCAGCGTCGAGTCGAAGCTGAGCGCGGGGTCGGCGGTGACGCCGGGGACGAGGCGTTCGACGGCGGGGCCGCCGGGGGCCACGAGGACGGTGCGGCCGCCGGATCCGGTGACCGCGGAGCGCAGGCGCGTCTGCTGACGCTCGGTCAGGAGGTCAGGGGCGGCGACCAGCAGGGTGGTGTCCGGGCCGGTCGCGGCGCGGGCGTCGTCCAGGGTGCTGACCACACGTGTGGAGACCCCCCGGTCCGCGAGGAGTTCGGCGACCGCGCGGCTGCCGGAGGGGTCGGCGGAGCGCGGGTCGAGTTCGCCGTGGTGGTCGCCGGAGCGGACGACGGCGATTGCCACGGCCCCGGCGAGCAGCAGGACGAGGGCGAGGGCGATGCCCCGGCCGCGCGTCCAGATCTGGCGGGCGGTGGGCGAGGCCGAGGTGGTGGGGATCGTGGCCTCGGTGGTCATCCGGCGGCTCCCCGGCGGGTGTCCGTGCCGCCCCCGCTGTTACCGGGCGTGCTGCCCGCCAGGTGCGGCTTGCTGCGGTCCAGGTCGTGGTCGAGTTCGGTGAGGCGCCGGTACGACTGCTCGGTGCCGGGGCGGCCGCCGTACGTGACGTCGTCGAAGTCCCGGGCGGCGGCCCGTAGCCGGTCGCCGTGGGCGGGCAGGGCGCGGCCGGCCTCGCCGGCCGCCTCGTCGGCGGTGCGGCCGGGCCGGATGTCGAGCAGGGCGCGTTCCTCCAAGGCGCGGACGACGGCCCGCATGCGTTCCTGGACGGCCTGGTTCCAGTGGCCCTGGGCGGCGTGTGCCTGGGCGGCGGCGCGGTGCTCGGCGGCGCTGCGGGGGCGGTCGTCGAACAGGGCGGGGGCGGAGGCCGGCCCGCGGCGCGGGGTGCCCAGGCGCCACCAGAGGGCGCCCAGTACCGCCACGACGGCCAGGACGACGACGACCAGCCCGAGCGTTCCTCCGGGCGTCGCCGTGGACGCCCTGGCGAACAGCTCGTCGATCCATTCCCAGAAGGTGTCCAGGGCCCGTTGGAACCAGCTGGGGTCGTTCTCGTGGTACATGCCCTTGGACAGCTCGCGCTGGGCGGCCTCCCGCGCGGGGTCGCGCGGAATCGTCACCGGCGGTTCGTCGCCGGAGCGCGAGAGCGACCGTACGAGGCTGTCGCCGGAGCGCGACAGCGTGCGTACGGCGGCGTGTGACGCCTCTGTGAGAACTCCCCCCGTTGGGCTCACCCCGTCAGCTCCCCGGGACGGCGCCGGGGGCGCCGGAGCCCTGGGTGCCCGCGGCGCGGGCCAGTTCGAGGTCGAGGGCCTCGCGGCGGATGCGCTGGTCGATGTACAGCAGTACGGCGACGCCCGCCGTGATCGGGAAGGTGATCATGGAGCCGATCACCGAGCCGATGCCGCTGACGATGAGGAAGGTCCAGCCGAGGTCCCCGGTGCCCTCCAGGAAGCCGCTGAAGCCGTCGCCGCCGAGGGTGGCGGCGAGGAAGGCGAACGGGATGACGATGATCGACGCGACGACGTTGGCGATGATCGTGGCGAGCAGCTGGATGCCGAAGACGCGCCACCAGGAGCCGCGCACCAGTTTCACGGAGCGGCTCATCGCCTTCTTGATGCCCTGCTTCTCCAGCATCAGCGCGGGGGACGCCAGCGAGAAGCGGACCATCAGCCACACCGCGACGACACCGGCCGCGAGGACGCCCAGGACGGTCAGGGCCGCGCCGGCCTCGCTGCCCGCGGTGGCCGTCACGAGGAGACCGGGCGCCATGCCGACGACGACGATGCCCGCGACGATGAGCAGCAGCAGGATGATCAGGCCGAAGAGCTTGAGCACCTGGGGGCGGGCGTCCCGCCAGGCCTCGCCGGCGGTCACCGGACGGCCGAGCACGGCACGGCTGGTGACGGTCGTCAGCAGCGCGGTGGCCAGGACGGTGCCGATCAGGGAGATCAGGAAGACGACACCCGAGTTGATCGTGGTTTCGGTGAGGGCGTCGCCGAGTTCGCTCAGGGAGGCGTCGGGGTCGTTGAGGGCTTCGGTGCCGCTGTTGTCCAGGACGAGGCCCTGGAGCAGCACGACGATGATCTCCGTGAAGACGGCGACGGTCAGGGAGATGCCGAGGACCGTGCGCCAGTAGGTGCGCATCGTGGAGACCGCGCCGTCGAGGATCTCTCCGACACCGAGCGGGCGGAGCGGGATCACGCCCGGTTTGGCCGCGGGCGGCGGGCCGCCCCAGCCGCCTCCCCAGCCACCGTGTCCACCGGGGGCGCCGTAACCGCCGTAGCCCCCGCCCTGGCCGCCGTAGCCACCGGGGCCTCCGTAGCCGCCGCCGGGAGGTCCGGGGGGCGGGGCGCCCCAGCCGGGGCCGGGGGGTGGCGGAGGCGGGGTCTGCCCCTGGTCGCCGGGGCCGGTGGGGGCGGACCACTGGCCGGGGCGCGGCTGCTCCTTGGACCACTTCGTGCCGGGGCTCGTCGGTTCCGCGCCCGGCTGGTCCGCGGGCTGCGCGGGCTGATCGGGGCCGCCGGGGCGGTCGGCGGGCTCGGCGGGGCCGGACGCGCCGGGCTCCCGCCCGTCGGACGGGGCGGATCCGGGCGAGGCCCAGCCCGGAGTGTCGTTCATCGTCGCTCCTTCACGGTGCCCGTCCGCGGGCGCGGCGGCAGGTTGGCAGCCATCGTGCCATGGGGTGCCCGGGTGCGGACCGGGCGCGGTATGGGCTGCACACCTTCAATTGTCCGCCGGATAGGGGGCAGACTGACCGCATGGCTGATCAGGACGCGCGAAACGGCGAGGACAAGCGGCCGACCGAGATCCCCGTGCTCCGCTGGGAGGAGCCCCCCGAAGGCCCGGTGCTGGTCCTGCTGGACCAGACCAGGCTGCCGACCGAGGAGGTCGAGCTGGTCTGCACGGACCCGGCCGGACTCGTCGAGGCGATCCGTTCGCTCGCCGTGCGCGGGGCGCCGCTGCTGGGTGTCGCGGGCGCCTACGGGGTCGCGCTCGCCGCCGTCCGGGGCTTCGAGGTGGAGGAGGCCGCGGCCGCGCTGGCCGGGGCCCGGCCCACCGCGGTGAACCTCGCCGTCGGGGTGCGCCGTGCGCAGGACGCTCACCGGGAGGCGCTCGCCAGGACCGGCGACACCCGGGAGGCGGCAGCGGCGGCGCTGACGGCGGCGCGGGCCCTGCACCAGGAGGACGCCCAGGCCAGCGCGCGGATGGCCGCGCACGGACTGGCCCTGCTGGACGAGCTGCTGCCCGCCGGCGGGCACCGCGTTCTCACGCACTGCAACTCCGGCTCGCTCGTGTCGGGCGGGGAGGGCACGGCTTTCGCGGTGGCGCTCGCGGCGCACCGGGAGGGGCGGCTGCGACGCCTGTGGGTGGACGAAACGCGTCCCTTGCTGCAAGGTGCTCGCCTGACGGCATACGAGGCGGCCCGCAACGACATGACGTACACGCTGCTCACCGACAGTGCGGCGGGTTCGCTGTTCGCGGCGGGCGAGGTGGACGCCGTGCTGGTCGGCGCGGACCGTATCGCGGCCGACGGATCGGTGGCGAACAAGGTGGGGAGCTATCCGCTCGCGGTGCTCGCGCGCTACCACCACGTACCGTTCATCGTGGTGGCGCCGGTCACGACGGTGGATCCGCACACCCCGGACGGGTCCGCCATCGAGGTGGAACAGCGCCCCGGATATGAAGTGACCGAGATCACAGCGCCTCAGGTGCCGGTGACAGGAGCGGGAGGCGGGATTCCGGTGGCACCCCTGGGGACCCAGGCGTACAACCCGGCGTTCGACGTGACTCCGCCCGAGCTGGTGACGGCGATCGTCACCGAGGAAGGCGTGGTTTCGCCCGTGACGAGCGAGGCCCTCGCCGAGCTGTGTGCCAGGTCACGCCAGGTAACGATTAGCTAATGGGATGATGTCGTTTATGAAGGGACGAGTCCTTGTCGTCGACGACGACACCGCACTGGCCGAGATGCTCGGCATTGTGCTGCGTGGTGAGGGTTTTGAGCCATCTTTCGTAGCCGACGGCGACAAGGCGCTGGCCGCCTTCCGGGAGACCAAGCCCGATCTGGTGCTGCTCGACCTGATGCTGCCCGGTCGGGACGGCATCGAGGTGTGCCGCCTGATCAGGGCGGAGTCAGGTGTGCCGATCGTGATGCTGACGGCGAAGAGTGACACCGTCGACGTCGTGGTCGGTCTCGAGTCGGGCGCCGACGACTACATCGTGAAGCCGTTCAAGCCCAAGGAGCTGGTGGCCCGTATCCGGGCGCGGCTCAGGAGGTCGGAGGAACCGGCACCGGAGCAGCTCGCCATAGGCGACCTGGTCATCGACGTGGCCGGTCACTCCGTGAAGCGCGAGGGGCAGTCGATCGCGCTGACGCCGCTGGAGTTCGACCTGCTGGTGGCGCTGGCCCGCAAGCCGTGGCAGGTGTTCACGCGCGAGGTGCTCCTGGAGCAGGTCTGGGGCTACCGGCACGCCGCCGACACCCGGCTGGTCAACGTGCATGTGCAGCGGCTGCGCTCCAAGGTCGAGAAGGACCCGGAGAAGCCGGAGATCGTGGTGACCGTACGCGGCGTCGGCTACAAGGCCGGGCCGAGCTGACATGACCAGGGACAGTGCCGCTTCGGCGCCCGGGTCCGAGGCCCGCGCCGGACGGCCTGTCGGCCCCCCTCCCGCCGGTTCGCGCTTCGGCCGCCTGCTGGAGGGCGGGCTGCTGCACGGCGGGGTGCAGGGCAGCCCGGTGATCCGGCTGTTCATGCGCTGGCTGCGGCGTCCGCTGCTGCCCGTCATGCGGCTGTGGCGGCGCAACCTCCAGCTCAAGGTCGTCGTCACCACGCTGCTGATGTCGCTGGGCGTGGTGCTGCTGCTCGGCTTCGTGGTGATCGGACAGGTCCGCAACGGACTCCTCGACGCCAAGGTGAAGGCGTCCCAGAGCCAGGCCACCGGCGGTTTCACGGCGGCCAAGCAGAAGGCCGAGGAGGCGGCGGGCGCCGACGGCGACGACAGCAACCCCGCGGACGGCCGGCCCCCGCAGAACGTCATCCAGTGGATGAGTGAACTGGTGAAGTCGCTCTCCAGTGGCGGCCAGGGCGCCTTCGACGTGGTCACGCTCCCCATGGGCGGCGAGAGCGGCAGCGGACGCGGGCCGCGTGCCTCCGGATCGGTCGACTGGGCGGTCAGCGTGCCGGAGGGCCTGCGGGAGCGGATCGACGGCGACACCGCGGCGGCCCAGAGCTACACCCGGATCGTCTACAACTCCGACCAGGGTTCCCAGCCCGGACTGGTCATCGGCAAGCAGGTCAACGACCCCAACGGTGAGCCGTACCAGCTGTACTACCTCTTCCCGCTCACGCAGGAGGAGAAGTCCCTCAGCCTGGTCAGGGGTACGCTCGCGACGGCCGGGCTCTTCGTCGTCGTACTGCTCGGGGCCATCGCCTGGCTCGTCGTGCGCCAGGTCGTCACACCCGTACGGATGGCCGCCAGTATCGCCGAGCGGCTGTCCGCGGGGCGGCTCCAGGAACGTATGAAGGTCACCGGCGAGGACGACATCGCGCGGCTCGGCGAGGCCTTCAACAAGATGGCGCAGAACCTCCAGCTCAAGATCAGCCAGCTGGAGGACCTCTCGCGGATGCAGCGGCGGTTCGTGTCCGACGTGTCGCACGAGCTGCGTACGCCGCTGACGACCGTACGGATGGCCGCCGACGTCATCCACGACGCGCGCGTGGACTTCGATCCGGTCACCGCGCGGTCGGCGGAACTGCTCGCCGACCAGCTGGACCGGTTCGAGACGCTGCTCGCGGACCTGCTGGAGATCAGCCGCTTCGACGCGGGCGCCGCCGCCCTGGAGGCCGAGCCGATAGACCTCAGGGAGGTCGTACGGCGGGTCGTCAGCGGTGCGGAGCCGCTCGCCGAGCGCAAGGGCACGCCGATCCGCGTGGTCGGCGACCAGCAGCCCGTCGTCGCGGAGGCGGACGCCCGGCGTGTCGAGCGGGTGCTGCGCAACCTCGTCGTCAACGCCGTCGAGCACGGCGAGGGGCGGGACGTCGTCGTGAAGCTCGCCGCCGCGGGCGGCGCGGTCGCCGTCGGAGTGCGCGACTACGGCGTCGGGCTCAAGCCGGGCGAGGCCACGCGGGTGTTCAGCCGCTTCTGGCGGGCCGACCCGGCACGCGCGCGTACCACCGGCGGTACCGGGCTGGGGCTGTCGATCGCCCTGGAGGACGCGCGGCTGCACGGCGGCTGGCTCCAGGCCTGGGGCGAACCGGGCGGCGGCTCGCAGTTCCGGCTGACGCTGCCCAGGACCGCGGACGAGCCGTTGCGGGGCTCGCCGATACCGCTGGAGCCGGCGGACTCGCGGCGCAACCGCGGACTCCACGACGCCGGTCTCGACGACACCGCCGCACCGCACGGTGCGGACAAGGCGGTCGGTGTCCCGGCGCAGGCGTCCGCGGGACAGACGTCCCAGGTGCCCGCGCGGGGCCCGATACTGTCGAGGTCGGCCATGGCGGCCCCCACGGCCGACCCGACGGCCCTGCCGGGCAACGGGGCGCGCGTGGTGCCGAGGCCCGCGCCGGGCGCCCGGAGACAGGACGGCGGTCCCGCGGAGGCGGACGGCCGTCAGGACACCCGGTCGGAGGATCCGAGCAGGCAAGGGGAGGCATCTCGTGGGCGCTGACCGCGGGCGGGGCGGTCGGCGCAGGCCGGCACGTGTGGTGGGGTACGCCGTCGGCGGCGTCGTACTGCTGGCGGGATGCGCGTCCATGCCGGACAGCGGGGATCTGCGCGGGGTGGAGTCCACGCCGCGGCAGGACCCGCAGGTGCGGGTGTTCGCGATGCCGCCGCGGGAGGACGCGCCGCCCTCCGACATCGTGCAGGGCTTTCTGGAGGCCCTGACCAGCGACGATCCGCACTACGAGACGGCACGCAAGTATCTGACCGGCGATGCCGCGGAGAACTGGCGGCCGGACGAGTCGGCGACCGTGCTCGCGGGCGGGCCGGGCACCGAGTCGGACCACTCCGGCAGCCGCGAGGACGCCAACGACTACTCGGTGACCCTGACGGGCGCCAAGGTCGCCACGGTGGACGCCCAGCAGTCGTACTCGCCGGCCGACGGCGCGTACCGGCAGTCGGTGCACCTGACCCGGGACGGCAAGACCAAGCAGTGGCGCATCGACCAGCTGCCGCAGGGCGTCGTCATGGGCAAGTCGGACTTCCAGCGCAACTACATGTCGGTCAACCGGTACTACTTCGCGTCGAACACCGCGGCGCCCTCGGCGTCCGACGAGGGCGCCAGCCCTCAGCCGGCGGCCGTGGCCGACCCCGTGTACGTCCGCCGGCGGGTGGAGCCCATGACCCAGGTGGTGAGCTCTCTGATCGGCGGGCCGTCGAGCCTGCTCGGGCCCGTGGTCAGGTCGAGCTTCCCGACCGGGACGGCGCTGGCGAGGAACGCCGGTTCGCTGGCGCCCGACGACCGCAGCAAGCTCACCGTCCCGTTGAACGAGAAGGCCGCCGGCGCCGATCAGGACCAGTGCGACGAGATGGCCGCCCAGCTGCTGTTCACGCTGCAGAACCTCACCCCGGCCGTAGAGGAGGTCGAGCTGCGCGCGGGTGGTGAGCAGCTGTGCTCGCTCAGCGAGGACCGCGCGGAGACGGTCGCCGCGCGGGGCTCCGCACAGCGGCCCGACTACCTGTACTTCGTCGACGACGAGGACCGCCTGGTCCGGATCGCCGCGGGCAGCAACGGGACCCGGGCGGAACCCGTGCCCGGCCCGCTCGGCGAGGGTGAGAAGGCGCTGGGAGCGGTGGCGGTGTCGCGCGACGAGCACAGCGCCGCCGGTATCGGCCTCGACAACAGGTCGCTGTACGTCGGCTCCCTGGTGTCAGGCGGTTCGCTCGGCGACCCCGTGCTGCTCAGCAAGGGCAAGGCGGAGGCCGACCGGCTGACCCCGCCCAGCTGGGACGCGCAGGGCGACCTGTGGATCGCCGACCGCGACCCGGCCGACCCGCGGCTGCTGCTGCTGGAGAAGGGCGCCGGTGAGCCGGTGGAGGTGCGCACGCCGGGGCTCGACGGGCGGGTGCAGGCCGTGCGGACGGCGGCCGACGGGGTGCGGATCGCGCTCATCGTGGAGAAGGACGGCGAGCGGTCGCTGCTCATCGGGCGGATCGAACGGGACGAGAGGGCGGGCGAACGGCCCTCGGTCACCGTCCTCGAACTGCGCTCCGCCACTCCGGAGCTGGAGGAGGTCACGGCCATGTCGTGGGCCGGTGACAGCAGGCTCGTGGTGGTCGGGCGCGAGCGCGGCGGCGTCCAGCAGATCGGATACGTCCAGGTCGACGGCTCGACGCCGGAGGCTTCCGTGCCCGCCGCTCTGACCGGCGTCAAGGAGATCGCCGCGACCGAGGACGAGCGGCTGCCGCTCGTGGCCTACTCGGAGGACCTGATCGTGCGGCTGCCGTCGGGGCTCCAGTGGCAGAAGGTCACGGAGGGGACGGCGCCCGTCTATCCGGGCTGAGGCCTGGGCCGGGATTCAGGCGCCCGCGGCGGTTTTCCACAGGGATCCGACCGGCGTTTTCCACAGGCCTGGCCGGGTTTCGCCGGGCTTGGCACAGTGGTGGCCATGCGGCGATTGCGGGACGGGTGGAGAGACCTCACGGACCTGGTGCTGCCGGCCGAGTGCGGCGGCTGCGGCCGGGCCCGGGCGGTGCTGTGCCCACGGTGCCGTACGGCCCTGAGCGGGTCGGCGCCGCGCCGGGTGCGGCCGTTGCCGGAGCCGCCCGGGCTGCCGTCGGTGCACGCGGCCGCGCCGTACGCGGACGAGGTGCGGGCGGCGCTGCTGGCCCACAAGGAGCGGGGCGTCCTGGCCCTCACGCCGCCGCTGGGCGAGGCGCTGGCGGGAGCGGTGCGGGCGGGGCTCCGCGAGGCGTGGACCGGCGTCGGGGGAGCGGGCGGCTCACCGGGACCGGTGCTCCTGGTGCCCGTGCCGTCGGCGCGCCGGGCGGTGCGCAGACGCGGGCACGACCCGGCGCGGCGGATCGCCCTCGAGGCGGCCGGGGAGCTGCGGCGGACCGGGGTGCTCGCCCGGGTGGTCGCCCTGCTGCGGCAGCGGCACACCGTGGCCGACCAGGCGGACCTCGACGCCCGGCAGCGGCTGGACAACCTGGCCAACGCCCTGGCGGTGGCTCCCGGTGGCGGCCGGCTCCTGTGCGGCGGCGGCCCGGTCGTGCTGGTCGACGACCTGATGACGACGGGGGCGTCCCTGACCGAGGCGGCACGTGCGGTGCGGGCGGCTGAGTCGCGGACGGGGCCGGACACGTACGGGAAGGCGAGATCGGCTGTGTATCCGTCGGCGGCGGGGGAAGGCAGAGAGGAACGGAAGACCGGGCCGCAAATGGCGGGTTCCAACGGAGGAGATGGCGCGATCCGTGAAGCGATCTGCGCGGCAGTGGTCGCGGCTTCACCTGATTCTTTCGAAAATAAACCGGAACTGACTGAGAACTTACGTCGTTGCAGGTAATGAGAGGTCCTATTCACCGGAACGGAGGTACGTCGCGTTAGAGGGTGACGACATCCGCCCGGGCGAGATATGTTCGGTTGTGAGGCAAAGCCGCAGGCCACACCTCTCAAATCCGAATGCCGTGCTGCGGGTTTTACCGGCATCACCCGCACCGGGGGAGTGGAGATCTCGCCCGCGGGGGAGGAGGTGGACGTCACCGAGTCCGAGGTTCCGGAGCACACCGGAACCTGGTGCAAAAGGGAGATGCTCCGCCATGGGAGCGGAGTGATCCGGGAACGGAGTTCTGCGTGGACATCGTCGTCAAGGGCCGCAAGACCGAGGTGCCCGAGCGGTTCCGGAAGCACGTGGCCGAGAAGCTGAAGCTGGAGAAGATCCAGAAGCTCGATGGCAAGGTGATCAGCCTCGACGTCGAGGTGTCCAAGGAGCCGAACCCCCGACAGGCCGACCGCTGTGACCGAGTGGAGATCACGCTCCGCTCCCGCGGTCCGGTGATCCGGGCGGAGGCAGCGGCGAGCGACCCGTACGCGGCGCTCGACCTGGCGGCGGAGAAGCTTGGCGCACGACTGCGCAAGCAGCACGACAAGCGCTTCTCGCGCCGCGGCGCACGCCGGATCCCGGCGGCCGAGGTCGCCGACCACGTACCCGGCGCGGCGACGCTCAACGGGAACGGCGACGTCGTCCCGACGGAGAAGCAGGACGGCGTCCCCACCAAGAAGATCGGCTCGCTGGAGGTCCAGGGCGACGGGCCGCTCGTCGTCCGCGAGAAGACCCATGTGGCCGCGCCGATGTCCCTCGACCAGGCGCTCTACGAGATGGAACTGGTCGGGCACGACTTCTATCTGTTCGTCGACTCCGACACGAAGGAACCCAGTGTCGTCTACCGGCGGCACGCCTACGACTACGGCGTGATCCACCTCACCACGGACACGATGGTCACCCAGGCGCACGCCCCCGACGCGGGCGACGCGCTCGGCGGTTGACCACCGCCGGGTGACAGCGGACCGGTGCCCCTGGAGCGCGTGTGCGCCCCCAGGGGCACCGGTGTGCGACGGTGCGCGAGGGTGTGCGACCCCTTCGGGACCCGCGCGGTCACCCCGTTGTCCGCCGGGCATGGAATCATGGCGGCAACGGCCCAACCGGTGGGCCGTTGCTCTGGGTTGGCGATGGCGCAGGACCACGGGCCAAAGCCTTCAGGGGGAGGAACGATGGCGGACAGTTTCGGACCGATGCGGGGCGCGGGCGTCGACCACGGGATCGACGACGGGACCGCCGGCATGGGGCCGGACGCGGACGTGGGCTCCACACGCGAGGAACCCATCAGGGTCTTGGTCGTGGACGACCACGCCCTCTTCCGCCGGGGCCTGGAGATCGTGCTCGCGGCCGAGGAGGACATCCAGGTCGTCGGCGAGGCCGGTGACGGCGCCGAGGCCGTGGAGAAGGCCGCCGACCTGCTGCCGGACATCATCCTGATGGATGTGCGGATGCCCAGGCGGGGCGGGATCGAGGCCTGCACCTCCATCAAGGAAGTGGCCCCCAGTGCCAAGATCATCATGCTGACCATCAGTGACGAGGAAGCCGACCTCTACGACGCGATCAAGGCGGGCGCGACCGGCTATCTCCTCAAGGAGATCTCCACGGACGAGGTGGCCACCGCCATTCGCGCGGTGGCCGACGGGCAGTCCCAGATCAGTCCGTCCATGGCGTCGAAACTGCTCACCGAGTTCAAGTCGATGATCCAGCGGACCGACGAACGCCGACTGGTGCCGGCGCCGCGGCTCACCGATCGCGAGCTGGAGGTCCTCAAGCTCGTCGCCACCGGAATGAACAACCGGGACATCGCCAAGGAACTCTTCATCTCCGAGAACACCGTGAAGAACCACGTCCGCAACATCCTGGAGAAACTGCAGCTGCACTCCAGGATGGAGGCCGTGGTGTACGCGATGCGGGAGAAGATTCTCGAGATCCGCTGACTCCGGTCAGGCGAGCAGGCGGGCCAGCTCCGCCGTCAGGGCCTCGCGCAGGTGCGGGGCGTCGACCCGTTCCACCCGTACGTCCGTGCAGTCGACCCAGCTCGCCGCCTCGACCAGGGCCTGGGCCACCGCCGGAGCGGCCTTGAGGCCGTCCAGCCTGATCTGCTTGGCGACCAGGGTGCGTCCCTCTCGCGCCGGGTCCACGCGGCCGACGAGCCGTCCGCCGGCCAGCACCGGCATCGCGAAGTAGCCGTGTACGCGCTTGGGCTTGGGTACGTAGGCCTCCAGGCGGTGGGTGAAGCCGAAGATCCGCTCCGTGCGCGCCCGTTCCCAGATCAGGGAGTCGAAGGGCGAGAGCAGTGTGGTGCGGTGACGCCCGCGCGGGACTGTCTCCAGGGCGGCGGGGTCCGCCCAGGCGGGCTTGGACCAGCCCGCCACCGTGACCGGCACCAGACCCGAGTCGGCGAGCACGGCGTCGACCTGCTCGGCCTTGAGGCGGTGGTAGTCCGCGATGTCCGCGCGCGTGCCCACGCCCAGGGACTCGCCGGCCAGGCGGACCAGGCGGCGCAGGCACTCGGTGTCGTCAAGGTCGTCATGGAGCAGCGCGGCCGGGACGGCGCGCTCCGCGAGGTCGTACACCCGCTTCCAGCCGCGGCGCTCCACGCACACCACCTCGCCGTACATCAGCGCGCGCTCGACGGCGACCTTCGTGCCCGACCAGTCCCACCACTCGCTGGTCCGCTTCGCGCCGCCCAGGTCCGTCGCGGTGAGCGGGCCCTCGGTGCGGAGCTGCTTGACGACCTGGTCGTAGGTGCCGTCCGGGAGGGAGTGGTTCCAGTGCGGGCGGTTGCGGTAGGCGCGGCGGCGGAAGGCGAAGTGGGGCCACTCCTCGATGGGGAGGACGCAGGCGGCGTGCGACCAGTACTCGAAGGCGTGCGGTCGTGCCGGAGGCGCGCCCATGGAGACAGGCTTCCAGTAGGCGTCCTCGACCGTCTTGCGGCCGACCGCGCCCAGGCGGGCGTACGGGATGAGTTCGTGGGAGCGGGCGAGGACCGAGATGGTGTCGAGCTGCACCGCGCCCAGGTGCCGGAGGACGCCGCGGACGCCCGCGCGGCGGTCGGGGGCGCCGAGGAAGCCCTGTGCGCGGAGGGCGAGGCGGCGGGCCTCGTCTGCGGACAGTTCCGTGGCGGGGGGCGGGAGGGTCGTCATACGTCCGCACGATAGAGGGTGGGTCTGACAGTGCCGATCGCTTGCAAGGTGCGGGTGCTGGTGCGGGTCGGGGGTGGGTCGCGTGGCCCGGCGCTGCGGGGTACCTCCCCCACTCTCGGCTTCGCTCGAGCGGGGCCCCCATCGCCCACCCGTGCCGCCCCAGCGGCACGACTGCCCGCGGTTGAGCGGAACTATGGCCGTGGCTGCGGCGGCAGCAGGCTGTTCGCCGTTACGCGGTCTGCGCCGGCAGGTAAGGCGCCGTCGACGGGAGGGCCAGGTCCGAGGGGAGCAGGGAGGCGATCCAGCAGTCCCGGCGTACGCCGTTGTTGTTGACCGCGGAGCGCAACGTGCCCTCCATGGTGAAGCCCGCCCGATCGGCCACCGCGCGGGAGGCGGTGTTGCCGACCTCGGCGCGCCACTCCAGGCGGTCGATCGCCCGCTCGGTGAAGGCCCAGCGCGCGACGGCGAGGGCGGCCTCCGTGGTGTAGCCCCGGCCGCGGAACTCCTTGGCACTCCAGAACCCGAGCTCGCCGACGCCGAGGGAGATCATCGTGACGCCGATCATGCCCGCCAGGTCACCGGCGGGGAGGAAGACGCCGAAGGTGAACACCGAGGCGTTGGCCCAGCCGTCCGGAACCATCTGCTCCGTGAAGCCCCGCGCGTGCTCGGGGAGGTAGGGCGAGGGGATCGTCGTCCAGCGCTGGACGTCGGGATCCTGGCAGGCGGCGTACACGGCATCGTTGTCCTGGGGGCCGACCGCGCGCAGGACCAGGCGTTCCGTGGTGAGGGTGACGGGTTCCATCGGCCGATTCTGCGCGGCCTCCGGTGGCGGGCGCCATCTTTTTGCCCTGCGTGAACATGCGGTCACTTTCCGCTCGATTCGCCGGAGGGTGCGGCACCATCGGCGGGGCCCGGACGTTGAACCCGGTGACGGCAGACAGCGAAGCTGGATGCAAGGAGTGGACGGTCCCGTTACGGCGGGCCTCCCGGGGTGGCGGGGTCCTCGCATACGATGGCCGTTGCTCAGTCCGTGACAGGAAACCGACCGTCCCAGGCCCGACCGGCAAGGAGACCAACCCCCGTGTCCGTCCTCTCAAAGATCATGCGTGCAGGCGAAGGCAAGATCCTGCGCAAGCTGCACCGCATCGCGGACCAGGTCAACTCCATCGAAGAGGACTTCGCTGACCTCTCCGACGCCGAGCTGCGGGCCCTCACCGACGAGTACAAGCAGCGCTACGCCGACGGTGAGAGCCTGGACGACCTGTTGCCCGAAGCCTTCGCCACCGTCCGCGAGGCCGCCAAGCGCGTCCTGGGCCAGCGGCACTACGACGTGCAGATGATGGGCGGCGCCGCCCTGCACATGGGCTACGTGGCCGAGATGAAGACCGGTGAGGGCAAGACCCTCGTCGGTACCCTGCCCGCCTATCTCAACGCCCTGTCCGGCGAGGGCGTGCACATCGTCACGGTCAACGACTACCTGGCCGAGCGCGACTCCGAGATGATGGGCCGCGTCCACAAGTTCCTCGGTCTGTCGGTCGGCTGCATCCTCGCCAACCAGACGCCGGCCCAGCGCCGCGAGATGTACCGCTGCGACATCACCTACGGCACGAACAACGAGTTCGGCTTCGACTACCTGCGCGACAACATGGCGTGGTCCAAGGACGAACTCGTCCAGCGCGGCCACAACTTCGCCATCGTCGACGAGGTCGACTCCATCCTGGTCGACGAGGCCCGTACGCCGCTGATCATCTCCGGCCCGGCCGACCAGGCCACCAAGTGGTACGGCGACTTCGCCAAGCTGGTCACCCGCCTGAAGAAGGGCGAGGCCGGCAACACCCTCAAGGGCATCGAGGAAACCGGTGACTACGAGGTCGACGAGAAGAAGCGCACCGTCGCCATCCACGAGTCGGGCGTCTCCAAGGTCGAGGACTGGCTGGGCATCGACAATCTCTACGAGTCGGTGAACACCCCGCTGGTCGGCTACCTGAACAACGCCATCAAGGCCAAGGAACTCTTCAAGAAGGACAAGGACTACGTCGTCCTCGACGGCGAGGTCATGATCGTCGACGAGCACACCGGCCGTATCCTCGCCGGCCGCCGCTACAACGAGGGCATGCACCAGGCGATCGAGGCGAAGGAAGGGGTGGACATCAAGGACGAGAACCAGACGCTCGCCACGATCACCCTCCAGAACTTCTTCCGCCTCTACAAGCGCCACGACCACAACGGCAAGGAACAGCCCGGTCTGTCCGGCATGACCGGTACGGCGATGACCGAGGCCGCCGAGTTCCACCAGATCTACAAGCTCGGCGTGGTGCCCATCCCGACCAACCGGCCGATGGTGCGCAAGGACCAGTCGGACCTGATCTACCGCACCGAGGTCGCCAAGTTCGAGGCCGTCGTCGACGACATCGAGGAGAAGCACCGCAAGGGGCAGCCGATCCTCGTCGGCACCACCTCCGTCGAGAAGTCCGAGTACCTCTCGCAGCAGCTCAGCAAGCGCGGTGTCCAGCACGAGGTGCTGAACGCCAAGCAGCACGACCGGGAGGCGACGATCGTCGCCCAGGCGGGCCGCAAGGGCTCCGTGACGGTGGCCACGAACATGGCCGGCCGTGGTACGGACATCAAGCTCGGCGGCAACCCCGAGGACCTCGCCGAGGCGGAGCTGCGCCAGCGCGGCCTCGACCCGGAGGAGCACATCGAGGAGTGGGCCGCGGCCCTGCCCGCCGCCCTGGAGCGGGCCGAGCAGGCCGTCAAGGCGGAGTTCGACGAGGTCAAGGACCTGGGCGGGCTCTACGTGCTCGGTACCGAGCGGCACGAGTCGCGCCGTATCGACAACCAGCTGCGCGGTCGCTCCGGCCGCCAGGGCGACCCCGGCGAGTCCCGCTTCTACCTCTCCCTGGGCGACGACCTGATGCGCCTGTTCAAGGCCCAGATGGTCGAGCGCGTGATGTCCATGGCGAACGTGCCGGACGACGTGCCGATCGAGAACAAGATGGTCACGCGCGCGATCGCGTCCGCCCAGTCCCAGGTCGAGACCCAGAACTTCGAGACGCGCAAGAACGTCCTGAAGTACGACGAGGTCCTCAACCGGCAGCGCGAGGTCATCTACGGCGAGCGGCGCCGCGTCCTGGAGGGCGAGGACCTGCAGGAGCAGATCCAGCACTTCATGAACGACACGATCGACGCCTACGTCCAGGCCGAGACCGCCGAGGGCTTCCCGGAGGACTGGGACCTCGACCGGCTGTGGGGCGCCTTCAAGCAGCTCTACCCGGTGAAGGTCACCGTGGAGGAGCTGGAGGAGGCGGCCGGTGACCGGGCCGGTCTGACGGCGGACTACATCGAGGAGTCCATCAAGGACGACATCCAGGAGCAGTACGAGGCGCGTGAGACGCAGCTCGGCTCCGAGATCATGCGCGAGCTGGAGCGCCGGGTCGTGCTGTCGGTCCTGGACCGCAAGTGGCGCGAGCACCTCTACGAGATGGACTACCTCCAGGAGGGCATCGGCCTGCGCGCGATGGCGCAGAAGGACCCGCTGGTCGAGTACCAGCGCGAGGGCTTCGACATGTTCCAGGCCATGATGGAGGGCATCAAGGAGGAGTCCGTCGGCTACCTGTTCAACCTGGAGGTCCAGGTCGAGCAGCAGGTCGAGGAGGTTCCGGTCGAGGACGCGGCGCCGTCCCTGGACAAGGGCGCGCAGGACGCGGTCCCGGCCCAGGCGGGCGCGCGCCCGGAGATCCGGGCCAAGGGCCTCGACGCCCCGCAGCGCCGGGACCTGCACTTCTCCGCGCCGACCGTGGACGGCGAGGGTGGTGTCGTCGAGGGCGACTTCTCCACCGACGGGGAGCCCGCGCAGGCCGCGTCGGACGGGCTCACGCGCGCGGAGCGCCGCAAGCAGGCCAAGGGCGGGCGGCGCCGCAAGAAGTGACGGTGCGGTGCCGCAGGGCGCCGCAGCGGTGGAAGGGCCGGTCACCCGTGGTGGCCGGCCCTTCGGCGTGGGCGGTGCGGGCTGGTCGGCGGGCTGCGGACGGTCGACGGAGGAGCCCTCAGTCGTCGTCGGCGTGCGGCCTGCGAGGGCCGCCCAGCTCCACCGCGGTGCAGCGCCAGCGCAGGTCCTGGCCCCGTTCCAGCCGGAAGGCCATCGCGCGGAGCTGGTCCCCCGCGCCGATGCGGGCGAATACCTCCAGGGCGCCCGGCCGGGGCTCGAAGTAGCCGATGTCCCGGACGACGGGGAGGGCGCCGCGCGTGCGCAGGGGGCCGCGCTCGGCGAGGTGGGCCAGGTCGTCGTAGGCGCGGCCGACGGTGTGGCGGAGCATCGAGTGGACGGGGCGCCTGCCGCTGAGCACATGGAGGAGAAGCTCGGCGAAACGGTCCGTGGGGCGGACCTGCGGGACGGGGCGGCGCGGGGTCTGGGCGGGGACGAGAGGCACGGCGGACGGTCCGGTGAGGGACGGGAGCGGCCGTGTCGCGCGAGGCGTCGTGGCATCGGGAGCGAGCCGCTGGGCGCCCGGCTGGACGGGCGCCGTCCCGGGCGCCCGGCCGGGGGCCTGTCCCGCCGTGGGCGGGCGGGTGTCCGCAGGCCTGGTGCGGGCCCGTGAGGACCGGCCGGGAGAGCCCGGCGGGCGCCCGCCGGAAGGCGCGGTGCGCACCGGCCGCCCGCCGGGCCGGCGGGGCGGGAGGCCGCCGGGGGACCGGGTCGCGGCTCCGGGGTCGTGCAGGGCCTCGGGGGTGGGCGGGGGAGAGCTGCTGGGAGGGAGCTGAGTCCTGGTCATGACCTTGCGCATGGGGGTCCCCGTTCGGCGGCGGCCCGGGCGATACCGGGCAGTAACTTAGTGGTTGGAGATCTTGTACGGGGTCGGGGCACCGCACGGCAAGGAGGTGGGTGGCCGTGCCGCGGGGGTCGCAAGGTTCACCTATCAGGGTGACCGGGACCGTGCCGAGGCCCGGTGCGGAGCGGGCGGAGCGGGTGAATTCCGGGCTGGGGGTGGACGCCCGGGGCGTCACGGGTGGGAACTCGAAAGGGGACACCCGCACGTATCCTGAAGACCCCTCCGGGGCTCCACCTGGGCTCCACCGGGGCTCCTCGGGCCCGAAGCCCCCGACCCGAAAGCGGCGGTCTCATGCGCGTCTACGTCCCCCTGACCCTGTCCGGCCTCGCCGAGGCGCACCGGGCGGGAGAGCTGGGGGCCGGGCCGCTCCCCGCCCACGCCGTCACGCCGGCGCTGCGCGAGTGGTACCGGTCGGACGACGTCGAGGAGCTGGAGTACGCCGCCCTGGGCCGTGCCGCCCAGGCCTCACTGCGCCTGCTCGCCGCCGCCCCGGGTGCCCTGTGGCACCGGGTCGTGGTCGCCGCCGACGTACCCGACGGCTCGGTCTCGGCCGACCCGGACCGGGCGCCCGACGGCGCGGTGCGGGTGGCCGGGCCGTTGCCCATGGCCAAGGTGGCCTCGGTGCACGTCGACTCCGGCGACGCGAAGGCGGACGTGACCGCCGCGGCCCAGGCCCTCGCGGCGGCGGACGCCGGGGACGACGACGCCCGGTCCGTGGTGGACGGCGCCGAGGACCACGAGCTGCTCTGGTACGCCACGCAGGAGATCCCCGGCCTGCTGGAAATCGGGCGCTGACCCGGCGGCCTGCCGATTGTCAGTGGCGGCGGGTACGTTTTCGGGCATGGGGATGCAGACAGGGGCGCACATCGTCTGGGACTGGAACGGGACGCTGTTCCACGACAACGACGCGATCATCGGGGCGACGAACGCCGCCTTCGCCGAGCTGGGCATGACGCCGATCACGATGGAGCAGTACCGGGCGCTGTACTGCGTGCCCGTGCCGAAGTTCTACGAGCGGCTGCTGGGCCGCCTGCCCACGGAGGCGGAGTGGGCGGTCATGGACGCCACCTTCCACCGGCACTACACCCGGCACCGGGCGGCGTGCGGGCTCACCGAGGGGGCGGCCGAACTGCTCGCGGGCTGGGGCGCGGCGGGGCGGAGCCAGTCGATCCTGAGTATGTACGGCCACGAGGAGCTGGTCCCCCTGGTCCAGGGGCTCGGGATCGAGGCGCACTTCATACGGGTCGACGGGCGGACCGGGCCGTCCGGGGGCAGCAAGGCGGAGCACATGGTGCGCCATCTCGAGGAGCTGGCCGTCTCCGGGGTGAAGCCCGCCCGGACCGTCGTGATCGGGGACGCCGCGGACGACGCGGTCGCCGCGCGGTACGTGGGCGCGGGGGCGGTGCTGTACACCGGGGGATCGCACAGCAGAGCCAGTCTGGAGGGGGCCGGGGTGCCCGTGGTGGACACGCTGTCGGAGGCCGTGGCGGAGGCGGAGCGGCTGTCGGCGTGAGCCCGCCGGTGCCGCCGGCCGGACAGCCGTAGCTGTGCGGAACGTCCAAGTTCCGGGCATGGTTTTGTACACATGCGGCTCGTGACGAGGGGCCCGTCGGGGGCGATAGCCTGGTGGCGTGATCAGCGCGATAGTTCGCGGGGGCACAGGTGCCCCTGCCCTGCGCCCGGTACGCACGGACCACATCCGTGTCCGGGCGGCGGTCGCTGGTCCTCGCGAGCGGGACGGGGCGCCGCAGGCTCCCCGCACGGCGCCGCGCACACCCCGGACGGTGACGGCGAGAGCGATGTCACACCCGGCCGGTGCGGCGACATTGGCCGATATGCCCCCGCTCCTCTCATCTTGCGGCATAGCGTCGGAGCAGACCGGACACCCCGCGTCTCGACGTCGTGCCGGAAGGCAGGAGACCGTACTTTCTTCTACGTCACGCAACGGCGCGCGACAGGAGCCAGAGGACAATGCAGACCAAGCTGGACGAAGCCAAGGCCGAGCTGCTCGAAAGGGCTGCGCGGGTAGCTGAGAACAGCCCGGTCGGGGGGCACCTACCGACTGGGACGACGGACAAGGGCACCCCGGACACCCCGGGCGCCGCGTCCCCGGACCACGCATCCGTGTTCGCGTTCCTCCGGCGTTACTACCGGCACACCGCTCCGGAGGACCTGGCCGACCGCGACCCGGTCGACGTCTTCGGCGGCGCCGTCTCGCACTACCGGCTGGCCGAGAACCGCCCGCAGGGCACGGCGAACGTGCGGGTGCACACCCCGACGGTCGAGGAGAACGGCTGGACGTGCAGCCACTCCGTCGTCGAGGTGGTCACCGACGACATGCCCTTCCTCGTCGACTCCGTGACCAACGAGCTGACCCGTCAGGGCCGCGGCATCCACGTCGTCGTCCACCCGCAGATCGTGGTGCGCCGCGATGTCGCCGGCAAGCTCGTGGAGGTGCTCGACGGCCGGCCCACCGCCGACCTCCCGCACGACGCGCACGTCGAGTCCTGGATCCACGTCGAGTTCGACCGCGAGACCGACCGCGGCGACCTCAAGCAGATCACCGCCGACCTGCTGCGCGTCCTCAACGACGTCCGCGAGACCGTCGAGGACTGGGGCAAGATGCGGGACGCGGCCGTCCGCATCGCCGGGGAACTGTCCGCCGAGCCCACCCCGGGCGACCTTCCCCCGCGTGAGCTGGAGGAAGCCCGCGAGCTGCTGCGCTGGCTGGCCGACGACCACTTCACCTTCCTCGGCTACCGCGAGTACGAGCTGCGCGAGGACGACTCCCTCGCCGCCGTCGCCGGTACCGGCCTCGGCATCCTGCGCTCCGACCCGCACCACGAGACCGACGAGAGCCACCCCGTCAGCCCCTCCTTCGAGCGGCTCCCCGCCGACGCCCGGGCCAAGGCGCGCGAGCACCGGCTGCTGGTGCTGACCAAGGCGAACAGCCGGGCCACGGTGCACCGGCCCTCGTACCTGGACTACGTCGGCGTCAAGAAGTTCGACGAGAACGGCGACGTCGTCGGTGAGCGGCGCTTCCTCGGTCTGTTCTCCTCCGCCGCGTACACCGAGTCCGTCCGCCGGGTGCCCGTCGTGCGGCGCAAGGTGGAGGAGGTGCTGGAGCGCGCCGGATTCTCGCCCAACAGCCACGACGGCCGCGACCTGCTCCAGATCCTGGAGACGTACCCGCGCGACGAGATGTTCCAGATGCCCGTCGAGGAGCTGGAGCCGATCGTCACCTCGGTGCTCTACCTCCAGGAGCGCCGCCGCCTGCGGCTCTACCTGCGCCAGGACGAGTACGGCCGCTACTACTCGGCGCTCGTCTACCTCCCGCGCGACCGCTACACCACCGGCGTCCGGCTGCGGATCATCGACATCCTCAAGGAGGAGCTGGGCGGCACCAGCGTCGACTTCACCGCCTGGAACACCGAGTCGATCCTGTCCCGGCTGCACTTCGTCGTCCGGGTCCCGCAGGGCACCGAGCTGCCGCACCTCTCCGAGACCGACAAGGAGCGCATCGAGGCCCGCCTGGTCGAGGCCGCCCGGTCCTGGGCCGACGGATTCGGCGAGGCGCTGACTGCCGAGGTCGGCGAGGAGCGCGCCGCCGAGCTGCTGCGGCACTACGGGGGCGCCTTCCCCGAGGGCTACAAGGCCGACCACGGTCCCCGTTCCGCGGTCGCCGACCTCGGCCACCTGGAGCGCCTCGACGAGCAGAACACCTTCGCGCTGAGCCTCTACGAACCGGTCGGCGCCGGCCCGGAAGAACGGCGTTTCAAGATCTACCAGAAGGGCGGCACGGTCTCCCTGTCCGCCGTCCTCCCGGTGCTCAGCCGGCTCGGCGTCGAGGTGACCGACGAGCGGCCCTACGAGCTGCGCTGCGCGGACCGCACGACGGCCTGGATCTACGACTTCGGCCTGCGGATGCCGAAGTCGGTGGCCGGCGGCGCCGACTACCTCGGCGACGACGCCCGCGAGCGCTTCCAGGACGCCTTCGCCGCCACCTGGAACGCCCAGTCGGAGAACGACGGCTTCAACGCCCTCGTGCTCAGCGCCGGACTGACCTGGCGGCAGGCCATGGTGCTGCGGGCGTACGCCAAGTACCTGCGGCAGGCGGGCTCCACGTTCAGCCAGGACTACATGGAGGACACCCTCCGCAACAACGTCCACACCACCCGGCTGCTCATCTCCCTGTTCGAGGCGCGGATGGCCCCCGAGCGCCAGCGCGCCGGGCGCGAGATCGTCGACGCCCTGCTCGAAGAGGTCGACGCCGCCCTCGACCAGGTCGCGAGCCTCGACGAGGACCGGATCCTGCGGTCCTTCCTCACCGTGATCAAGGCGACCCTGCGGACCAACTTCTTCCAGGAGGCCGCGGGCGGCAAGCCGCACGACTACGTCTCCATGAAGTTCGACCCGCAGGCCATCCCCGACCTGCCCGCGCCGCGCCCGGCGTTCGAGATCTGGGTGTACTCGCCGCGCGTCGAGGGCGTGCACCTGCGCTTCGGCAAGGTCGCGCGCGGAGGTCTGCGCTGGTCGGACCGCCGGGAGGACTTCCGCACCGAGATCCTCGGCCTGGTCAAGGCGCAGATGGTGAAGAACACCGTCATCGTGCCGGTCGGCGCCAAGGGCGGCTTCGTCGCCAAGCAGCTGCCCGACCCGGCCGTCGACCGCGACGCCTGGATGGCCGAGGGCATCGCCAGCTACAAGACCTTCATCTCGGCGCTGCTCGACATCACCGACAACATGGTGGCCGGCGAGGTCGTGCACCCGGCGGACGTCGTCCGGCACGACGAGGACGACACCTACCTCGTGGTCGCCGCCGACAAGGGCACCGCGAAGTTCTCGGACATCGCCAACGAGGTCGCCGAGTCCTACAACTTCTGGCTCGGCGACGCCTTCGCCTCCGGCGGCTCCGCGGGCTACGACCACAAGGGCATGGGCATCACCGCCCGCGGCGCCTGGGAGTCCGTCAAGCGGCACTTCCTGGAGCTGGGCGTGGACACCCAGACCCAGGACTTCACGGTCGTCGGCATCGGCGACATGTCCGGCGACGTGTTCGGCAACGGCATGCTGCTCAGCGAGCACATCCGCCTGGTCGCGGCCTTCGACCACCGGCACATCTTCATCGACCCGAACCCCGACGCCGCCACCTCCTACGCCGAGCGCCGGCGCCTGTTCGACCTGCCGCGCTCGTCGTGGGAGGACTACGACACCGCGCTGCTCTCGGCCGGCGGCGGCATCTTCCCGCGCACCGCCAAGTCGATCCCGGTCAACGCACACCTGCGTGAGGCCCTCGGCATCGAGGCCCGCGTCACCAAGATGACCCCGGCCGACCTGATGAAGGCGATCCTCTCGGCCCCGGTCGACCTCCTCTGGAACGGCGGCATCGGCACCTACGTCAAGGCCTCCACGGAGTCCAACGCGGACGTCGGCGACAAGGCCAACGACGCCATCCGCGTCGACGGCCGCGACCTGCGCGCCCAGGTCGTCGGCGAGGGCGGCAACCTGGGCCTGACCCAGCTGGGCCGGATCGAGTTCGCCCGCACCGGCGGCAAGATCAACACCGACGCCATCGACAACAGCGCGGGCGTGGACACCTCCGACCACGAGGTGAACATCAAGATCCTGCTCACCGGCCTGGTCAAGGACGGTGACATGACGGTCAAGCAGCGCAACAAGCTGCTCGCCCAGATGACCGACGAGGTCGGCGCGCTCGTCCTGCGCAACAACTACGCGCAGAACACGGCGATCGCCAACGCACTCGCCCAGTCCAACGACATGCTCCACGCCCAGCAGCGCTTCATGCGCCACCTGGTCCGGGACGGGCGGCTCGACCGGGCGCTGGAGTTCCTGCCCACCGACCGCCAGATCCGCGAGCGCCTCCAGAGCGACCAGGGCCTGACCGGCCCGGAGACGGCCGTGCTGCTGGCGTACACGAAGATCACCGTCGCCGAGGAGCTGCTGCACACCTCGCTGCCCGACGACCCGTACCTCAAGGGCCTGCTGCACGCCTACTTCCCGACGGCGCTGCGCGAGCAGTTCCTCGACCGGATCGACAGCCACCCGCTGCGCCGGGAGATCACGACGACCGTCCTGGTCAACGACACGGTCAACACGGGCGGTACGACGTACCTGCACCGGATGCGCGAGGAGACCGGCGCGTCGCTGGAGGAGATCGTGCGGGCGCAGACCGCGGCCCGGGCGATCTTCCGCTCCGCCCCGGTGTGGGACGCGGTGGAGGCCCTGGACACCAAGGTCGACGCCGCGGTGCAGACCCGGATCCGGCTGCACTCGCGCCGCCTGGTCGAGCGCGGCACCCGCTGGCTGCTCAACAACCGGCCGCAGCCGCTGGAGCTGGCCGAGACGGTGGAGTTCTTCGCCGAGCGCGTCGAGCAGGTCTGGTCGCAGCTGCCGAAGCTGCTGCGCGGCGCGGACGCGGAGTGGTACCAGCGCATCTTCGACGAGCTGACCGACGCCGGCGTCCCGGACGAGACGGCCACCCGGGTGGCCGGGTTCTCCTCGGCCTTCCCGACGCTGGACATCGTGTCGGTGGCCGACCGCATGGGCAAGGAGCCGCTGGAGGTCGCCGATGTGTACTACGACCTCGCCGACCGGCTGAGCATCACCCAGCTGATGGACCGCATCAGCGACCTGCCCCGCACCGACCGCTGGCAGTCCATGGCCCGCGCGGCGATCCGCGAGGACCTGTACGCGGCCCACGCCTCGCTCACCGCCGACGTCCTGGCCGCGGGCAACGGCACCTCCACGCCGGAGCAGCGCTTCAAGACGTGGGAGCAGAAGAACGCGGCCATCCTGGGCCGGGCCCGCACCACGCTGGAGGAGATCCACGGGTCGGACGCGTTCGACCTGTCCAACCTGTCGGTGGCGATGCGGACGATGCGGACGCTGCTGCGCACGCACGGGTGACGGTGTAGCCGCCCGGACAGGCAGGGCTTGGCGGGCGCCCCGGGTCTTGATGACCCGGGGCGCCTTCATGTCCCGTTCGTGTCCGATTCGGACGTCTTGTGTGGATAAAGTGCTCGCGTGACCGGGCGTTCCGCATTGACGCGCACCGCGCTGCCGCGAGCGGGGGCGGCCCTCGTCCTCCTGCTGCTGGTCCTGGTGGCGGTCCGGCTGCCCTGGATCGGTGACCTGGGTATGCACGCCGCCACCCTCGAACGCCTTCGGCACGACCTCCTCCACCCCGGCAACCCGCTGGTCGACGCGGACACGCCGAGCCCGTACTACACGCCGTGGACGGTGCCGCTGGGCTGGGTGGCCGGGGTGACCGGGTTCTCCGTCTTCACCGTGCTGCGGATCGGGGCGGTGGTGGCGCTCGCGGTGCTGGTCACGGGGGTGTGGCGGTACGCCCGCACGCTGAGCGCGCGCCCGGTGGTGCCCCCGCTGGCGCTGCTGTGCCTGGTGCTGTTGTGGGGGACGACCGAGTTCAGCTGGAGCGGCTTCCTCGGGCTGCACTCCCTCGCGTTGACGGTGGCGTACCCGAGTGTGCTCGCCCTCGGGCTGGCCTTTCATCTGTGGGCGTGGCTGGCGCGGGCGGGCGACGGGTGGGGGACCTGGTTGGGGTGCGGGGTGCTGTGGGCCGTGATCCTGCTGGTCCATCAGTACTCCGGGATCGTCGCCTCGTTGGGCGCGCTCGCGGTCCTGATCGGCGCGCGGCCTGCCGGGCGACGGGTGTGGGCGCGGGTGGCGGGGGCGCTGGCGCTGGGGGTGGTGGTGCTGTGGGTCTGGCCGTACTACGACTTCTTCGCGCTCTTCGGCGCCGCGGACGGGATGGACGAGGTGCACCGGTCGCTGTACCGGGACCTGTGGGCGCGGTACTGGCTGGTGCTGGTGGGGGTGGCCGCGCTGGTGGTGCGGTGGCGGCGTGACCGGCGGGACGTGCTGGTGCTGTTCTTCGCGCTGGGGCTGCTGGTGTTCGTGGCGGGCGGGGTGACCGGGCACTGGTCGTGGGGGCGGGTGCTGCCCGCGGCGGTGATTCCGGCGCAGCTCGCGGTGGCGGTGGAGGCGGGGGAGTCCGGGCGGCGGGCGGTGTGCGGTGTGCGGTGGGTGTGGGCGGGGGTGTTGGGGGTAGCGCTGGTGGTGGGGGTCTGGGGGCAGGTGGGGGTGCTGGGGTACGCGGTCGGGCGGGAGGCGTTGCCGGGGGTGGTGGCGGAGAAATACCGGGAGCCGTGGGAGGGGTACGGCTGGATCACGCGGTGGGTGGGGTACGGGGACGTGGTCATGGCGAGGCAGTTTCCGTCCCGGCGGATTCCGGCGACCGGGGCGTACACGGTGGCGCCGGGGTACACCGACTTCTTCCTCGATGACGAGGGGGAGCGGGTGGGGGCGGTGCGGAGGTATTTCTCGGTGGGGGTGGAGGGGGTGTCGGGGGGTGTGCGGAGGGGGATCGAGCGGGCTTATGACGTGCGGTGGGTGGTGGATCGGGGGGTGGGGGTGCGGGGGGATGCCGGGCTGCGGGAGGTGGGGCGGGGGCCGGATGGGTGGGTGTTGTACGCGGTGGTGGGGTGAGCGGGGTTGGTGGAGGGGGTGTTGAGGTGATGCGTGCTGGGTGGGTGCCCGGCGTTCGTGCTGGGCGGGGGTGGGTGCGCAGCCCGGCGTGGCGGGGTGCCGCTGCGCCCACCCGTGCCGCCTCAGCGGCACGATTGCCCGCAGCTGAGTGGGATGGTGTGCTGCTGCGCCCACCCGTGCCGCCTCAGCGGCGCGACTGCCCGCAGCTGAGTCAGTGGAGGATGTTTGCCGCCAAGCGGGCCGCTCGGCGGGTTCGGGGTGTGGTCAGGCGGTGGGCGATGGGGCGCAGGACCGTTGCCGTGGTGCCCACCGGGTGCCAGTGGATCTGCAGGCGGCCCGGGTTGTGGCCCTCCGGCTCCACCGTGACCCGGTGGGGGGTGGTGCCGGCGTGGTACGGGACGCGGGCGGTGAGGGGCGGGAAGTGGAGCGGGGCCAGGAGGATGCCCGTGTGGACGCGGCCCTCGTGGCGCAGTCGGAGGACGGGGTGGCGCAGCCCTTCGAAGCCGTGCACGGGGAGGTGGGCCGCGGCGAGGTCGAGGCGGACGCGGCCCTCGAAGACGCCGGGGCGGACCGGGGAGAGGCGGAACGGGACCGTCAGGCGCCGGCGCCCCGGCGAGAGATGCAGGGTGGCACGCTGCGGGCCGACCGGGAGGCGCAGCGCGGGATCGTAGGTGCGGACCGTGAGGTCGATCGACGCACCGGGGCCGCGCGCGAGGTCCGTGATCTCGTGCCGGAGCAGGGCGGTGAAGAACGGGCGGGTGTCCAGCTCCAGGTCCGTCAGGTCCAGCTCGCGGCGGGCCTCGGCCGACCTCGGGACCTCCTCGCCCCAGTAGGTCCGGCCGCTCTCCCCGTCCGGCGTCACCCGGCGCGGGGCGACGGCGTGACCGAGGCCCCGCGCCGCCACGCGTACGTCGGACAGGCGCCGGTCGCGCAGCAGTTGGAGGACCACCCGCTCGGCGCGGGGCAGGCGCGCGTAGGCGCCCTCGGCGAGCGTGTCGAGGTAGGGCGTCATGAGGTCGGCGAAGGACGCGAGCCAGGCGTCGTCCCGGTACGGGAGGTCACCGGCGTACATGCGGAAGTCGTGCTTGAGGAACTTGAAGTCCTTGTCCTCGCGCAGCGACTCGTGCCCGCTCCCGGTCAGGAACGCGTCGATGAGGCGCTGGACGTGGACGCGGTCGCGGACGTTGCTCAGCAGGTGCCGCTGGTTGGAGATGGAGGCCGTCCCGGAGGCGGCGTACGGGGCGACGTACCAGCGGTAGACCGGTTCGGGGACGACGGTGAACGTCCTGGCCAGGCAGTACGCCTGCGCCGAGAAGAGCTGGTCCTCGTAGTGGATGCCCTCGGGGAAGCGCAGGCCGTGCCGGTCGAGGAAGGCACGGGCGTACATCTTGCTGGTGGAGAGGTGCTCGAAGAGCAGGCGCGGATCGGCCTCGATGCCGTCCAGGGTGCGGTGTTCGGCGACCAGGTGCGGCATCCATGTGGTGCGGCGGCCGCCGTCCACGCGTATCCGGTGCACCGCGCCCATCGCGAAGTCGAGTTCGCGTTCGCGGTGGGCGGCGAGCAGGGTCTCGACGGCGCGCTCGGGGAGTTCGTCGTCGCTGTCCAGGAACATCAGGTACGGCGCCCGCGCGATCTCCAGGGCGCGGTTGCGCGGCGCGCTGCACCCGCCGCTGTTCTCCGGCAGGCGCAGGTACACGACGCGCGGGTCGCGGGCCGCCAGTGCGCGGGCCACCTCGGGGGTGGCGTCGGTCGAGTGGTCGTCGCTGATGACGACCTCGATGTTGGCGTGGGTCTGGCGCAGCACGGACGCGACCGCGCGCGGCAGGCGCTCGGCGTCGTTGTAGACGATGACCGTGACGGTGACGTCCGGGGCGTCCACGGACGAGGGCGCGGGTGGCAGGCCCGCGGCAGGGTCGGTGGCGGGACTCGTGGCGGCTCTCGTGACGGCTCTCATGACGCGTGGGCCTCCTCCGGGCTCGGCGCCGGGGTGCGCTCCTCGATCGGCAGGATCCGGGGCAGCGTGCTTTCGTCCTCGCCGAGGAAGACCCGGCGGACGACGCGTTCGGCGGCGCGGCCGTCGTCGTACTCGCAGAACCGGCGCCGGAAGGCGGTCCGTGCCTTGGCCGCGCGCTCGTCGTGCCAGGCGTCGGTGGTGAGGATCTCCGTCAGTTCGGCCTGGCCGCGGGCGACCGGGCCGGGTGCCCCGGCCGTCAGGTCGAAGTAGACGCCGCGGGTGGTGCGGTACGTCTCCCAGTCGTCGGCGTGGATGACGATCGGGCGGTCCAGGTTGGCGTAGTCGAACATGATCGACGAGTAGTCCGTGACCAGCGCGTCGGCGGCCAGACACAGCTCCTCGACGGGTTCGTAGGAGGAGACGTCGATGAGGCGGCCGGTGCGGCGCAGGCCCGCCAGCGGGGCGGACGGGGTGGACGCGCCCTCGTAGAAGTAGTGGGCGCGGACCAGCAGGACCGTTTCCTCGCCGAGGTCGGCCGCCAGTGCGACGAGGTCGAGGCGCGGGGTCCAGCCCGCCTCGTAGTCGCGGTGGGTGGGTGCGTAGAGGATCGCCCTGCGGCCGGGCGGGATGCCCAGGCGCTCGCGGACCGCGCGGACCTCGGCGGCGCCGGCCGTGTAGTAGACGTCGTTGCGCGGATAGCCGTGGTCGAGGGTGACGTGGCGGGACGGGTAGGCCCGTTGCCACATGCGGGTCGTGTGGCCGTTGGCGGAGACGCTGTAGTCCCACCGGTCGACGCGTGCGAGGAGCGCCGGGAAGTCCAGGCCCCGGGCGGCGGCGGGGTACGGCATCTGGTCCAGGCCCATGCGCTTGAGCGGGGTGCCGTGGTGCGTCTGGAGGTGGACGGTGCCGGGGCGTTTGACCACCGCGTCCGGGAAGTTGACGTTGTTGACGAGGTACTTGGCGCGGGCCAGCACCTCCCAGTAGCGGCGGGTGCCGGGGACGACGTGGTCGGTGCCGGGCGGCAGCAGCGCCGCGTTCGCCGCGGTGACCACCCACACCGGGCGGACGTCGGGGGCGAGTTCGGCCAGTTCGGCGGCTATCGCGGCCGGGTTGCAGGCCACGCCGCGGGCCCAGTAGGCCGAGAAGACGGCGAGGTGCGGGTCGATCGGGCGGGCCAGTGCCCTGCGGTACTGGACGGAGCGCACCCGGTCGCCGGCCAGGCGCCTGCCGGTGCGCACCGCCGACCGCACCCTGCGGCGCGTGTGGTTGGCGGCCTGGAGGGCGCGGTACTTCGTGTACGCGCCGTCGGCCAGCAGCGACCGGCGTACGCCTTCGAGTCCGGCCGGGCTCCGGTGGCCGTCGGGGCGCAGGCGCCGGGCGGCCGAGGACGCCCGGCGGAAGAACTCCCGCGCCACGTCGTCCGGCATGTCGGCGCGGGCGAAGGTGCGCAGGCAGTCGCGGACCATCAGGTCGTACAGGGCGCCGCGGACGGCCGGGCGGTCGGCGGCGAGGCCGAGCAGTGTCTCGTAGCGGTCGACCAGGGCGTACCGCTGCTCCGGCGTGACCGGTGGGAGGCTCTCGGCGCGCAGCCGGCGGTCCTCGAACGCCGGCTGGGGCAGGCAGGCGACGCGGTCGGCGAGCAGCAGGGCGACCAGGGCGGCGAACGGCTCGTCGTCGGTGGTGAGGAGGCGCTCGTGCCTCCGCCAGAAGCCGGCGCGCACCGCGCGGTTCCCGAGCAGCGGGGCCGTCCCGAGCAGCGCCGCGTGGTCGTCCAGGGCAAGGTCGGCGTGTGCGGCGCGGGCGAGGCGGGGGCCGTCCGGGGAGGGCAGACCGGAGGCCCGCCAGGTGCTGCGGACGTGGTCGAACAGCAGGACGTCCACCGTGCCGGGGAGGTCCGCGGCGTGCTGGGCGACGGTGCGCGGGGCGCCGGGAGGCAGCCCGTCCTTGGCGTGCACGAAGTGCAGCCACCGGCCCCGCGCCCGCGCCGCCCCCGCCGCGCGGGCCGCGGAGTCGCGGGCGCCGTCGGGGAGGGGCAGCACGGTGAACGCGGGGGTGTGGCCCTCGGCCGTCTCCCCGGCCCAGTCCCCGACGGCGGCGACGATCACTTCGACGCCGGTGAGCGCGTGGGCGGCCAGAGAGTCGAGGAGCGCGGGCAGGTGGTCCTGGACGTTGGGGCCGTGGACGACGACGCTGAGGTCGGGGGTCTCGGGCATCGCTGGGGCTCCTTAGCCTCGGTCGCTCCCTGCGCACTCCTTGGGTCTCATCTATTCGGACATGGTGGCACTAAACAGGCAATAGGGTTAATCGAGAGTACGCCTCACGGGGGAAGGGAGCCGTCAGGCGGAGGCCTTCGTCTTCGGCGCGGCCCCGGGTGCCGGCTTGGGTGCGGCCTTCGGCTTCGCCGCCTTGTCCGGGCCGCCGGTGAACTTCTCGTACTCCTTCAGGACCTCCTCCGTGGGCCCGTCCATCCGCAGCTCGCCGCGCTCCAGCCACAGCACCCGGTCGCAGGTGTCGCGGATGGACTTGTTGCTGTGGCTGACCAGGAAGACCGTGCCGGCGTGCTTGCGCAGCTCCCGGATGCGCTCCTCGGAACGCTTCTGGAAGGAGCGGTCGCCGGTGGCCAGCGCCTCGTCGACCAGCAGGACGTCGTGGTCCTTGGCCGCGGCGATGGAGAAGCGCAGGCGGGCGGACATCCCGGAGGAGTACGTGCGCATCGGCAGGGTGATGAAGTCGCCCTTGTCGTTGATCCCGGAGAAGTCGACGATGTCCTGGTAGCGCTCCTTGATCTGCGCGCGGGACATGCCCATCGCCAGGCCGCCGAGGTACACGTTGCGCTCGCCGGTGAGGTCGTTCATCAGGGCGGCGTTCACGCCGAGCAGCGAGGGCTGGCCGTCGGTGTAGATGCGGCCGTTCTCCACCGGGAGCAGTCCGGCGACCGCCTTGAGCAGCGTCGACTTGCCGGAGCCGTTGGTGCCGATCAGGCCGATCGCCTCGCCCCGGTACGCCACGAAGGACACCTTCTTCACCGCGTGCACCCGGCGCACGCCCGCGGCCTTCTCGCTCTTCTTGCGGCGCAGGATGCGGTTGAGGGCGGCGGTCGCGGAACCGCGGCCCGCCCCGGTGCCGTTGACCCGGTAGACGATGTCGACGCCGTCGACGACGACGGTGGGGACGCGCTCGGCAGGGGTGTTGTCAGCCACGACCGTAGGTCTCCTCGGCCTTCCAGAAGTAGATGAAGCCGCCGATCCCGGCGACCAGGGCCCAGCCCAGGGCCATCGCCCACACGTGGTCCGGCAGCATGTCCCCGCCGAAGCTGTCGATCAGGGCGAACCGCATCAGGTCGATGTAGACGACGGCCGGGTTGACCTGGAGCAGCGGGCCGACCCAGGACGGGAGGTCGCTGTCGGGGCCGGTCATGTGGTGGATGCTGAACATGACGCCCGAGGCGTACATCCAGGTGCGCAGCAGGAAGGGCATCAGCTGGGCCATGTCCGGGATCTTGGAGCCCACCCGGGCCATGACCATGGCCACGCCCGCGTTGAACACGAACTGGAGCACCAGCGCCGGGACCGCCAGCAGCCAGGAGGGGCCGGGCGGGACGCCGAACGCCAGCAGGATCACCACGAGGGCGCCCATCGAGAACATCAGCTGCTGGAGCTGCTGGAGGCAGAAGGAGACCGGCAGCGCCGCCCGCGGGAAGTGCAGGGCGCGGACGAGGCCGAGGTTGCCGGATATGGCCCGGGTGCCCGCCATGATCGAACTCTGGGTGAACGTCCAGACGAACACGCCGGTGACCAGGAACGGGACGAAGTCCTCCACCCCGCGGCTGGTGTTCATCAGCATGCCGAAGATGAAGTAGTACACCGCCGCGTTGAGCAGCGGCGTCATCACCTGCCAGACCTGGCCCAGCTTGGCCTGGCTGTACTGGGCGGTGAGCTTGGCGGTGGAGAAGGCGCCGATGAAGTGCCGGCGGGCCCACAGCTGGCGGACGTACTCGGGCAGGGAGGGGCGGGCGCCGCTGACCGTCAGACCGTGCCGGGCGGCGAGGGCTCCGAGGTCGTGGTCGGCGGGGGCGGGCGGGGCCGCTGTCGGGGGCGGTGTGTCGAGGACCTGGCTCACTCCGCGCTGCTTTCGCTCGGGGGGTGGAAGCGATTCCCGTCGTTCACCCGGGTGTCGTGAGGCGTTCATTCACGTCGGGACGGGACCGTATCGTCGTAACGGGAGCGTACGGCGTGCTGACGCCGGAACGCAACCGTTTCGTCGCTACGCCCTATGCTGTCCCGCATGACGACCGACGCCGCCGACGAGCCCCAGCCGCGCCCGCGCCGCCGCCGGGCCCCCGCCGGGGCGGCCGTGCTCCGCGAGGACGTGACGGAGGCGATCCGGGCGGCGGTCTTCGAGGAGCTGGCCGCGGTGGGCTACGCGCGGATGTCCATCGAGGGGATCGCGCGCCGCGCGGGGGTCGGCAAGACCGCCGTCTACCGGCGCTGGCGCTCCAAGCTGCACCTGGTGCTCGACGTCGTCTCGGCGCTGGCCGTGCAGGGCCTGCCTGCGCCCGACACGGGTTCGCTGGAGGGCGACCTGCGGCTGCTGTACGAAGTGACGTCCCGGGCCCTGCGCCACCCGGTGGCCTCGCAGATCATCCCCGACCTCCAGGCGGAGGCGGCCCGCAATCCCGAGATCGCCGAGGTGCTGCGGAAGACCCTGCGGGAGGGTCAGGACGGCGTCGCCAGCAAGATCCTCACGGCGGCGGCGGAACGCGGTGAGCTGGCCGCCGGTCTCGACACCGACCTGGCCCTCGACCTGATCTCGGGCCCGCTGTACTGGCGCTCGGTGGTCATCCGCAGCCCGAAGCTGCCGAAGGGCCACCTGGCCGCGCTGGCCCGGGCCACGGCGGCGGGCCTGCGGGCGCTCTGACCTGCGGGCGCTCTGAGCCGGGGCCGGACCGGTCGTCCGGGCGGGACTGATGCTCCTATTGCCTGTCAAGCGGCTTGGAGCCAGTGGCGGTAGGCATGGGCGAGGTGGTCGTCTCGGCGGATCCCGCGTTCGAGGGTGGAGATGGTGGCCGGCCAGAGTCCGAAGTGGTGGGCTGCGGCGGTCAGGG
>NZ_JBHYJX010000067.1:0-37061 GCF_042740985.1 Streptomyces sp. NPDC058985 | reverse complement strand
TTAATAACCCCCCGGCCCCCCGCCCCCCGCGGGGGGGGCCGGCCGCCCCCGGGCTGGAGGTTCGCGGGGGGCCCCCCGGCGGGGGTCCCCCTCTCTCACGTCCTGCGACCGCTACTTCTTCTTCGCGCCGCGCTTCTCGCGCACCCGCACCGAGATGTGGATCGGCGTCCCGTCGAAGCCGAACTCCTCGCGCAGCCGGCGCTCGATGAACCGCCGGTAGCCCGCCTCGATGAAGCCGGAGGCGAAGAGCACGAAGCGCGGCGGCTTGGTGCCGGCCTGCGTGCCGAAGAGGATGCGGGGCTGCTTGCCGCCGCGCACCGGGTGCGGGTGGGCGGCGACCAGCTCGCCGAGGAAGGCGTTCAGCCGGCCCGTGGGGACGCGGGTCTCCCAGCCGGCCAGCGCGGTCTCGATCGCGGGGACCAGCTTCTCCATGTGCCGGCCGGTCTGCGCCGAGACATTGACCCGCGGCGCCCACGCCACCTGGCCCAGCTCGGTCTCGATCTCCCGCTCCAGGTAGTAGCGGCGCTCCTCGTCGAGGGTGTCCCACTTGTTGTAGGCGACGACGATCGCGCGGCCCGCCTCGACGGCCATGGTGACGATCCGCTGGTCCTGGACCGAGATCGACTCGGAGGCGTCGATGAGGATGACGGCCACCTCCGCCTTCTCGACGGCGGCGGCGGTGCGCAGCGAGGCGTAGTAGTCGGCGCCCTGCTGGAGGTGGACGCGCTTGCGAATGCCCGCCGTGTCGACGAACTTCCAGGTCACGCCGCCGAGTTCGATCAGCTCGTCGACCGGGTCGCGGGTGGTGCCGGCCAGTTCGTTGACGACGACGCGCTCCTCGCCGGCCACCTTGTTCAGCAGCGAGGACTTGCCGACGTTCGGACGGCCGATCAGGGCGATGCGCCGGGGGCCGCCGACGACACCGCCGAAGGACTCGCGGGGCGCCTCGGGCAGGGCCTCCAGGACCTGGTCCAGCATGTCGCCGGTGCCCCGGCCGTGCAGCGCGGAGACCGGGTGCGGCTCGCCCAGGCCCAGCGACCACAGGTAGGCGGCGTCGGCCTCTCCGCTCGGGCCGTCCACCTTGTTGGCGCACAGCACGACGGGCTTGCCGGCCTTGCGCAGCAGCCGTACGACCGCCTCGTCGGTGTCGGTGGCGCCGACCTTGGCGTCCACGACGAAGACGACCGCGTCGGCGGCCTCGATGGCGTACTCGGCCTGCGCGGCCACGGAGGCGTCGATGCCGAGGACGTCCTGCTCCCAGCCGCCGGTGTCGACGACCTTGAAGCGGCGGCCGGCCCACTCGGCCTCGTAGGTGACGCGGTCGCGGGTGACGCCCGGCTTGTCCTCGACGACGGCCTCGCGGCGGCCGATGATGCGGTTCACGAGGGTCGACTTGCCGACATTGGGGCGGCCGACGACGGCGAGGACGGGCAGCGGGCCGTGCCCGGCCTCCTCGATCGCGCCCTCGACCTCCTCGATGTCGAAGCCCTCGTCGGTGGCCAGCTCCATGAACTGCGCGTACTCGGCGTCGCCGAGCGCCCCGTGGTCGTGCTCCTCGCCCGAGCCCTCGGAGTGGATGTGGTCGTTCATGAAGTCCGTACCTCGTTCATCGTGGTGATCGGTGGAACACCCCTGTACTGGGTGATCCACTACTCAAGTGTCGCCTAGCGGGTGGTGAGCCGCCTGGCATTCTCCAGGTGCGCGGTCAGCTGCTTCTGGATGCGTTCGGTGGCCTCGTCCAGCGCCTTGCGGGTGCGGCGCCCGCTGCCGTCGCCCGCGTCGAACGGGTCGCCGAAGACGACGTCGACCCGCGCGCGCAGGGGAGGCAGCGCCTTTATGAACCGTCCGGGACGGTCGGTACTTCCCAGCACCGCGACCGGGACGATCGGGGCGCCGCTGCGGAGCGCGAAGTAGGCGAGCCCGGCGCGCAGCGAGGCGAAGTCGCCGACACCCCGCGTGCCCTCCGGGAAGATACCCAGCACGCCGCCGTTCTCCAGCACGCCGAGCGCCTGCGCGATGGCGGTGCGGTCGGTGGAGTGGCGGTCCACCTTGAGCTGGCCGATGCCGGTCAGGAAGCGTCCGAGCGGGCCGATGAACGCCTCCTTCTTGATCAGGAAGTGCGTCGGCCTGGGCGCGACGCCCATGACCATCGGGCCGTCGATGTTGTGCGAGTGGTTGACGGCGTAGATCACCGGGCCACTGGCGGGGACCCGCCAGGCGCCCAGCACGCGCGGCTTCCACAGCCCGTACATCAGGCCGACGCCGATGCGCCGCCCGACCTCGGCGCCCCGCGCCGAAGGGACCTCGGTCACTTCCCTGCCCGCTTCTCCTCGACGAGGGTGACGACACACTCGATGACCTGCGGCAGGGTGAGGGCGGTGGTGTCCACCTCGACCGCGTCGCCGGCCTTGGCCAGCGGGGAGGTCTTCCGGGTGGAGTCGGCCGCGTCCCGCTTGATCAGGGCCTCGCGGGTGGCGTTGACGTCGGCGCCCTTCAGCTCGCCGCTGCGGCGGGCGGCGCGGGCCTCGGCGGAGGCGGTGAGGAAGATCTTCAGGTCGGCGTCCGGCAGCACGGTCGTGCCGATGTCGCGGCCCTCGACGACGATGCCGAGCGGCGCGGCGGCGGCGATGGAGCGCTGCAGCTCGGTGATCCGGGTCCGCACCTCGGGGACGGCGCTGACCGCGCTGACCTTGGAGGTGACCTCCTGGGTGCGGATCGGGCCGGAGACGTCCACGCCGTCGACGGTGATGGCCGGGCCCAGCGGGTCGGTGCCGGAGACGATCTCGGGCTTGCCCGCCGCGGCGGCGATCGCGTGCGGGTCGTCGGTGTCGATGCCGTTGGTCACCATCCACCACGTGATCGCCCGGTACTGGGCACCGGTGTCCAGGTAGCTCAGGCCGAGCTGCGCGGCCACGGCCTTCGACGTGCTCGACTTGCCCGTGCCGGAGGGGCCGTCGATGGCGACAATCACGGCCGGGACGGTCGGGGCGGCGCCGTTTTCCACGAGGGGACACCTTCCTGGTGCGGTGCGGTGGGTGGTGTGCGGGACGCGAGCGCGTCCCGCACAAGGTTACTGGGTCCGCGGGGCCCCTCTTACAGCCGTACGAGCTACCGGATCACTGCCGGATGGCCCAGCCCCGGTCCTTGAGTGCCGCCGTGAGGACGGCGGCCGCCCTCGGCTCCACCATGAGCTGCACCAGACCCGCCTGCTGGCCGGTCGCGTGCTCGATGCGCACGTCCTCGATGTTGACGCCGGCCACCCCCGCGTCCGCGAAGATGCGGGCCAGCTGGCCGGGCTGGTCGTCGATGAGGACGGCCACGGTCTCGTAGGCCCGCGGGGCGGAGCCGTGCTTGCCGGGGACGCGGACCTGTCCGGCGTTGCCGCGCCGCAGCACCGAGGCGATACCGGTGCCGCCCTCCAGGCGCTTGTCCTCGTCGGAGGACTGCAGGGCGCGCAGGGCCCGTACGGTCTCCTCCAGGTCGGCGGCGACGTCGGTGAGCAGGTCGGCGACCGGGCCCGGGTTCGCGGAGAGGATGTCGATCCACATCCGGGGGTCGGAGGCGGCGATCCGGGTGACGTCGCGGATGCCCTGGCCGCACAGCCGTACGGCGGCCTCCTCCGCGTGCTCCAGGCGGGCGGCGACCATGCTGGAGACCAGGTGCGGCATGTGTGAGACGAGGGCCACGGCGCGGTCGTGGGCGTCCGCGTCCATCACCACCGGCACCGCGCGGCAGTGCGAGATCAGCTCCAGGGCGAGGTTCAGCACCTCGGTGTCGGTGTCCCGGGTCGGGGTCAGCACCCAGGGCCGGCCCTCGAAGAGGTCGCCGGTGGCGGCCAGCGGGCCGGACTTCTCGCGGCCGGACATGGGGTGCGTGCCGATGTACGACGACAGGTCGAGGCCGCGGGCCTCCAGCTCCCGCCGGGGGCCGCCCTTGACGCTGGCCACGTCGATGTACCCGCGGGCGGCGCCGCGTCCCATGGCGTCGGCGAGGACGTCGGCCACCAGGGCGGGCGGGGCCGCGACGATCGCCAGGTCGACGGGGCCCTCGGGCGCCTCGTCGGTGCCGGCGCCGAGCGCGGTGGCGGTGCGGGCCTGCTCGGGGTCGTGGTCGGAGAGGTGGACGGTGACGCCGCGCTGGGTCAGCGCGAGGGCGGCGGAGGTGCCGATGAGGCCGGTGCCGATGACGAGTGCGGTTCTCACTGGGCGATGTCCTTGCGCAGGGCCGCGGCGGCGCCGAGGTAGACGTGGGCGATGTCGGCGCGGGGCCGGTCGGACTCGATGTGGGCGAGGACCCGGACGACGCGGGGCATGGCGCCCTCGATGTCCAGCTCCTGGGCGCAGATCAGCGGCACGTCGGTGATGCCGAGCCCGCGGGCGGCGGCGGCCGGGAAGTCGCTGTGCAGATCGGGGGTGGCCGTGAACCACAGGCTGATCAGGCTGTCGGCCGACAGGCCGTTGCGCTCCATGAGGGCGGTCAGCAGGGCGGCGACCTGCTCGTCCATGTGCCCGGCCTCGTCCCGTTCCAGTTGGACGGCGCCCCGGACCGCTCGTACCGCCACGGCGATGCTCCTCGCTGACGTTGCTGACGCGTGTATCGGTTCTTGGTCCGTCCAGCCTAGTCAGCCCGCCGGGTACCGGCCCCGGGCGCCCGCCCCCTGAGACGCTGGCCCCGACCGGCATCTCCTCCCCCACGCCTCCCGGAGTGACCCATGCATCACGGCCCGACGCGTCGTACGGCCCTCATCTCGGCGGGGGCGGCGGCGTTCGCCGTCGGCTGCGGCGGAGGCGACGACTCCGGGGGCGCCGAGACCTCCCCGGGCCAGGAGCTGACGACGACGGACGGCATCCCGGTGCGCGGCGGCAGGGTCCTCGCGGAGCAGAAGATCGTGGTGACCCAGCCGGAACCGGGCGACTTCAGGGCGTTCTCCGCGGTCTGCACCCATCAGGGCTGCATCGTGTCGGACGTGCGCGACGGCACCATCGACTGCGCCTGTCACAACAGCCGGTTCAGTGTCGCGGACGGCTCGGTGGAGCAGGGACCGGCGACCGAACCACTGCCCGGGAAGCGGATCACGGTGGAGGGAAAATCGGTCCGCCTGGCGTGAGGCACCCGCGTACGCTCCCCGGCATGGACCCCGAGCTGCTGGTGCGCGACCACACGGTCTACGCCTGTGTCATGGGCTCTCGCGCCTTCGGCCTGGCGACGGAGGACAGCGACACCGACCGCCGGGGCGTCTTCCTCGCCCCCACACCCCTCTTCTGGCGCTTCGAGAAGCCGCCGGCGCATGTGGAGGGCCCGGCCGACGAGCAGTTCTCCTGGGAGCTGGAGCGCTTCTGCGAGCTGGCCCTGCGCGCGAACCCCAACGTCCTGGAGTGCCTGCACTCGCCGCTGGTGGAGTACGCCGACGCCACGGGCCGTGAACTGCTGTCCCTGCACGACGCGTTCCTCTCCCGCCGCGCCCACGAGACGTTCACCGGCTACGCGCACGGCCAGCGCCGCAAACTGGACGCCGACGTCCGCACGCACGGCGCCCCGCGCTGGAAGCACGCGATGCACCTCCTGCGCCTCCTGGAGTCCGCGCGCGACCTGCTGCGCACGGGCACGCTCACCATCGACGTCGGCGACCGGCGCGAGTCGCTGCTCGCCGTGAAGCGCGGCGAGGTCCCCTGGCCGGAGGTGGAGGCCCGGATGACCCGCCTGGCCCGGGAGGGCGAGCAGGCCGCCCACAGCAGCCCCCTCCCCGCCGAACCGGACCGCCGCCGGGTGGAGGACTTCCTCCTGCGCACCCGCCGCGCCTCAGCCCTTCAGCGCTGACAGGCTGCCCGGCCATCCCGCGGCCGGGCCGATGCCGGGCCGATGCTGTGGGCGTCGATCATGGGCTCAAGCGTCCCAGAGCGCGCCCAGGGAGAGCAGGTCGTCCCGGTACTCGATGCGGTCGGCCCAGTCGGTGGGCCAGGCGTCGGCACCCAGGTGGGCGCCGGCGAACGCGCCCGCGAGGCAGGCGATGGAATCGGAGTCGCCCGAGGTGCAGGCGCCGCGGCGCAGGGCGGTCAGCGGCTCGTCGACGAAGAGCAGGAAGCAGAGCAGCCCGGCCGCCATGGCCTCCTCCGCGATCCAGCCCTCGCCGACGGACAGGCAGGGGTCGGTCTCGGGCGAGGCGGTGCGCACGGCCTGCTGGAGACGGTCGAGGGTCGTCAGGCACTCGTCCCAGCCGCGGGCGATGAAGTGCTCGGGCGTGGGGTCCTGGGCGCGGGTCCACAGGTCGCCGAGCCAGCGCTCGTGGTAGCGACCGCGGTTGTCGTAGGCGTACGAGCGCAGCAGCCCGACCAGTCCGGTCGGCTCCGCCCCCTCGGCGAGCAGCCGTACGGCGTGCGCGGTCAGGTCGGAGGCGGCGAGCGCGGTGGGATGGCCGTGGGTGAGCGCGGACTGCAACTGGGCGGCGCCCGCGCGCTGTTCGTCGCTCAGACCGGGGACGATGCCTATGGGCGCGACGCGCATGTTGGCGCCGCAGCCCTTGGAGTGGATCTGGCTGGCGTCCTGCCAGGGGCGGTCGCCCCGCTCCAGGAGGCCGCAGGCCGTGAGGCAGGTGTTGCCCGGGGCCCGGTTGTTCTCGGGCGAGCGGTTCCAGGCGATGAATTCCTGGCGTACCGGTTCGGCCATCCCCTCGGGCGCGAGGGCCCCGCGGTCCATGGCCGTCCGCAGCCCCTTCCCCAGCGCCAGCGTCATCTGCGTGTCGTCGGTGACGTAGGCCGGGTCCGGCAGTGTCATCTCCCGCCATGGGCCGCACTTGGCGAGGATCGCCGGGACGTCGTTGAACTCGGTCGGGAAGCCCAGCGCGTCGCCGAGGGCGAGGCCGGTGAGCGCTCCGGTGGCGGCGCGCTTGGTGACGGTCTTCGTGGTCATGCGGGGCGTCCTTCCCGAGGGGTGCGGAGCAGGGGCGGGTGCAGGGTGGTGGCAGGGCCCGCGCGGTACAGCGCGGCGGGCTTGCCGCGTCCGCCGGTCAGCCGGGCGGCGCCGGGGACGGGCTCCACGAAACCCGGGGTGGCGAGGACCTTGCGGCGGAAGTTGGGCCGGTCGAGAGGAGCGCCCCACACGGTCTCGTAGACCTGTTGCAGCTCGCCCAGCGTGAACTCGGGCGGGCAGAAGGCGGTGGCCAGGCAGGTGTACTCCAGCCTGCCGCCGACGCGGGTCCGGGCGTCGGCCAGGATCCGGTCGTGGTCGAAGGCGAGGCCGCGGGCCTCGTCGTACGGCATCCAGCGGGCCTCGGCGGCGTCGGTGCCGGCGTGCGGCTCGGGAGGGTCGGGCAGCAGCGCGGCGAAGGCGACGGAGACGACGCGCATCCGGGGGTCGCGGCCGGGTTCGCTGTAGGTCCGCAGCTGCTCCAGGTGCAGCCCGGTCACGTCCGCCAGGCCGGTCTCCTCGGCCAGCTCGCGCCGGGCGGCCGTCTCCGCCGACTCGTCCGGCAGCAGGAAGCCACCGGGCAGCGCCCAGCGGCCGGCGTAGGGCTCCTGGCCGCGCTCGACGAGCAGCACGTGCAGCGCGCCCGCGCGCAGTGTGAGGACCGCGAGATCGACGGTGACGGCGAAGGGTTCGAAGGCGTGCTTGTCGTAGCCGTGCAGAACGGCCCACCCCCTTTAATAGTCACTAGGACTATAAAGAGGGTGGGCCGGTCAGGACAACCCTGCGGGGACGCCCAGGACGCTCAGAGCTCGACCTCCGACATCAGCATCCCGACCTCCGTGTTGGACAGCCGCCGCAGCCAGCCCGACTTCTGGTCGCCCAGCGTGATCGGGCCGAAGGCGGTGCGCACCAGCTTGTCGACGGGGAAGCCCGCCTCCGCCAGCATCCGGCGGACGATGTGCTTGCGGCCCTCGTGGAGGGTGACCTCGACCAGGTAGTTCTTGCCGGTCTGCTCCACGACCCGGAAGTGGTCCGCGCGCGCGTACCCGTCCTCCAGCTGGATGCCGTCCTTGAGGCGCTTGCCGAGGTCCCGCGGGATCGGGCCCACGATGTGCGCGAGGTAGGTCTTCTTCACGCCGTACCGGGGGTGGGTCAGGCGGTGCGCCAGCTCACCGTGGTTGGTGAGCAGGATGACACCCTCGGTCTCGGTGTCGAGCCGGCCCACGTGGAAGAGCCGGGTCTCACGGTTGGTGACGTAGTCGCCGAGGCACTGGCGGCCCTCCGGGTCCTCCATGGTGGAGACGACGCCGGCGGGCTTGTTGAGCGAGAAGAACTGGTACGACTGCGTGGCGACGGTCAGGCCGTCGACCTTGACCTCGTCCTTCTCCGGGTCGACGCGGCGGCCCTGCTCCAGCACGATCTCGCCGTTGATCTCGACCCTGGCCTGCTCGATCAGCTCCTCGCAGGCGCGCCGGGAGCCGTAGCCCGCGCGCGCGAGGACCTTCTGCAGCCGCTCGCCCTCCTGCTCGGCGCCGGGGAAGGTCTTCGGGAGCTTGACGTCCTTCTTGCCCGCGTACCGCTCGCGGTTGCGCTCCTCGGCCCGCGTCTCGTACTCGCGGGACGTGGCCGGAGCCGAGCGGCCGCGCTGCTGGGGCCGCTTGGGGCCGCCCTTGGCGCCGCCGCGGGCCGCGCCGCCGCGCCCGGACTTGGGGCCCTCGGGAGAGGCTCCGGGGCCCACGTCGTACCGGCGCTCCTCCGGGCGGGGCTTCTTCGGCCGGCCGCCCGGCTTGTCGTCGCGGTTGTTTCCGGCGCCGCGGTAGTTACCGCGGCCACCACTGCTCCCGCCGCGGCCGCCGCTGTTGCCACCACGGCTCCCGCCGTTGTTTCCGCTGCTGTTCCTGCCGCTGCTGCTTCGCATCAAAGTTCCGTCTTGTCGTCTGCGTCCTCGGTATCCGGGGCGTCCGGATCGAACGACGGGACCCCTTCCAGCGTCTCGGCCTCGATCGCCGCCGCCTCCGGGAGGAAGGGCGCGAGCTCCGGGAGCTCGTCCAGGCCGCGCAGGCCCATCCGCTCCAGGAAGTAGTTCGTCGTCACGTACAGGATCGCACCTGTTTCGGGTTCCGTGCCCGCCTCCTCGACCAGACCCCGCTGCAGGAGGGTGCGCATCACACCGTCGCAGTTCACGCCGCGCACCGCGGAGACGCGGCTGCGGCTGACCGGCTGGCGGTAGGCGACGACGGCGAGGGTCTCCAGCGCGGCCTGGGTGAGGCGGGCGTGCTGGCCGTCCAGGACGAAGCCCTCGACGGCCGCGGCGTACTCGGGGCGGGTGTAGAAGCGCCAGCCGCCGGCGATCAGGCGCAGCTCGAAGCCGCGGCCCTGGACGGTGTACTCGTCGGCCAGCTCCCGCAGGGCGTCCGCGATGCGCCGCCGGGGGCGTTGCAGTATCTTCGCCAGCTGCTCCTCGGTCGCGGGCTCGTCGACGACCATGAGGACGGCCTCGAGTGCGGGCTTGAGGTCGAGGCCGGCGACGCCCTCCGGTGCGCGCACGGCCTCCGTCGTCTGCTCACTCACGCCTTCCGCTCCTCCTCGGTCTTCTCCGGCGGCCGGTCGAACTCGTCGGTCACCACCGGTGCGGCGTCCTCGTCACCGCCGGTCCAGCGCACCAGCAGGTCGCCGAGCGCGGTCTCCTGGTCCAGTTCGACGGCCTTCTCCCGGTACAGCTCCAGCAGGGCCAGGAAGCGGGCCACGACGGTCAGTGTGTCCGCGGTGTCCTGGACCAGCACGCGGAAGCTGGCCTCGCCCAGCTCCCGGAGCCGGGCCACCACGATCTGGGCCTGCTCCTGGACGCTGACCAGGGGCGCGTGGATGTGCTCGACGTAGACCTGCGGCTTGGGCTTGGGCTGCATGGCCTTCACGGCGAGCTTGGCGAAGCCCTCGGGGGCGATGCTGATGACGACCTCGGGCAGCAGCTCGGCGTGGTGGGGTTCCAGGCCGACGGTACGGGGGTAGCGGCGGGCCTCGGACTCCAGCCGCTCGTTGAAGATCTCGGCGATCTGTTTGTACGCGCGGTACTGGAGCAGCCGCGCGAAGAGCAGGTCGCGGGCCTCGAGAAGTGCCAGGTCGGCCTCGTCCTCGACCTCGGCGGCGGGCAGCAGCCGGGCCGCCTTCAGGTCGAGCAGGGTGGCGGCGACCACCAGGAACTCGGTGGTCTCGTCGAGGTCCCAGTCGGACCCCATCGCCCGGATGTGCGCCATGAACTCGTCGGTCACCTTGGACAGCGCGACCTCGGTGACGTCCATCTTGTGCTTGGCGATCAGCTGAAGAAGCAGATCGAACGGCCCCTCGAAGTTGGCGAGCCGAACCTTGAAGACACCGTCGGCGTCACCGCCGCCCTCCGCGCCCTGCGCGGGGGAGGCGTCGGGAGGCGCGGCCTCGGGGCGCGGGGCCTCCGGCGAGACCCCGGCGGGCGCGGCGTCCGGCAGGCGCTCCGGCGGCACATCGGCGACGTCCGCCTCACCGAGCGCCGCGCGGGGCGGCGGCCCGGTCTCCGGACCCTGCGCGCGGGAGGCGTCGGCCGGGGCGGTCGCGGCGGGAAGCAGGGCCTCGGACTGCGAGGCCTCCGGCGGGATCTCTGCGGGCGCGGCTTCCGGTCGGGGCTCCGGCGGCTCGACGGCGGCCGGCGCGGGCGCCGGGCGGGGCGGTGCTTCCTGCTCGGGGGTGGGTGCGGGCCCCGGGGCTTCTCCGGGCCCCCGCCCCAGCGCGCGCCGACGGGCGGCGCGGGGGCCGGGGCTGGAGGCGTCGTTCGAGGTCATGGCCCCCGCAGGCTACCGCTACCGCCCGCGCAGCCGTCGTACGAGGATGCTGGCGTCCCCACGGGTCTCCAGGTCGGCGAGGACCACGGCGACCGCCTCGCGGACGATGCGGCCCCGGTCGACGGCGAGGCCGTGCTCTCCGCGGAGCACCAGGCGGGCGTGCTCCAGGTCCATCAGCTCCTCGGCGGAGACGTACACGGTGATCTTCTCGTCGTGGCGCTCACGGCCGCTGGGGCGGCGTGCGGCCGCCCTGCCGCCGCGCTTGCGGGGCTGGGCGGTGGCAGAACCTTCCTGCGCGCCCGCGCCCGGCACGGAGGGCCGTGCGGAGCGCTCCGCGCCCCGGCTGCGCGACTCGCCCGCCGAGCCCGGTTCCGCGTCCGCCGCCGCGTGCTCGGCGCCCTCGCCGTCGCCGCCCTGCGCGGGCACCGACTGCGGCGCGTCCTCGGCGGCGGCCTGGTCGCTCTCCCCCGCCGGCGCCGGCACGCGTGCCTCGCCGTTGGCCGGCCGCCGCGGGGTGGACGCCTGGAGCGCCATCCCCCCTGTCGTACGGAAGAGTTCGTCGGCCCCCGGCAGACTCACTCGGCGTGACACCGGGCGAGCACCTCCCTGGCGAGCTGGCGGTAGGCGGCGGCGCCGACGGAGTTGGAGGCGTACGTGGTGATCGGCTCACCGGCGACCGTGGTCTCCGGGAAGCGGACGGTGCGCCCGATGACCGTGTGGTAGACGTGGTCGTCGAACGCCTCGACGACACGCGCGAGCACCTCACGGCTGTGCACCGTGCGCGAGTCGTACATCGTGGCGAGGATGCCGTCCAGCTCCAGGTCCGGGTTGAGCCGCTCCTGGACCTTCTCGATCGTCTCGGTCAGCAGGGCCACACCGCGCAGCGCGAAGAACTCGCACTCCAGCGGCACGATCACCTTGTGCGCGGCCGTCAGGGCGTTGACCGTGAGCAGGCCGAGCGAGGGCTGGCAGTCGATCACGATGTAGTCGTAGTCGTCCATCAGCGGCTTCAGCGCGCGCTGCAGCGTGGACTCGCGCGCGACCTCGCTCACCAGCTGCACCTCGGCCGCCGACAGGTCGATGTTGCTGGGCAGCAGGTCCATGTTGGGGACCGCCGTCTTCAGCAGCACCTCGTCGGCCGCCATGCCCCGCTCCATGAGCAGGTTGTAGACGGTGAGGTCGAGCTCCATCGGGTTGACGCCGAGCCCGACCGACAGCGCGCCCTGCGGGTCGAAGTCGACGAGCAGCACCCGGCGCCCGTACTCGGCGAGCGCGGCACCCAGGTTGATGGTCGACGTGGTCTTGCCCACGCCGCCCTTCTGGTTGCACATCGCGATGATCTTCGCGGGGCCGTGATCGGTCAGCGGGCCCGGGATCGGGAAGTACGGCAGCGGGCGTCCGGTCGGACCGATGCGCTCACGGCGCTGGCGGGCCGCGTCGGGCGCGAGCGTGGCGGCGTACTCGGGATCCGGCTCGTACTCCGCGTCCGGGTCGTAGAAGTGCCCCTCGGGCAGTTCGTCGTAGTCGGCGAAGTGGTTGCGGGGCGCGCCACTTCCGTCGCCGGCCATGGCGTTCACGTGTTGGCCATCCATACTCATGTGTGCTGTCAGAGTTGCCTGCGGACTCTGGTGGGCGGCTTCGAAGGTACGTACGGCGACGGAGCCGACAGCCTCGAGACGCCCCGGGCCGTGGGCCCGTGCAGGCATTCCTGGTTGACCACCCCCGGGAGTAAATGTCGACTCATTCACAAGTCGTCTTACCTCCTTGGTGACCAGGGAACTTCTAGACAGGTCAGCGTGGCACCATGCCGACGTTCGGCGACTCTATGGCGTGTCGGCCGTCCGCAGCAACACAATCCGCCGGACCCGGCCCGATGTGTCGGCAATGAAACATCCCTCTGTCAAGGGCGTACGGCCGTCGCACGGCAGGTTTCACCGGTGCGCGAATCGGTTGAAGCGTTACGTTCGAGGCGAGTTGACCGAGAATCGCAAAGTGACCATACACACACCCGGCCGGACCTTGTCGGGCAAGGTCCGGCCGGGCGTGTGGGGTTGACGGTACTTGTTGACGTATCGCCTTTGCGGGTTGCCGACTTAGCCGAGCAGCGTGCTCGGGTCGACGTACTCCAGGCCGTGGGCGTCGGCGACCTCGCGGTAAACGACCTTGCCGTCATGCGTGTTGAGACCCCGGGCCAGCGCGGGGTCACGGCGCAGCGCCTCGACCCAGCCGCGGTTGGCCAGCTCCACGATGTACGGCAGCGTGGCGTTGGTGAGGGCGTTGGTGGAGGTGTTGGACACCGCGCCCGGCATGTTGGCGACGCAGTAGAAGACCGAGTTGTGGACCGGGAAGGTCGGCTCGGCGTGCGTGGTGGGACGCGAGTCCTCGAAGCAGCCGCCCTGGTCGATCGCGATGTCGACAAGAACACTTCCGGGCTTCATGCGGGAGACCAGCTCGTTGGTGACCAGCTTCGGGGCCTTGGCGCCCGGGATGAGCACCGCGCCGATGACCAGGTCCGCGTCGAGGACGGCCTTCTCCAGCTCGAAGGAGTTGGACATGACGGCCTTGACCTTGGTGCCGAAGATCTTGTCGGCCTCGCGCAGCTTGTTGATGTCGCGGTCGAGCAGGGTCACGTCGAAGCCCATGCCGACGGCGATCTGGGTGGCGTTCCAGCCGGAGACGCCACCGCCGATGACGACGGCCTTGGCCGGGATCACGCCGGGCACGCCGCCCGGCAGCACACCGCGGCCGCCGTTGGAGGCCATCAGGTGGTAGGCGCCGACCTGCGGGGCCAGCCGGCCCGCGACCTCGGACATCGGGGCCAGCAGCGGCAGGGCGCGGCTGGGCAGCTCGACCGTCTCGTAGGCGATCGCGGTGGTGCCGGACTCGACGAGGGCGTCCGTGCACTCCTTGGAGGCGGCCAGGTGGAGGTAGGTGAAGAGCGTCTGGTCCTTGCGGAGGCGGTGGTACTCCTCCGCGATCGGCTCCTTGACCTTCAGCACCAGGTCGGCGGCGGCCCAGACCTCGTCGGCGGTGTCCAGGATCCGGGCACCGGCGGCGACGTACTCGGCGTCCGGGATCGAGGAGCCGACGCCGGCCTCGCGCTCGATGACCACTTGGTGGCCGTGGCGCACCAGCTCGTGCACGCCGGCGGGGGTGATGGCCACCCGGAACTCGTTGTTCTTGACCTCGCGGGGGATGCCGACCTTCACGGGGATCACGGTCCTTGGCTCAGAGAATGGGCTATTACAAGACATACCCGCTCAAGCGCGGGCACACCTGGAGAGACCGCAGGAGAATGTGCGGCAGAGCCAGTCTAATGAAGGCGTTCCCTCTGTCTAGCCTTTCAAAGCATCAATCTTCAGACGATGCGCTACGGATTTCGCAGGCGTCTTCAGGATCTTCCCTCAGCATGCGGTCGGCGGTACTCCGCTCCAGGCCCGCCGCGACGGGGTCGCCGAGCCGGTCGAGGGTGTCGGCGAGCCGCAGGTGCAGGGCGGCCTGGAGCCGGACGTCCTCGGCCCGGCGGGCCCACTCGACGGCCTCCTGGCAGGTGCGCAGCGACTCCTCGGGCCGTCCGGCGTACTCCTGGACCCGGGCCAGCTCCGACAGTGCCCGCGCCTGCGCGGCCACGTCCCCGCCCTTGCGGTACCCGGCGACGGCCGCGCGCCAGGAGCGCACCGCCTCGCCGTAGCGGCCCGCGTAGGTGTGGGCGGTGGCGAGGCGGCCGTAGATGCGGGCGGCGTCGGCGCGCTCGTCGCGGGCCAGCCGCTGGGCCAGGGCCCGTCCGTACCAGTCGGCGGCCCGGTCGTAGTCCCCGAGCTCCAGGTGGGCGCCGCCCACGGATTCCATCGCGCGGCCGGTGGCGTACGGGTCGTTCGCCTCGCGTCCGGCATCCAGCGCCGCCCGGTAGCGCACCAGGGCCTCGGCGGTGCGGCCGGTGCGGGCGTCGAGGTCGGCCAGGTTCAGCAGGGCCGCGGCCTTCTCCCGGGGCAGTTCGCGGCGCTCCGCGACGTCGAGCACGAGGCGGTGGATGCCGTACAGGTCGGGGGCCGCGGCCTGGGTGCCGAAGTGCGCCACCATGGCCCGGACCAGCTGGGACATGAGCCGGCGGGCCAGGGTGTCCAGTTCCCCGTCGGCGACCGCGAGGCGGGCCGAGGCGAGCAGGGCGGGGCGCCGGGCGCGCAGCCAGTCGGCGGCCGCCCTCGGGGTGGGGAAGCGCAGGTCGCGCGGCATGCCCACGAGCTTCTCGCGGGCCTGCGGACTGTCCGTCTCGGTGACCGCCCGGCAGGACTGGAGCAGCCGCACCGTCCGCTCCAGCATCCGGGCGCGGGCCAGCTGCAGCTCGGCCGGCCGGTCCTGCGTCTCGGCCAGGCGGGTCAGCCGGGCGTGCAGGCAGGCGGGAACCTCGTACCCGGGCGGTGTGGAGCCGACCGCGCGCAGCAGGCCGAGGCCGACGAAGTCGTCGAGGGTGGTGCGGGCGCCGTTCACCGAGCATCCGGCGAGCGCGGAAGCAGTGTGCGGGTCGACCAGGCCGGCCGGGGCGAGGGAGAGCAGGCGCAGCATCCGGGCGGCGGTGCTGGGCAGTGAGGCGTAGACGAGGCGGAAGACGCGGCTGAGCGCGGTGCCCTCGTCGCCCTCCGCGTGCACGTGTCTGGCCAGGTCGGCGACGGCCGCCTGGGGCCGGGCCGCGAGCCAGCCGCCGGCCAGGGTGAGCGCGGCGGGCTGGGCCTGGCAGACCTCGACCAGTTGCTCGGCGGCCCGAGGGTCGACGGTGATGCGGACCGAGCCGGTGTACCAGGACAGCAGTTCCATGGCCGACTTGGTGTCGAGGCCGCCCAGCGTGCACGGGCGGACGTCCGTGATGCCGGTCAGCGGTCCCTCGGCGACCACCACGGCGAGGCAGTCCGGGGTGTCCGGCAGCAGGGCGTCGACCTGCTCGGCGTCGGCGGCGTCGTCGAGCAGCAAAAGGACCCGGCGGTCGGCCAGGGCGGTGCGCAGCGCCTCGGTGAGGTCGTCCTCGCCGGCGCCGGGCGGGGTGGGGCGGTCCAGGTCGGTGAGGAGCTCGCGGGCGATCCGTGCGACCGGCACGCGCGTGCCGTCGGGTTCGCTCAGCCGGGCCCGCAGCACGCCGTCGGGGTAGTCGTCCGCGACCTGGGCGGCCAGTTCCCCGGCGAGCGCGGTGCGGCCCGAGCCGGGGCGGCCGGCGATGAGCAGCACGCGCGCGCGAGGGGCCTTGCGTCCGGAGAGGGTGTCCAGGCCCGCGCGCTCGATGTCGGCGCGCAGCTCCTTCAGCTCCCGGTTGCGGCCCAGGAACCGACTCTCCTCGACAGGGTCTTCCGACAGCCGTTCGCCGTCCGTGTCCACCGCCTGATCCGTCACGGGCCACACTCCCGATCCCACCGCACCGGCGCCCGCCGGAACCCCGGTTCGGGCGTTTCCAGAGCCTAGTTCACGCTCTGCGACGTCCCCGGCGGAGCGCGGCGGGCAGGTCCCTCGATCGGATCAACAGATGGTCACACCGATAGGGGACGCCAGGTGTTCCGGCGGCGGCGGATCAGGCCTCGAAGGGGCGGGCCGGCCACGGCGCCCCGGCCGGGCGGAGCGCGTCGAGTCCGTCGCCCCGCTCCGCGGCGATCAGCGAGAGCACGCCCACGACCAGGCAGTTGTTGTGCAGCTCGCCCGCGAGGACACCGCGGACCAGGTCCGCGACCGGCACCCGGGCCAGCTCCATGTCGGCCTCTTCGTCCTCGACCTCGAAGCGCTCGCCCTCGGCCTCGGAGAGGTTCCGGGCGAGGAAGATCCGCACGGCCTCGTCGCAGCCGCCGGGGGTGGTGTAGACGTCGGTCAGCACCCGCCAGTCCTCGGCCTTGACGTGCGCCTCCTCGTACAGCTCGCGCTGGGCGGCGTGCAGCGGGTTCTCACCGGGGACGTCGAGGAGTCCGGCGGGGATCTCCCACAGCTTCTCGCGCACGGGGTGCCGGTACTGGCGGATGACCAGCACCCGGCCCTCGCCGTCCAGGGCGAGGACGGCGACGGAGCCCGGGTGGACCTGGTAGTCGCGGGTCACCACGGATCCGTCGGGCATGACCACGTCGTCCGTGCGGACGGAGGTCTTCTTCCCCCGGAAGGGCGTCGCGGTGCCCCGGACCTCCCACTCCTCGGGGATGTCCTTGATCGTGCTGCCCGTCATGCCTGACCTGCCCTTTCAGACGTACGCGAAAGCCGGGGCCCGCGCCGTTGAGTGCGCGTGCCCCGGCCACCGTACAACTGGTGTGCTACTTCGACGTCTTCCGCTCGACCGCGGCCTTGACCAGCCCGGCGAAGAGCGGGTGAGGGCGGGTCGGGCGCGAGCGCAGCTCCGGGTGCGCCTGCGTGGCGACCAGGTACGGGTGGACGTCGCGCGGGTACTCGACGTACTCGACGAGCTTGCCGTCCGGGGAGGTGCCCGAGAAGACGATGCCGGCCTTCTTCTCCAGCTCCGCGCGGTAGGCGTTGTTCACCTCGTAGCGGTGACGGTGCCGCTCCTCGACGTACTCCTTGCCGTCGTAGACCTCGCGCACGATGGAGCCCTCGGCCAGCTTCGCCGGGTACATGCCGAGCCGCATGGTGCCGCCCATGTCGCCCTCGCCGGCCACGATGTCCAGCTGCTCGGCCATGGTGGAGATGACCGGGTGGCCGGTGGCCGGGTCGAACTCGGTGGAGTTGGCGTCCGCGATGCCGGCCAGGTTGCGCGCGGCCTCGACCACGATGCACTGCAGGCCCAGGCAGAGGCCGAGCAGCGGGATCCGGTTCTCGCGTGCGTACTGGATGGCGCCGACCTTGCCGAGCACACCGCGGTCGCCGAAGCCGCCCGGGATGCAGATCGCGTCGACGTCGCCGAGCTGCGCCGCCGCGCCCGCCGCGGTCTTGCAGTCGTCGGACGTGACCCACTTGATCTTCACGCGGGCCTTGTTGGCGAAGCCGCCGGCGCGCAGCGCCTCGGTGACCGAGAGGTAGGCGTCGGGCAGGTCGATGTACTTGCCGACCAGGGCCATCGTGATCTCGTGGTCGGGCTTGTGGACGCGGTCGAGCAGGTCGTCCCAGGTCGTCCAGTCCACGTCGCGGAACGGCAGGTCCAGCTTGCGGACGACGTACGCGTCCAGGCCCTCGGTGTGGACGACCTTCGGGATGTCGTAGATCGAGCGGGCGTCGGGGCAGGCCACCACGGCGGCCTCGTCGACGTCGCACATCAGGGAGATCTTGCGCTTGATCGCGGTCGGGACCTCGCGGTCGCAGCGCAGCACGATCGCGTCCGGCTGGATACCGATGTTGCGCAGGGCCGCGACCGAGTGCTGGGTCGGCTTGGTCTTCAGCTCACCCGAAGGGCCGATGTAGGGCAGGAGGGAGATGTGGACCACGAACACGTTGTCCCGGCCGACCTCGTGCCGGACCTGGCGGACGGTCTCCAGGAACGGCAGCGACTCGATGTCGCCGACCGTGCCGCCGACCTCGGTGATCACGACGTCGACCTCGTCCGTCGCCATGCGGCGGATGCGGTGCTTGATCTCGTTGGTGATGTGCGGGATGACCTGGACCGTGTCGCCCAGGTACTCGCCGCGCCGCTCCTTGGCGATCACCGTGTTGTAGACCTGGCCGGTGGTGACGTTGGCGGAGCCGTCGAGGTCGCGGTCGAGGAAGCGCTCGTAGTGGCCGATGTCCAGGTCGGTCTCGGCGCCGTCGTTGGTGACGAACACCTCACCGTGCTGGAAGGGGTTCATCGTGCCGGGGTCGACGTTGAGGTACGGGTCGAGCTTCTGCATCACGACGCGCAGGCCCCGTGCCTTGAGCAGCATGCCGAGGCTGGAGGCGGTCAGCCCCTTGCCGAGCGAGGAGGCGACACCCCCGGTGACGAAGATGTGCTTGGTCGTCGAGGCTGTGCTGTTTCGAAAAACGCTGGGCGGCATGGCCAAGAGGGGGCTCCCGTGGTCGCGGTCTGGGGTGCGGTGCGCTCGCCCTCCGCCCCCGTCGTCCGGGGGTGTCGGCGGTGGCGCCGTCGCTGCGGTTCCGGGGTTTTTCTCCCACCGGTCCACGGGCTACCAGCGTATCAGCGCCTCGGGGCGGCGGCTTCCGGCCACCCTCCGCGCACGCCCGGACACGCAGGTGGAGACGTCACACTTTCCTCACCCGGTGGTCACCCGTTCGGCGGACCCGGGTTGCCCGGAGCGGCACACAGATCATCTACGTGCGTCGTATCCTGCTCGGACGTTCGCTGCCGAGCCGGCCCCGGCGACGCGGCACCACCCCTCGCCCGTCACCGCCGGAACAACGAGAGCTCGTCGGTTCTTCGAGCGACAGTTGAGCGACAATTGTCGTTTGCGGCGCAGTGTTTGGCTTGACGGCCGGACGACTGCTTTGCTTCATGGCTCAACCACACATGACACACACCCCTGACCCCACCCTTGACCGCACTAGCGACCGCCCCCATCGCGGGGTGACGTGGCCGTTCGACTGGAGTTGCACGTGGCCGGGCGCATCGAAGACTACGCACTCATCGGAGACATGCAGACCGCCGCACTGGTCTGCCGGGACGGCACAGTCGACTGGCTGTGCCTGCCCCGCTTCGACTCGCATGCCATCTTCGCCGGTCTGCTGGGCACCGGGGAACACGGTTTCTGGCGGATGGGGCCGGCCTACGCCCCCGGCGCCGAGCCGCCCACCGCGGCCCGGCGGACCTACCGCGGCGACTCGCTGATCCTGGAGTCCGAGTGGGACACCGGCCGGGGCACCGTCCGGGTGACCGATTTCATGCCGCCGCGCGACGGCGCGCCGCAGCTGATCCGGATCGTGGAGGGCGTCTCCGGCCGGGTGCCGATGCGCTCGGAGCTGCGGATGCGGTTCAGCTACGGCCGGGTCGTCCCGTGGGTGCACAAGCACGAGGGGCGCACGGTGGCCGTCGCCGGGCCCGACTCGGTGTGGTTCGACACGGACGTCGAGACCTACGGCAAGGCGCTCACCACGTACGCGGACTTCACGGTCGCGCCGGGTGACCGGATCGCGTTCACGATCTCGTGGGAGCCCTCGCACAAGGAGCCGCCCCCGCTGCCCGAGCCCGAGCAGTCCCTGGAGGCCACCGAGGACTTCTGGCGCGACTGGGTCGAGCACTGCACGTACCACGGTCCCTACCGGGAGGCGGTGGTCCGCTCCCTGATCACGCTCAAGGCCCTGACGTACGCCCCCACCGGCGGCATCGTCGCCGCGCCCACCACCTCCCTCCCGGAGGAGATCGGCGGCGTCCGCAACTGGGACTACCGCTACACCTGGCTGCGCGACGCGGCGATCACCCTGTCCTCGCTGCTGCGCACCGGCTACCGCGAGGAGGCCCGCGCCTGGCGCGAGTGGCTGCTGCGCGCGGTGGCCGGCGACCCCGAGAACCTGCAGATCATGTACGGCATCGCCGGTGAGCGGGAGCTGGGCGAGGCGGAGCTGGACTGGCTGCCGGGCTACGAGAACTCCACCCCGGTCCGGGTCGGCAACGGCGCCGCCCACCAGCTTCAGCTGGACGTCTACGGCGAGGTCACCGAGGCCCTGCACCTGGCCCACATGACCGGCCTGGCCCGCAACGACTACGCGTCGGTGCTCCAGCTGAAGCTGATCCGCTACCTGGAGGACCACTGGCAGGAGCCGGACGAGGGCATCTGGGAGGTGCGCGGCCCGCGCCGCCACTTCGTGCACTCCAAGGTGATGGCCTGGGTCGCCGTCGACCGCACGATCAAGCTGATCGAGTCCGGCGACGCGGACGGCCCGCTGGAGCGCTGGAAGCAGTTGCGCGACGACATCCACCGGGACGTGTGCGAGAAGGGCTACGACAAGGAACGCAACACGTTCACGCAGTCCTACGGCTCCCAGGAGCTGGACGCCTCGCTGCTGCTGATCCCGCAGATGGGCTTCCTGCCGCCGGACGACAAGCGGGTCATCGGCACCATCGAGGCCATCCAGCGTGAGCTGTCCACGTCGGACGGGTTCATCCTGCGCTACCCGACGGACGGCAAGGACGAGGGCGTCGACGGCCTGCCGGGCGACGAGGGCGCCTTCCTCGCCTGCTCGTTCTGGATGGCGGACGACCTGGCGATGATCGGCCGGGTGGACGAGGCCCGCAGGCTCTTCGAGAAGCTGCTGTCCCTGCGCAACGACCTCGGCCTGCTCGCCGAGGAGTGGGACCCGCGCCTCCAGCGCCAGGTCGGCAACTTCCCGCAGGCCTTCAGCCACGTGCCGCTGATCGACACGGCGCTGCGGCTGACGGCGAGCGGGGCGTACGGAGGCTAGCCGGGCCTGCGGAGTCCACGGGCCCGGTCCGTCGCCGTGCGGGGTGACGGACCGGGCCCGTCGGTTCAGCGGGCCAGCGCCGTCAGTGTCCGTTCGCCGCCCGGGTCGCCCGCGGTGGCCGGCACCAGGGCGATCTCGTCCAGACCGGCCGCGGCGTACTCGTCCATCCGGGCCCGCACGGTGTCGAGACCGCCGATGAGCCCCACCGTGGCCGCCGCCTCGGTCGGCAGCGCGCGCAGCAGGGTGTCGGGGCCGGCGCCGGTACGGGCCAGCTCGACGGCCTCGCCGAAGCCGGCCCCCTCGAACATCTCGCGGTAGCCGGGCACCGTGAGGTAGCCCACCACACTGCGCATCACCTGGGTGAGCGAGGCGGGGTCGGGGTCGACGGCGGCGGGCACCCAAGCGGCCAGCGTCGGCGGGGTGCGCCCGGCCTCCGCGGCCGCGGCGAGCAGCTTGGCGCGCACCACGGCGACCTGCTCGGGCGAGACGACGTCCAGGAGCATGCGGTCGGCGTACCGGGCGGCGATGGAGATCGCGCGGTCGCCGAAGGCCGCCACGGTCAGCGGGCCGCCCGGGGGCCGGTGCCGGCGGGTGAAGCCGCTGCCCGGGACGACGGGCTCTCCGGGTTCCCCGTGGAGCAGGTCCCGGAGCGCGGCCGCGGTCTCCTCCATCACGGCCGCCGGGCGTTCGCGGACCCTGCCGTGCACGCCCTCGACCACGCGCTTGCTGGACGTGCCGAGGGCCACACCGACCGGTCGCCCGGTGAGCGCGGCCACCGACGCGGCGCCCCGCGCGATGCCGTGGGCGTCGCGCACCGACACGGCCATCGGGCCGGCGGTGAGCGCCACCCGCCCGGTGCCGGCGCCGACGGCCGCGGCCAGCACGAACGCGTCCCAGGTCGGTCCTTCGCCCAGCCACACCTCTGGGTAGCCGAGCCGGTCTGCCTGCGCCGCCACCCGCAAGGGCTCCTCGAGGGAGCTGTCGTCCTCACGTGCGGCGGCCACTGCGGTGATCTTCATGCGGGGTGGCCTACCCGGAGGCCGCGCCGGCATTCGGGGGCCCCGGACCCGCGGATGTCCCGGGCGGCCGCCTGCGGGTAGCGTCCGGCTCATGGACAGCGGCAGGAACAGCGGATTCGACACCCAGGGCGCCGGGATCACCGTGCAGCGGGCACTGGAGCTGCCCGGGCTGCGCAGCGGCCTGCCGGAGATCCTGGCGGGCGCCGACCGGCTGCACCACACCGTGCGCTGGGTGCACGCCGGCGAGGTGCCGAACATCGCCTCGCTGCTCAAGGGCGGCGAGCTGCTGCTGACCACGGGGTACGGCCTGGGCACCCGCCCCGCCGAGCAGCGGGCGTTCGTCCGCACACTGGCCGAGCGCGGCATCGCGGCCCTCGTCGTCGAACTGGGCCCGCGCTTCGCCCGGCTGCCCGCGGCCCTCGTCGACACCGCCCGGTCGGCGGGGCTGCCGCTGGTCCAGCTGCACCGCGAGGTGCCGTTCGTGACGGTCACCGAGGAGATCCACACCGAGATCGTCAACGGCCACTACGCGCTGCTCCAGCGGGCCGAGGAGGTGCACCGCCGGTGCACCCGGGCCCTGCTGGGCGGCGGCGGGGTCCCTCAGGTTCTGGGCATCCTGGCCGACTTCGGCGACAATCCGGTCTTCCTGGAGACCACCGACGGCCGCCTGCTGTACGCCGCCGGTTCCGGGCCGGAGGGCGCCGATCCGCTCCAGGTGTGGGAGGGGCTGCGCGGCCCGCACAAGGACGCGCCGCCCCCGGCCGGCTCGGTCCTGGTGGACGTGCCCGGAGGCGGGCCCGGCGCCGGGTCGGTGCGGGCGCGGCTGGTGCTGCTGCCGGTGTGCTCGCCGCTGGCGCCGGTGCACCGGATGGCGGCGGAGCGGGCGGCGGGCAGCCTCGCCGTGGTGCTGATGCAGGCGCGGCAGGAGGAGGAGCTGGCGGCGCGCGGGCGCGGCGACTTCCTCAGCGACCTCGCCGAGGGCCGGGTCACGGCGGAGGACGCCCCGGCCCAGGCGCGCGTCCTGGGCTTCAAGCCGGGCGACGGTCCGCTGCTCCCGGTGGTGATGCGGCTCGGCGACGCCCTGGCCCCGGCCGGCGGCGGCTGGGCGGTGCTGGCCCGCGCCGTCGCCGAGGAGCTGGCGTCGGTCGGGGTGCCGGTGCTGCTGGGCGTACGGCCGGTGGAGGGCCGGGTGCCGCTGCTGCTCGGGCTGCGTTCGGAGTCGGAGCGGGCGGCGGTCGCGGACCGGGTCGCGGCGGCGCTGCGGGCGGGCGTGGAGCGGGCCGGGATGCAGCGGCCGGGGGCGCAGCCGCCCGTCGTGGTCGTCGGGGTGGCCGGCGGCTGGGCGGCGGCTTCGGCGAGCCTGCGCCACGCGGCGGAGACGGCGACCGCGGCACAGGGGCTGACCGACCGGCCCTGGTACGACGCGCGGCGCCTCGACATCGACCTGCTGCTGTGGCGGCTGCGCGACCATCCGGACCTCGCGGCCTTCGTGGACCGGGCGATCGGCCCGCTGCGCGACCACGACGACCGCTCGAAGCCGCCCCTGCTGCCCACGCTCCAGACGTACCTGGCGCACGCCGGCCGCAAGGCGGAGACCGCGCGCGAACTCCACCTCAACCGGCAGACGCTCTACAACCGGCTGGCGCGGATCGGGGAGTTGCTGGGCACGGACCTCGACGACCCGCAGACCGTACTGGCCCTGAGCCTGGCCCTGCGCGCCCGCCGGCACGTGACCTAGAGCAGCGGTGTGGGCTGGGTCAGCTCGTCGTAGACGCTGAGGACCTGGGCGACGGTCTCGTCCTCGGTCGGCCAGGTGGCCGCCTGTCGCACGCCCCGCGCCCGGAGTTCGTCCCGTCGGCCGGGGTCGCCGAGCAGGCGGACGACGGCGTCGGCGAGCCCTTGCCCGTCCCCGGCCGGGACGAGTTCGGCGGCGTCGCCGACGAGTTCGGGGATGCCGCCCACCTCGGCGGCGACGAGCGGCACGCACGCGTGGAGCGCCTCCTGGGCGAGCAAGGAGCGTCCCGTCTCCCGGCGGGCCGGCAGCAGCGCGAGGTCGGCGGCCGCCAGCAGGTCGGGGACGTCGTCGCGGCGGCCGGCGAGCAGCACCGGCAGCCCTTCGCTCTCGATCCGCCCCTGCAGCTCCGCGCGCAGCGGTCCCTCCCCCGCGACGACGACCAGCGGCGCGGGATCCAGGCGGCGCCACACCCGCGCGGCGTCGAGCAGGACGTCGTACCCCCGGTGCCGCTCCAGGGAACCGACCGCGACCAGCAAGGGGCGTTCCACCGCGCCGAGTTCGGCCCTCAGCTTCGGGCGCAGCCGGTCGGGGTCCTCGGGTCCGGCCGGGCTGCCCGGGCGGACGGGGAGCGCCACGGGGCCGAGCCGGGCGTCCCGCGCGCCGGCCCCCCGGGCCCCGTCGACCAGCCCCGAGGTGGTGCCGAGGACGACGGTGGCCGCCTTCATCACCCGCCGTTCCAGCGCCCGCAGCAGGTGGGCGCGCGCGCCCTCGGCGTGCGCGCGGTCGTGCCAGGTGACGACGAGCGGGGTGCGCACCCGTCGCCCGCCCAGGGCCAGCACCGCGCGGAAGGAGGCGTGCAGTCCGTGCGCGTGCACCAGGTCGGCGTCCGCGCACACCGCCCGCAGCGCGGCCACCGAGACCGGATCGCTGCTGCGCGGCACGTGCACGTGCTCGGCCCCGGTGCCCGTGAAGTCGTAGGTGCACTCCGCATCGGAGGGGGCGCACACCGTGACTGTCACGCCCCTGGCGACGAGCCCCGCGGCCAGTGAACGCACGTGCGCGCTGCTGCCGGCGTTGCCGCCGCCCAGCACCTGCACGGTGCGCAGCGGCGACTGGCCGTGCGGTGAGTGGCTGCTCACGGGGGTCACCTGGCCGGGGCTCCTGGTTCGGCGGGGGTGGGACACGAAGAACGTACAGAACGAGGGTGCGGAGGGTGTGTGGCGCGCGTCGTGCCGCGCGTCACTCCGTCAAGGATGCCAGGCCGTACGGGTGTTCCGGGAACGACGGCCGCCGCGGGCGGTCGGCCACCGGGGCAACGGAACGGCACCGGTTCACTCACACGAGTGAACGACGCGGGCCGGCCGCCGGCTCACCGGCCACCGCCGCGGCCACGAGCGCGACCGCGTGCGCGGCGACCACGGCCCGCCCGCCCGCGGCCACCACCGCGACCCCGAGGGCATCGGCGGCAACCCACCAGCCAGCCGCATCACCAACCTGTCCGGACAGCACACCTAGGGGCGTCCGGAACCCTGCCTCTACGCGTCCGCACGAGCCGTTTCGAGCAGTTCCTCCGCGTGTGCCCGTGCGGTCTCCGAGTCCTCCTGGCCGGCCAGCATCCGGGACAGTTCACGGATCCGCTCCTCGCCCTCCAGGACCTTCACGCCGGAGCGGGTCACGGACCCGTCGTTCGTCTTCTCCACCAGCAGCTGCCGGTCGGCGAAGGCGGCCACCTGCGGCAGATGGGTGACGACCACGACCTGCGCGCTCTTCGCCAGCCGCGCGAGCCGGCGGCCGATCTCCACCGCCGCCTTGCCACCGACACCGGCGTCGACCTCGTCGAAGAGGTAGGTCGGCACCGGGTCCGTGCCCGCGAACACGACCTCCACGGCCAGCATCACGCGCGACAGCTCACCCCCGGACGCGCCCTTGGCGATCGGCCTCGGCGGCGCCCCCGGGTGCGGGGCGAGCAGCAGCTCCACCTCGTCGGCACCCGACGGCCCGTAGGCGACCGCGCGACCGCCGACCTCGACGCCCTCCGGGTCCTCGGTCTGCCGGATCTCGAACGACACGCGCGCGTGGGGCATGGCGAGTGAGGCCAGCTCGGCGGTCACCGCGGCGGCGAACCGCTCGGCGGCCTCCGCCCGCGCGTCCGACAGCGCTTGGGCCAGCCCGCTCAGTTCCGCCCGCAGCGCGTCCCGTTCGGCGGTCAGTTCACCGATGCGCTCGTCGTCGCCGTCCAGCTCGGTCAGCCGCGCGGCACTCTGCTCGGACCAGGCGAGCACGGTGGCGACGTCCTCGCCGTACTTCCGGGTCAGCGCGGTGAGCGCGGCCCGCCGCTCCTCGACCGCGGCCAGCCGCAGCGGATCGGCGTCCAGGTCGTCCGCGTACCCCGCCAGTTCCCCGGCCACGTCCCGCAGCAGGATGCCGACCTCGCCGATCCGCTCGGCGAGCGCGGCCAGCGCCGGGTCGTGCGACCGTACGGCGTCCAGGGCCCGCTGCGCGCCCGCGACGAGGGTCGCCGCGTCGACGCCCTCGGGGTCCTCGGGGTTGCCGGCCAGGGCGGCGTGGGCGGCCGTGGCGGCCGAGGCGAGCGCCTCGGCGTGGCCCAGCCGCTCGGCCTCCTCCGCCAGCTCGACGTCCTCACCGGCGCGCGGCTCGACGGCGGCGACCTCGTCGAGGCCGTAGCGCAGCAGGTCGGCCTCCTGGGCGCGCTCACGCGCGCGGGTGGTGATCTCGTCCAGTTCGGTGGCGACGGCCCGCAGCCGCCGGTAGGCCCCGGCGTACTTGTCGAGGGGGCCGGCGACCGCGTCGCCCGCGTACCGGTCGAGCGCCTGCCGTTGCCGGGACAGTTTGAGCAGCCCCTGCTGGTCGGTCTGCCCGTGCACGGCCACCAGTTCGTCGGCCAGCTCGGCGAGCATCCCCACGGGCACGGACCGCCCGCCCAGATGCGCCCGCGAGCGCCCCTCGGCGGAGACGGTACGGCTGATCAGCAGCGCCCCGTCGTCCAGCTCGGCCCCGGCCTCCTCGGCCCGGACGGCGGCAGCGGCGCCCCCGGGCACGGCGATCCGTCCCTCGACGACCGCGCTCTTCGCCCCGATCCGCACCAGCGCGGCGTCCGCGCGCCCGCCCAGCAGCAGCCCGAGGCTGGTGACCACCATGGTCTTACCGGCACCCGTCTCACCGGTGACAGCGGTGAACCCGGGCGACAACTCGACCACGGCGTCGTCGATGACTCCGAGCGACCGTATCCGCATCTCCTCAAGCACGGACACGACCTTACGAGGTCGGGGCCGGGGAGTGCACACAGGCCGCCCTTCCCACCCCGGCGAGCGCACGCCGCTCAGGGGCGCGGGGAACTGCGCGACCAGCCACGACGCACCCGCGGCCGCCGACGCACCGAACCACCCCATCGAGTCCGCTAGTGCGGCGCCCCGCGCCACCCGGACACGGGCAACGCGAACTTCGCCACCAGCCGGTCGGTGAACGACGCGTGGTGCAGCCGCGCCAGCCGCACCGGCACCGCCCCCCGCCGCACCTCCACCCGCGCGCCCGGCGGCAACTCCACCGTCCGCCGCCCGTCGCACCACAGCACCCCCGGCGGGATGTGCGGCAGCACCTCCACCGCGAGCACGGAGTCCGGCGAGGTCACCAGCGGCTTCGCGAACAGCGCGTGCGCACTGATCGGCACCATCAGCAGCGCCTCCACCTCGGGCCACACCACCGGCCCGCCGGCGGAGAAGGCGTACGCCGTCGACCCGGTCGGCGTCGACAGCACGATGCCGTCGCAGCCGAACCCGGTCACCGGCCGCCCGTCGATCTCCAGCACGACTTCCAGCAGCTTCTCGGCGCCGGCCTTCTGCACGGCCGCCTCGTTGAGCGCCCAGTCGGTGTGCACGATGTCGCCGTTGCGGTGCACGACGACGTCGACGGTCATCCGCTCCTCGACCTCGTAGGCCCGGCTCACCACCCGGTCGACGACCTTGTCGAGGTCGTCCCGCTCGGCCTCGGCGAGGAAGCCGACCCGCCCGAGGTTGACCCCGAGCATCGGCACGCCGGAGGCGCGGGCGAACTCGGCACCGCGCAGCAGCGTGCCGTCGCCGCCGAGGACGATCAGCAGCTCGCACCCGTCGAGGCACTGCGGAGTGGCCTCGCCGACCAGCTCGACCTCGCCCGGCAGGGGGAGGTCCCGCGCCTCGGCCTCCAGGACCCGTACGCCGATCCCGGCCCGCAGCAGCCCCTTGACCACCAGCTCCGCGCTGCGGATGGCGGCGGGACGCCCGGTGTGGGCGAGCAGGAAAACAGTACGAGCTCGGTTCTGTGTCAACGCGGCCCCTCCGCCACTGCACGGTCAACGTCGGCCGGGTCCAGTGCGCCGGCCCCGGCCCGCAGCCACAGAAAGTACTCGACGTTCCCGGAGGGACCCGGCAGCGGACTGGCGGTGACCCCCTTCACTCCGAGCCCCAGTTCCCAGGCCTTGTGGGCGACTCCCCGCACGGCCTCGGCCCGCAGCTGCGCACTGCGTACCACTCCCCCGCTGCCCAGCCGCTCCTTGCCCACCTCGAACTGCGGCTTCACCATCATCACCAGGTCGGCGTCCGGCCGGGTGCACCGCGCCAGGGCGGGCAGCACCAGTCCGAGCGGGATGAAGGACAGATCCCCCACGACAAGATCCACCGGCTCCCCATCGATCGCTTCCAGCGTCAACTCGCGTACGTTCGTACGGTCCTTGACGGTGACGCGTTCATCCTGCCGGAGGCTCCAGGCGAGTTGTCCGTATCCCACGTCCACGGCGACGACGTGCGCGGCGCCCGCCCGCAGCAGTACGTCGGTGAAGCCGCCGGTGGAGGCACCGGCGTCCAGCACCCGGCGGCCCTCGACGACGAGACCCCGCGGCCCGAAGGCCGCGAGGGCGCCGGCGAGCTTGTGGCCGCCGCGCGAGACGTAGTCGGGATCGCCGTCGTCATCGGTCACCACGATCGCGGCGGCGGTCTCCACCTGCGTGGCGGGCTTGGTCGCGACGGTCTTGCCGACGGAGACCCGTCCGGCGGCGATCAGCTGGCTGGCGTGCTCGCGCGAGCGCGCCAGCCTGCGGCGGACCAGCTCCGCGTCGAGACGGCGGCGTGCGACTCCTGCCACGTTCGGTTCAGCTCCTGCGGTCGTACGGTGATGATGGCGGCGACGGGGACGCCGGGGGTCCCTGGGGTCCCGGGCGGGCGTCGAGCGCGGTGAGCGCGTCGCGCAGCCCCCGGTGTACATCCTCGTACACCTCGACATGTCCGTCCGTGGCCAGGTGGTCCGCGTCGGCCAGCCGCGCCAGCCGGGCGTCGACCTCGGCGTTGCCGGTCGGGGTGCGGGGGACGCCCAGCGGGGCGGGGGCCGCGGGCTCGTACCCGGACTCCGCCACCTGGGGCTCCGGCCCGGCCCCGTTCTCCTGGACCGCCGGCTCCGGTACTGCGTCGCTCATGCCCCGACGCTACCGCGTACCACGGGGTACGGTTCGTTCCGATGGCTACGACTGAGGAGTGCCGTGCGGCACTCGACAAGCTCTCGGACAACATGCGGGGCGCCGAAGGGGACGTGCGGTCGGCCGCCGCGCTGGACCGCTCGGTGAGCTGTCACATCACCGACCTGGACGTCACCTTCGCCGGACGCATGGCGGACGGCGGGATCGATGTGCGCGAGACCCTGGCAGGCCCCCCGCGCGAGAAGGCCGAGATCAGGCTGGCGATGACCGGCGACGACCTGGTGGCGCTGGTCGCCGGCGAGCTGAACTTCGCCAAGGCCTGGGGTTCGGGCCGGGTGCGTCTTGAGGCGGGCCTGCGCGACCTGTTCCGGCTCAGGAAGCTTCTGTAGCCGCCACCTTCCGCACCGCCTTGGCGAGCTGGGTACCGCCCGCGCTCCGCGCCTTGCGCGCCGCCGGCACCACCAGCGGCGTCCCCGTCTCCGGGTCGTCGATGACCTGGCAGCGCAGCCCGAAGACCCGCTCGACGAGGTCGACCGTGACGATGTCCCTCGGCGCGCCCTCGGCGATGATCTCCCCCTCGCGCAGCGCGATGAGGTGGGTGGCGTACCGGGCGGCGTGGTTGAGGTCGTGCAGGACCGCCACGAGCGTGCGGCCCTGCTCCTCGTGGAGTTCGGCGCACAGGTCGAGGACGTCGATCTGGTGCTGGATGTCCAGGTAGGTCGTCGGCTCGTCGAGGAGCAGCAGCGGGGTCTGCTGGGCGAGCGCCATGGCGATCCACACCCGCTGGCGCTGACCGCCGGAGAGTTCGTCGACATAGCGCTCGGCGAGTTCGGAGACACCGGTCTGCGCCATGGACTCCTGGACGACCCGCTCGTCCTCGGTCGACCACTGCCGCAGCAGGCCCTGGTGCGGGTAGCGGCCGCGGCCGACGAGGTCGCCGACGGTGATGCCGTCGGGCGCGATGGAGGACTGGGGCAGCAGGCCGAGAGTCCGCGCGACCTGCTTGGCGGGCATCGACTGGATGACCGACCCGTCGAGGAGCACCCGGCCCTGGGTGGGCTTGAGCATCCGCGACAGGGCCCTCAGCAGGGTCGACTTGCCGCACGCGTTCGGACCGACGATCACCGTGAAGGAGTTGTCGGGTATCTCCACCGACAGCTGCTCCGCGATGACCCGCTGGTCGTAGGCGAGGGTGACGTTCTCGGCGGTCAGGCGGTTCACGTTGCTCCTTTGGTTGTTCGGCCCACTGCGCACACCGGCACCGGCGCTCATATCCGGCCCGCCTTGCGCTCGGTGACCAGCAGCCACAGCAGATAGACGCCGCCGAGTACGCCGGTGACCACGCCCACGGGCAGCTGGTCCGCGCCGAAGGCCCGCTGCGAGATCCAGTCGGCGCTCACCAGCAGTGCGGCGCCCATGCACAGGGAGGGCAGCAGGTTGGGACCCGGCGAACGGGTGAGCCGCCGGGCCAGCTGCGGCGCGGTGAGCGCCACGAAGCTGACCGGGCCGGCGGCGGCCGTGGCGGCGGCGGTCAGCAGCACGGCGGCCACCATCAGCAGCGCGCGCACCCGCTCGACGCGCACCCCGAGGGCGTACGAGACGTCGTCACCCATCTCCATCATCCGCAGCGCCCGTCCGTTGCCGAGCACGAGCGGCACGAGCAGGGCGCACAGCGCGAGCAGCGGCCAGACCTGGTCCCAGTCGCGGCCGTTGAGGGAGCCGGTCATCCAGACGACGGCGCGGGAGGCGTCGACGATGTCGGCCCGGGTGAGGAGGTAGCCGTTGACCGCCGTGACGATCGCGGACACGCCGATGCCCACCAGGACCAGCCGGTACCCGTGCACGCCACGCTTCCAGGCGAGCAGATAGATGGCGGTGCCGGTCACCAGGCCGCCGGCGAGCGCGCCGAAGGTGACCTGGGCGGAGCTGCCGGAGAACAGGACGATCATGGTGAGCGCGCCGGCCGTCGCGCCCTGTCCGAGGCCGAGTACGTCCGGACTGCCGAGCGGGTTGCGGGAGATGGCCTGGAACAGCGCGCCGCCGACGCCGAGCGAGGCGCCGACCAGCAGTCCGACCAGGACCCGCGGCAGCCGCAGTTCGTTGACGATGAACTCCTGGCCGGCGTTGCCCTCGCCGGCCAGGGTCCGCAGCACGTCGGCGGCCGGTATCCCGAAGTCGCCGGTGCCGATCAGCACCACGCTCGCGGCGAGCGCGACGACCAGCAACAGGGCGACGACGACCACGGCCCGCACGTCGAGGCGGAACGACAGGCCACCGGGGCCGCGCACCGCACGGTTGCTCTTCGCGGTCTTCACAGCTGGGCCGTCCTCCGCCGTCGTACGAGATAGATGAAGACTGGCCCGCCGAGGACGGCGGTGACGATGCCGACCTGGAGTTCCGCGGGCCGTGCCACGATCCGGCCGAGGACGTCCGCGCCCAGCAGCAGCACGGGCGACAGGATCGCGGCGTACGGCAGGATCCAGCGCAGGTCGGGTCCGGTGAAGGAGCGGACGATGTGCGGGACCATCAGGCCGACGAACACGATCGGCCCACACGCCGCGGTCGCCGCCCCGCACAGCACGGTCGCGGCGAGCATGGCCAGCGCCCGGGTGCGGTTCAGATGGGCGCCGAGGGCCTTCGCGGTGTCGTCGCCCATCTCCATGGCGTTGAGCGGCCGGGCGAGCGCGAGCGCGAGAATCGTGCCCACGCCGAAGAACGGCAGCACGTCCATGATGGTGTCGTCGGTCGCCGAGGCGAGCGAGCCCACGGTCCAGAAGCGCATCCTGCCCAGCGCCGCGTCGTCCATGATCATCACGGCCTGGAGGTAGCCGAACAGCGCGGCGCTGATCGCGGTGCCGGCCAGGACCAGCCGCACCGGCGTGGCCCCCCGGCTGCCGCCCAGGAACCAGACCAGCGCGCCGACCCCGGCGGCACCGGCGAAGGCGAACCAGACATATCCGGTCAGCGAGGTGACGCCGAAGAAGGTGATGGCCGTGACGACCGCGGCGGAGGCTCCGGCGTTGATGCCGAGCAGTCCGGGGTCGGCCAGTGGATTGCGGGTGAGCGCCTGGAGCACCGCGCCCGCGAGACCGAGCGCGGCGCCGGCCAGCAGACCGAGGACGGTCCGCGACTGACGCTCGCCGACCACGACGTCGCCGTAGGTGCCCGAGTCGTGGAACAGTCCGTGCCAGACCTGCGCCAGGGACAGGTCCTTCGCACCGATCGCGATGCTCGCCAACACGATGGACGCGAGCACGGCCACGGACACGGGCAGCCCCGCGGCACGCAGGACGCGGCGCTTGGCGGGCGGCGCGGGGGCGGTCTCCGCGCGCTGTTCGGGGGGACTCTCGACCAACACGCTGGTTAGGCTAGCCTACCCTGCCAAGCGATCACGATCCCGTGGCGCGAGGCCGCCGCCCGTCCCGGTGGCTCACAGCCCCAGCCGCGCCAGCGCCTTCCCCGCGTCCAGGCCGCACCCTTCCTCCCCGCCGGCCGTCCAGGCCGCCGCGCACAAGGCGCGCAAAGCGTCGAGCGCCTCGCCCTCGCCCTCCAGTTCCAGCCGGTCCTCGCCCGCCGTCGCCGTCCAGCCACCGCAGCGGAATCCGTCGTCCGCGTCACCGCTGACCTCCGGCTGCCCCGTGAGCAGTCCGCGCAGATCCGCGTCGACGTACGTCGGCCGGTGCCGCGGCGGCGCGGACAGCAACTGCGCGCCGTCGGTCACGCCGGTCAGGACGAGCAGTGAGTCGACCTCACCGTTGAACGCGCCCTCGATGTCCGTGTCCAGGCGGTCCCCGACCACCAACGGCCGCCGTGCGCCGGTGCGCAGGATCGTCTCCCGGTGCATGGGAGGCAACGGCTTCCCCGCGACCCGCGGCTCGGCGCCGGTCGCGATCCGCACCACCTCCACCGCCGCACCGTTGCCCGGGGCGATTCCCCGGGCGCCCGGAATGGTGAGGTCCGTGTTGGATGCGTACCAGGGCAGGCCCCGCGCGATGGCGTAGCACGCCTCGGCGAACCGCCCCCACGGCAGCTCCGGCCCGCCGTACCCCTGCACCACGGCCGCCGGGTCGTCCTCGGCGGACTCCACCGGCTCGAGGCCGCGTTCACGCAGCGCCGCGCGCAGCCCCTCGCCCCCGACGACCAGCACCCGGGACCCCGACGGCAGCTGGTCGGCGATCAGCCGGGCCACCGCCTGGGCGGACGTGATGACATCTGCGGCGTCCGTCGCGATCCCCAGCTCGGTCAGGTGCCCGGCCACCGCGTCCGGCGTCCGCAGGGCGTTGTTCGTCACATACGCCAGGTGCATGCCGCCGTCGCGCGCCACGGCCAGCGAGTCGACCGCGTGCGCGATCGCGTTCCCCCCGGCGTACACCACGCCGTCCAAATCGAGCAGCGCCGTGTCGTACGCCTCGCTCAGGTGCCGCCCACTGCCCGCGGGCCTCGTCCTGACGCTCCGGCTCATTGCACATCGCTCCTCGTTCGACGCCTTTCCCCCGATCATCCCCCATGCCACCGACAGACGTACGATGCCGGGATGAACACTGCAGGTCACCCGGAAGCAACGGCGCACCGGGGCCTGGAACTCACCCCGTTCCGAGGCCTCCGCTACGACCCCGACCGGGTCGGCAGCCTGGCGGCCGTGACGTCCCCGCCCTACGACGTCGTGGTCCGCCCCGACGGCCTGCTGCACCTGGAGTCCGCCGACCCGCACAACATCGTCCGCCTGATCCTGCCCCAGGCCGCCACCCCGGAGGCGCGCCACGAACAGGCCGCCCGGACCCTGCGGCGCTGGCTGGCGGATGGCGTCCTGGCCACCGACCCCGAACCGGGCCTGTACGTCTACGAACAGCGCGCCGACGACGGCCTCCTGCAACGCGGCATCATCGGCGCCCTGCGCGTGTCGGACCCCGCCGAGCGAGTGGTCCTGCCGCACGAGGACGTCATGCCGCACGTCGTCGCCGACCGCGCGGCGCTCATGCGCGCCACCTGGACGAACCTCGAACCCCTGCTGCTGACCTACCGCGGCGACGACACCACGTCCGCCACGACCGCCCTCGTGGAACGCACCTCCGAACAGCCACCGCTGCTCGCGACCACCACGGAGGACGGCTACCGCCACCGGCTGTGGTCGGTCACCGACCCCGACGCGGTGGCCCGGGTCCGCGGCGAGCTGGCACGGCACCAGGCCCTCATCGCGGACGGCCACCACCGCTGGGCGACCTACCGCACCCTCCGCGCGGAGCACCCCTCCCCCAGCCCGTGGGACGACGGCCTGGTCCTCCTGGTCGACACGGTCCGCTATCCGCTGCGGGTCCGCGCCATCCACCGCCTGCTGCACGACCTCCCGGTGCAGGACGCCATCGCCGCCCTGGACGGCCACTTCCAGGTCCGCCGCCTGGAGACGCCGCTGGCCGAGTCCCTGGAGACCCTGGCGAAGGCGGCCGACGCGGGCAACGCCTTCCTGCTCGCCGGCGACGGCGCCTTCCACCTCGTGGACCGCCCCGAACCCGGCCTGCTGGCCCGCACGGTCCCCACCGACCGGCCCGAGGCCTGGCGCACGCTGGACGCCACCGTCCTGCACACCACACTGCTCGCCCATGTCTGGCACATCCCCGACGACTCGGCGGCCCACGTCTCCTACATCCACGACACGGCGGCCACGGTCGAGAAGGCGGAACGCGACGGCGGTACGGCGGTGCTGATGCACCCGGTCCGCGAGGAGGTCGTCCGCGACCTGGCCCGGCAGGGCGTCACGATGCCCCGCAAGTCGACGTCCTTCGGCCCGAAGCCGGCCTCCGGTCTGGTGCTGCGCACACTCGACGCGTAACGCGGAAGGGGCGGGACCGTACGCACGGTCCCGCCCCTTCGACGTCGCGTCAGTCCTTGTCGCCGTCCTCGGCCTCGTCCTGAACGGCCGTGCTCTCCCCGGCGTCGTCCGCACCTTCGTCGAGGGCGTCCACGAAGTCCACGCCGTCCAGCTCGGCCAGCCGGTCGGAGGCGTCCGTGCTGCCGTCCCGGTCGGACTCCACGGCCTTCGCGAACCACTCCCGCGCCTCCTGCTCACGGCCAGCGGCCAGCAGCGCGTCGGCGTATGCGTACCGCAGCCGCGCGGTCCACGGCTGCACGGAGCTGGAGGCCAGCTCGGGGCTCTGCAGCGTCACGATGGCCGCGTCCAGCTGCCCCATGTCGCGCCGGGCGCCGGCCGCCACGAGACGCATCTCGACCTGGCCGGCCTTGTCCAGCTTGTGCACCTCGGGCGTGCCGGCCATGTCCAGCGCCTTCTCCGGACGGCCCAGCCCACGCTCGCAGTCGGCCATCACCGGCCACAGCTCCACGGACCCGGTCATGCGCCGCGCGGCACGGAACTCCGCCAGCGCCTCGCTGTACTTCTGGTTGGCGTACGCCGCGAAACCGGCGGCCTCCCGTACGGCGGCGACACGGGACGCCAGCCGCAGGGCCACCCTGGAGTAGCCGTACGCCGCCTCCGGGTCCTCGTCCAGCAGCCTGGCGACCATCACCAGGTTCCTGGCGACGTCCTCCGCGAGCGTCTTGGGCAGGCTCTGCAGCTCCTGCCGTACGTCCTTGTCGATCTCGTCCCCGGTGACCTCCTCGGGGATCGGCAGCCGCTTGATCGGCTCCCGGTCACGGTCACGGTCCCGCTCGTCACGGAAGCGTCCGCCGCCACCATGCCGGTCGTCGCGCCCCCGGAAGCCTCCGGGCCGGCCGCCACGGTCGTCCCGACGGGGCCCACGCCCACCGCGGTCGTCCCGGCCACGGAATCCACCCCGGTCGCCCCGGTCGTCCCGACGGAAGCCGCCGCGGTCGTCGCGACGGTCATCACGCCGGTCATCCCTACGGTAGGCGGGACGGTCACCGCGGTCACCGCGGTCGTCACGACGGAACGGAGGACGGTCGTCCCGGCGGTCGTCACGCCGGTCATCCCGACGGTAGGACGGACGATCACGGCGGTCATCGCGGCGGTCATCGCGGCGGTCGTCCTGGCGGTACGAGGGGCGCTCGTCACGTCGGTCGTCCCGGCGGTCGTCCCGGCGGTCGTCCCGACGGTACGAGGGACGGTCATCGCGCCGGTCATCACGGCGATCGTCGCGACGGAACGAGGGACGATCACCTCGGTCGTCACGACGCGGGCCACGGTCACGGTCGTCCCGACGCCCGTACCCGCCACCGCGGTTGTCGTCGCGACGGAACGAGGGACGGTCATCGCGACGCTCGTCACGGCGGAAGCCACCCCGCTGACCGCCCCGGTCGTCACGGCGGTCGTCACGGCGGTCGGCGCGTCGCCCATCTCGGCGATCGTCACGGCGGAAGGCAGGGCGATCGCCACGGTCACGGTCATCGCGGCGGAACGAGGGACGGTCGTCGCGACGGAACCCGCGGTCACCGCCCCGATCGCGGTCATCGCGACGCGGCCCGCGGTCACGGTCGTCGCGGCGGAAGCCGCCACCACGCTGCCCACCGCGGTCACGGTCGTTGTCGCGACGGAAGCCGCCACGGTCGCCGCGCTGACCCCCACGGTCGCCGCGGTCACCACTGTCCCGGCGCCGCTGATCGCGCTCCGGTCGGTCGTCGGGAGAGTTGGTGGACATCGGGTGACTCCTGTCTTCGGTACCGCAAGTCATTCTCGCGCAGCCGGGTACCCGGTGCGCCCTGAAAAAACGAAAGGACCCCTGGTCCCCAGCTGAACGCTGGGGACCAGGGGTCCTTTCCAAAGATTGTTCGGCGGCGTCCTACTCTCCCACAGGGTCCCCCCTGCAGTACCATCGGCGCTGTAAGGCTTAGCTTCCGGGTTCGGAATGTAACCGGGC